>JBEARP010000027.1:0-14456 GCA_041163105.1 Pseudomonadota bacterium
CGCCCATGCAGCGGATGCCTGCCATGAGGCGGGCCAGAACAGCTGTGTCCGGTGTCCACTTTGAGGCGCGGCACTCGCTCGCGCCGCGGAAATAGACCAACTGAACATCGAGACCGCCAACGCGGCCCGCCTGGGCAAACATGTCACCCTGAATGGAAAGCGCCATGTCCCAGCTGTGCTGGCGGCTCATTGTGGCGTCCATGGCCAGCACGAGGCGCCCCCGGCTGCCCGGAGCACTGGTCACCGGCATCTCCCGGACGCGGGCGAGGAAGGCCTCGACATCACCCGCGTCCGCCCCGTCATGGCGCTTGATCTTTGACATCGGCGTCAGGGGCAGACCGGTTCGTCGAGCAGCTTGAGGTCGGCCAGCGTGCCCGACAGCGCGAAGTCGCCATAGTCCAGCACCAGGCCGGTAGCGACGCCGTTTTCATACATGTCGAAGCTCACCTGGTATTCCGGCGTCTCGGAGCCGCCCTCGAGGGCATAGTAGCTCACCGTCATGGGCCAGGAGCCAGAGCCCTTGAGGGCCGCAGCAGCACTGTTGGCGCTGTCGCGCGCATTGCTGCCGGCGGGCTTCTGCTTGCCCACGAAGGCGATGGCACGAAACGGCCTGGCGCCGTCCGAGCCGTCGAACACGACGCTCGAATCGCGCCCGCCACCCGCCTCGCCGAGCGCCATCAGCCGCAGCTGGTGTTGCGTGGGCAGCGCGGTGCCGGCGGGAACGGTGAAGGGCTCGCCCGGCTTGCTCTTCAGTTCAACGGTTCCCTCGCTCTCCGCCGTCTTGCGGTTCAGGGTGATGCGCTCGCTGCCGCGCGGCGTGCCATTGACGCTCTCCTTCGACTGGTGGCGCAACTCGGTGGCGGCGGCATTCTCATACGTGGTGGAGAGCGTGTCGATGAGGGTCGATTCGCCGCTCTCCTGACGGTACTTGGTGGCCATGCGGAAATTGACGGTGTAGCCCTCGCAACGCGAGCCATCGACCTCAAAGGCCAACTTGCCTGCCGCCGACCTCATCTGGGCACCCTCGGTGGCGCGCAGCAGGGTGAGGTCGTAGATCGCCCGGTGGGGCGCCACGCCGGCAGCTTCGGCGCCGCCCGCCAGAAGCAGCAGGGACAGGAACGGCAGGACGGTTTTCAAACTTGCAACTCCTCGCGCGTGGTGGTGCTATATCAGACCAAGATAATCATCGGACAACAAGGGGCAATGATGGCGGCAACAGGGCCGGGCAAACCACGCATTCTGGTGACCCGGAAGATGATGCCCGACGTCGAGCGCCGCATCGCTGCGCTGTTCGACGCCACACTCAACCCCGATGACCGGCAGATGGGGCGCGACGAGATCCTCGACAAGGCCGCGCACAATGATGGGCTGCTGCTCACCTCCTTCGACAAGCTGGGGCCCGCATTCATCCCCGCCCTGCCGCCATCGGTCCGCATCATTGCCACCCATTCCGTGGGTTACGACCACCTGTCCATCCCCCAGGCGGAGTCCAGGGGCATCGCCGTCACCAACACGCCCGGCGTGCTGACGGATGCCACCGCCGACATCGCCCTGCTGCTCATCCTGGGCGCCGCCCGCGGTGCCTCCTGGGGCGACCGCATGGTGCGCGAGAACCGCTGGGGCGAGACCACGCTGCTCACCCCCATGGGTCATGACGTGACGGGCCGGCGGCTGGGCATCCTCGGCATGGGCCGCATCGGCCAGGCCGTGGCGGCCCGCGCCCGCGCCTTCGGCATGGCCATACACTATCACTCGCGGCGACCGGTCGCGGCTGAGGATGCGCAGGGCGCGATCCATCACGCCCGTTTCGAGGACCTGTTGCCGGAGTGCGATTTCCTGTCGATCAACTGCGCCTCGACGCCGGAAACGCGGGGCATGGTGAACGCGGCCGCCTTGGCGCTGCTCCCCGCTGGGGCCATCGTGATCAATACGGCCCGCGGCGACATCGTGGACGATAACTCGCTGATCGCGGCACTGGCCTCGGGTCGTGTGGCCGCGGCGGGCCTCGATGTCTTCAAGGGCGAACCCAACATCGACCCGCGCTATCGGACACTGGACAATGTGTTCATGCTTCCGCACATCGGAAGTGCCACTCCAGCCACCCGCAGCGCCATGGGCCACAAGTGCATCGACAACCTGGTGCAGTTCTTCGACGGGGAACGTCCGACGGACCTGCTCACGGCGTAGTGACGCAGCCTTGGCGTGTGCCCGTTGCGGTTCTTGCCATTAAGCACGCAGGCAGGTGCCGTAGTTTCACTGATATCAATTTACCCGCCAGATTAATAGAAGCTGCTTTAATCAATCTAGCGGCACGAGTCTTGCTGGCCTGCCGTGCAGGATTTCAAAAGGATGACGACGATGAAGCTCTCCCAGGTCATGAAAACCCTGCTGGTATCAGCACTGGTGGCTGGAGGTGTCGCGCTCGCAACTCAGCCTTCGCCGGCTTCGGCGGCCAAGAAGAAGCCGAACGTCCTGCTGTTCCTGACCGACGACACCGGTCTCGACCAGCTGGAGCTCTATGGATACAACAGCGTGCCTCCCGCCCCTGAGACGCCCAACCTCGCGTCACTGCAGTCGGCGGGCCTCACCTTCCGAAATGCCTGGACCATGCCCGCCTGTTCCACGGCGCGCGGCGTGCTCTACACCGGCCGCTATCCGTTCCGCACGGAGCTCCAGGCAGCACTCGGTCCCTCCGACCTCGCCAACTCGATGATCTCGCCCTATGAGCGCACCATTCCCAAGCTCATGTCGAAGGCTGGCTATGCAACAGCCCTGTTCGGCAAGTTCCACATCGGCCTGCAGGGCAACAACCCCTTCCAGCTCTCGATGGTGAATTCCGTGGGCTGGGACTACTACAACGGCTGGCTGGACGAGACTGGCGACCCGTCCTCGATCGACACATCCGCGGGCCTTGGCGAAGACTATGCGGGGCTCTATCCCAACGGTTATGTGCCAGGCTCCGCCAACGGCGGAGCTGACAGCGGCGCCTGTTACAACGCGGCCGGCAGGTGCACGCTCCTGACGACAACCGCCGGCGCCAAGAACCCGGCTGGCCGCATGTGCCGCGACGAGGGCAGAATCTTCGTTCCCAACGCGGCCTGCACCTCGCCCATGCCGTCCAACCTCGACTTCCAGACCCTCTCCGCCCATTACGTTTCGCCGCTGGTGATCAGCCAGAATGGCCGCGCCTACGCGGTGCCGCCCACCGACAAGCGCGCCCGCACCTTCCGCAACGTTCAGCAGACCGATGCGGCAATCGCGTGGATCAAGAACCAGCAGAAGAAGGGCAAACCGTGGTTCGCCACGGTCTCGACGGCCACCGTTCACACCCCGATGCAGGTGCCCCCCGTAAGCACACTCCCCCTTGACGCGCCCGACGGCAACGGCATCGACCTCGAGACCACGGAAGGCAAGATGCTGGTTGCCAACCAGATGATCCAGGCCATGGACTCCGAGTTCGGCCGCCTGATGGTTGCAACCGGACTTGCCAAGAAGCAGGGCAATCAGCTGGTACTCACGGCGGCCTCCGCCAACACCATGGTGATCTATGTGAACGACAACGGTTCGCTGGGCTCGCAGGTACGGCTGCCCTTCGACCCGACCCGCTCCAAGGGCACGGCCTACCAGACCGGCGTGTGGACGCCGATGGTGATCGCCGGCGCCAAGGTCAACCCGAACAATGCGGGCGAGGATGTGCAGGCGCTTGTGAACATCGCCGATCTCTATGAGCTGATCGGCAATGTCGGCGGCATCGACGTGCGCAAGAACAATCCGCGCACGGTGGATTCCGTTCCCATGCTCCCCTATCTCGCGGACAACACCAAGCCGAGCATTCGCGACTATGACTTCAACCTTGTCGGTCCGAACCTGCAAGCCAACGGGGGCTCGAACGGTCCTTGCCAGTTCCCAGGCTCCACCCCGCCCTCCTGTTCGCAGATCCCCGTGACCAAGGGTGTTTGCGAGGACAATGGCGGCACATGGTTTGGAACTGGCGCCACCGGTTCCTACACCACCACGTCTGCCACAAACCCGAATGCGACAGTGACCATGTCGATCCCGTCCGACGGGTTTGAGTATTGCTGTCAGGTACAGCAGTACATCGTCCAGAATGGCGGCGTTGCCGGCACCGTCATCCCCACCACCAGCATGGCGGTGCGAGACAAGCTTGGCTTCAAGCTGGTCCGCAACCAATACAATGACTACGATCCCAACAGCTCCACAGGTTGCGTTGAGACCACCGAGAACGAGCTTTACACCGTGGGTCAGTCGAACCCGATCGCCCCCGATGCCCCGCTCCTCGACACGGCAAACCGCATGATACCCACGCCCTACAACGAGCCCGACCTGATCAAGTACAACGAGCTGACGAGCTACCTGAACAACCTGCTGGCCTCGGAACCCAACTGCCTGGCGCTGGGTGACGGCAATGACGACGGCGTGGTGAACATGCAGGACCTGCGCAACTATCGTAGCATGGCACGGCGCACGACCGGATCGAGCTGGTATGACGTCAACACCGACGGCTATACCAATTCGACCGACCAGCAGATCATCGTCCAGAATCTTGGCGTAAGCTGCACCAACCAGTAGGCCACGCCCGGCTCGTCAAAGCCGCGGCACCTCACATCAGCGCCCATGCCTCACCCGCATGGGCGCGCTTGATTCCGGACACCCGAGCGGCCAATCTGCCACCCACTCAAGGGGCATGGCCCCGCCTGACAGGAGACGACCATGGGACAGATCGACAAGCGGCTCGCAGAACTGGGCATCACACTGCCGGAGGCAGCCAAACCCGTCGCCAACTACGTGCCCTGGGTGCGCACGGGGAACCTGGTGTTCATTTCCGGCCAGGGTCCGGTGGAGGATGGCAAGGTCGTCTATCCCGGCTGCCTCGGCGCTGACGTCTCGCTCGAAGATGGCGCCAAGTCGGCCAGGCTGTGCGGCATCAACGTGCTTGCCCAGCTTAAGGACGCCTGCGGCGGCGACCTCGACCGCGTGAAGCGCGTTGTGAAGCTGCTGGGTTTCGTGAACGCCACCCCTTCCTTCAAGGATCATCCGAAGGTGATCAACGGCGCCTCGGACCTGATGGTCGAAGTGTTCGGCGACAAGGGCCGCCACGCGCGCTCCGCCGTCGCCTCACCCTCGCTTCCGATGGGTATCTCGACCGAGGTCGAGGCCATCATCGAAGTGGAGTGACCATGCCTGCATCGACAAGCCGCGCGATGGACTTTCTCACCGCGCGCCCTATCGCACATCGCGGGCTGCATGACTTCGGCAAGGGCGTGGTGGAGAACACCGTCTCCGCCTTCGCGGCTGCCATCACCAAAGGCTATGCCATCGAGTGCGACCTGCAGCTGACGAAGGACGGCGAGGCGGTGGTGTTCCATGACGAACACCTCGAACGCCTCACCGAGGGGCACGGCATGGTGAAAGACCTCACCACGACCGAGTTGAAGGAGCTCGTCATCCGCAACTCGACCGACAAGGTGCAGACACTCTCCGATTTGCTGGCGCAAGTGCAGGGCCACGTACCGCTGGTGATCGAGCTGAAGTCACACTGGGATGGCGATGAAAGGCTAGCCGAGCGTGCCGTATCGGTTCTGAAGAACTATTCAGGGCCCTATTGCCTCATGTCCTTCGACCCGGACGCGATCGCCGCGGTTCGGCGCCTCTCACCCGGTGCAATGCGGGGCATCGTCGCGGAACGGGTGGATGGATCCGATTACAGCTTCCTGCCTCTGGCCAAGCAGATGGAGCTGCGCACCTTCTCGCATCTTGCCCGCACGCGGCCGGATTTCGTCTCGTTCTACTATGAACAACTGCCCTGGGCACCGATAACCGCCTTGCGGGCAGCCGGCATGCCGGTGATCACCTGGACAATCCGCTCGCCCCAACAGGCCGTAATGGCCATGCGATGCTCGGACCAAATCACCTTCGAAGGCTTTGCCGCGTGACATGCTGAAGGCAGTCACCAGTGCCCTGTCGATTGCACGGGAGGATTGGGACCGGCTGGCGAATCCGCAAGGGTCCGAGTTCAATCCGCTCGTCAGTCATGACTTCTTCCGCTGCGTCGAAGAATCAGCTTGTGCCGTGGCACAGACCGGCTGGTCTCCGCGCCACCTGGTGATGGAAGACGCGGACCGCATCACCGGCATCGTTCCCTGCTACCGCAAGCGCCACTCACAGGGCGAATATGTCTTCGACTATGGCTGGGCCGACGCCTATGAGCGCGCCGGCGGCCGCTATTATCCCAAGATGCAGGTGTCGGTGCCCTTCTCGCCCGTCACCGGGCCGCGTCTGCTGGCGGAAACGGAAGCTCAGCGGCGCGAGCTCGCCTCCGGCCTCATAGCGCTGTGCACACAGGAGGAAGCGTCTTCCGTGCACATCACCTTCTTGCCGGAACGCGACTGGCAGGCACTCGGCGGAAAACTGTGGCTCCAGCGCACCGACATCCAGTTCCACTGGACCAACAATGGATATGCAAGCTTCAATGATTTTCTTGGCTCTCTGTCTTCGCAGAAGCGCAAGAACATCCGCAAGGAGCGGGCCTCGGTGGCCAAAGCCGGGATTACAATGCATGCCCTGACCGGCAAGGACATCGAGGAGCGACACTGGGATGCCTTCCACGACTTTTACATGGACACAGGTGCGCGCAAGTGGGGTTCGCCCTACCTGAACCGAACGTTCTTCAGCATGATCGGTGCGGCGATGAGCGAGCACATCCTTCTGGTGATGGCCGAACGCGGCGGCAAGCTGATCGCGGGAGCGCTCAACTTCATTGGTTCGCATGCGCTCTATGGCCGGAACTGGGGCGCCCTCGAATATCACGACAACCTGCATTTCGAGACCTGCTATTATCAGGCCATCGACTTCGCCATCAGCCGCCAGCTGACGCGCGTGGAGGCAGGCGCACAGGGCGCCCACAAGCTGGCGCGCGGCTACCTGCCGCAGAAGACCTACAGCCTGCATTACCTTGCCCACCCGGGGCTGCAGCGGGCCGTGGCCGACTACCTGAAGGCCGAGCGCGCGGGCATCGACGCGGAGCAGCAGGCGCTTGCGGCACACTCGCCATTCCGCCAGGAACAGGACTTCTAGAGGGACGAAACAGATGAGCTACGACAGCAACAACATCTTCGGCAAGATCCTGCGGGGCGAGATCCCCTGCCACAAGGTTTATGAGGACGCCCACACACTGGCCTTCATGGACGTGATGCCCCAGGCCGACGGCCACACGCTGGTCATCCCCAAGATGCCGTCCCGCAACCTGCTGGACGCTGACCCCAAGGATTTGGGAGCACTGATTGCAACCGTCCGAAAGGTAGCCAATGCAGCCAAGGCCGCCTTCGGATCTGAGGGCGTCCTGATCCAGCAGTTCAACGAACCTGCGGCCGGGCAAACGGTGTTCCACCTTCACTTTCACGTTCTACCGCGCCACGAGGGCATGCCACTCCGGCCCCATTCCGGCAAGATGGCGGACCACACTCTTCTTGCTGACCATGCAGCGCGGATACGCGCGGCGCTCGAGGGTTGATCAAAATCAAAGCAGCGCCGCCGGGGGGCTGGCTAAAGTCTTCTCACAACGAGGAGACAGACATGAATCACAAGCACCGCAAGGTTTTGCACAGCCTGTTCAGCCACCCGCTGCCGGGTAACATCCACCTCCACGAGGTTGAGCCGGTGTTCAAGGAGATGGGCGCCGAACTCAGCCACTCCGGCCATGGCCGCCTCATGGTGAACATGAATGGCCACACCGCAACCTTCCACGGCTCTGACCATGGCCTTTCGAAGGACGAGGTCCACAACATGAAGAAGTTCATCGAAACCTGCGGCATCGAGCCGGCACGGGATTATCCACTGTAAGGCGACAGTCCCCACTATCACTCACCATCATGCCCGGGCTTGTCCCGGGCATCTTTCATGAGGGGCAGCGAAAGAAACCGCAGAGCACGTCCGCGCCGGTAACTTTCAGCGCGCTTGCAGATAGCGGAAAAGGCCCGGTCGCGTGACCGGGCCTTTTTCATTTCGTGTCTCTGCCAGCCTTATTCGGCGGCAGGAAGCTCCGAGGCCTTGGCCTGCTCCTCGAGGATCAGCGTGTCGCGCTTGTCGGCGACGGCGCGGAGCCTCGAAAGCATACCACCGGTGCCCGCCGGAATGAGGCGGCCGACGATGACGTTCTCCTTGAGGCCCTCGAGCGTATCCACCTTGCCGATGATCGAGGCTTCGGTGAGCACGCGCGTGGTCTCCTGGAAGGAGGCCGCCGAGATGAACGAGCGCGTCTGCAGCGAGGCCTTGGTGATGCCGAGCAGAACCGGCTTGCCGGCTGCCGGGCGCAGACCCTCGGCGATCAGCTTGGAGTTCTCGTGGTCGAGTTCCTCGCGGTCCACCTGCTCGCCAAGCAACAGTGTCGAGTCGCCCGAGTCGGTGATCTCGACCTTCTGCAGCATCTGGCGAACGATCACCTCGATGTGCTTGTCGTTGATGTTCACGCCCTGCAGTCGATAGACTTCCTGGATCTCGTTGACGAGGTAGGAGGCGAGTTCCTCCACGCCCTTGATGTCCAGAATGTCATGCGGCGCGGGGTTGCCGTCCATGATGTATTCGCCCTTCTCGATGAAGTCGCCTTCCTGGACGGGAAGGTGCTTGCCCTTCGGGATCAGATACTCGACGGCCTCCACACCTTCCTCGGTCGGAACGATGCGGATGCGGCGCTTGTTCTTGTAGTCGCGGCCGAATTCGACGCGGCCCGAGATCTCCGCGATGATCGCGTGATCCTTGGGGCGACGGGCCTCGAAGAGCTCGGCAACACGCGGCAGGCCGCCGGTGATGTCGCGCGTCTTGGCACTCTCGAGCGGGATACGGGCGAGCACGTCACCGGCGGTGACCTTCGCACCCGGATCGACCGAGAGAACGGCATCGACCGAGAGCAGGTAGCGGGCTTCGCCACCACGGGCGAGCTTCTGCACCTTGCCGTCCTTGCCCTTGACGACGATCGCGGGCTTGAGCGTCGAACCGCGCTGGTTCGAGCGCCAGTCGATGATGACACGGTTGGTGATGCCGGTGGCTTCGTCTGCCTGTTCCGTCACCGACACGCCCTCGACAACATCCTCGAACTCCACCGTGCCGTCGACTTCCGTCATCAGCGGGCGGGTGTAAGGGTCCCACTCGGCGACGCGCGCGCCGCGCTTCACCTTGTCACCCTCGTCGGCATACATGCGGGTGCCGTAGAGCAGCTTGTGAACCGCACGTTCCGTGCCGTTCTCGTCGACGAGAACCAGCGTGGAGTTGCGGCCCATCACCATCAGGCGGCCCTGCCCGTCCTTCGCGAAGTTCCGGTTGCGGATGACGATCTTGCCGTCCGCATTGGCCTCGATGAAGCTGTCGTTCAGCACCTGCGCGGTGCCGCCGATGTGGAAGGTACGCATGGTGAGCTGCGTGCCCGGCTCGCCGATCGACTGGGCGGCGATGACGCCCACTGCTTCGCCCATGTTGACGGGCGTGCCGCGCGCGAGGTCACGGCCATAGCACTTGCCGCAGACGCCGAACTTGGTCTCGCAGGTGAGCACCGAACGGATGCGCAACTCGCCGATCCCCGACTTCTCGATGATCTCGACATGCGGTTCCAGGATTTCGTTGCCGGCGGCGACGATGAGTTCGCCCGTCGCCGGGTTGATCACATCCTGCGCCGCGGTGCGGCCCAGCACACGGCTGCCAAGCGAGGCGATGATCTCGCCCGCGTCCACGATCGGGCGCGTGGTGAGATAGGCCTTGCTGCCGCAATCCACTTCCGAGATGATCGCGTCCTGCGCCACGTCCACGAGGCGGCGGGTCAGGTAACCCGAGTTCGCGGTCTTGAGCGCAGTGTCGGCGAGGCCCTTGCGAGCGCCGTGGGTCGAGTTGAAGTACTCGAGAACCGACAGACCTTCCTTGAAGTTCGAGATGATGGGCGTCTCGATGATCTCGCCCGACGGCTTGGCCATGAGGCCGCGCATGCCGCCCAGCTGCTTCATCTGCGCGGGCGAACCACGCGCACCCGAGTGGCTCATCATGTAGATCGAGTTGATCTGCTTTTCGCGACCCGTCTTCTCGTCGATCTGCACAGCCGAGATGCGCGCCATCATTTCCTCGGCCACCTTGTCGGTGGTCTTGGCCCAGGCGTCCACGACCTTGTTGTACTTCTCGCCCTGGGTGATCAGGCCGTCGATGTACTGCTGCTCGAACTCCTTGACGAGATCGCGGGTGGCACCGACGATCTTCTCCTTGGTCTCGGGGATGACCATGTCGTCCTTGCCGAAGGAGATACCCGCCTTGTAGGCGTTGTAGAAGCCGAGGCCCATGATGCGGTCACAGAAGATGACCGACTCCTTCTGACCGCAGTGGCGATACACCGCATCGATCATCTTGGAGATGTCGCGCTTGGTCATCAGCTTGTTGCAGAGATCGTAGCTGATGTTGATCGCCTTGGGCAGAAGCTCGCCGATCTTCATGCGGCCCGGCGTCGTTTCCACGATGCGGGTGTAGAGCTTGCCTTCAGCGTCCATGTCGGTGACGCGGCCCTTGATCTTGGTGGCGAGCGTGATGACGCCCGCTGCCAGAGCATGGTCGATTTCGGCCATGTTGCCGAAGGCCTTGCCCTCACCGGGTTCGCCCTTGCGCATGATCGAGAGATAGTAGAGGCCGAGCACGATGTCCTGCGACGGCACGATGATCGGCTGCCCGTTCGCGGGGTGCAGCACGTTGTTCGTGGACATCATGAGGACGCGCGCTTCGAGCTGGGCTTCGAGCGACAGCGGCACGTGAACGGCCATCTGGTCGCCGTCGAAGTCGGCGTTGAAGGCAGTGCAGACGAGCGGATGCAGCTGGATCGCCTTGCCCTCGATCAGCACCGGCTCGAAGGCCTGGATGCCGAGGCGGTGGAGCGTGGGGGCGCGGTTGAGCAGCACCGGATGTTCGCGGATGACCTCATCGAGGATATCCCAGACTTCCGGCTTCTCCTTCTCGACCAGCTTCTTTGCCTGCTTCACCGTTGCTGACAGGCCCTTCGCGTCAAGGCGCGAATAGATGAAGGGCTTGAACAGTTCGAGCGCCATCTTCTTCGGCAGGCCGCACTGGTGCAGCTTCATTTCGGGGCCGACGACGATGACCGAGCGGCCGGAATAGTCGACGCGCTTACCAAGCAGGTTCTGGCGGAAGCGGCCCTGCTTGCCCTTCAGCATGTCTGCCAAAGACTTGAGCGGACGCTTGTTGGCGCCGGTGATGACGCGGCCACGGCGGCCGTTGTCGAATAGCGCGTCAACAGCTTCCTGCAACATGCGCTTCTCGTTGCGCACGATGATGTCCGGCGCACGGAGCTCGATCAGGCGCTTCAGGCGGTTGTTGCGGTTGATGACGCGGCGATAGAGATCGTTCAGGTCGGACGTGGCGAAGCGGCCGCCATCGAGCGGCACCAACGGGCGAAGCTCGGGCGGGATCACCGGAACCTGGGTGAGGATCATCCACTCCGGGCGATTGCCGGACTCGAGGAAGCTCTCGACCAGCTTCAGGCGCTTGGCGATCTTCTTGGGCTTCAGGTCGCCAGTGGCGTTCTTCAGGTCTTCGCGGAGCTGGTCACGCAGCTGCTCGAGGTTGATCGACATCAGCATGTCGCGCACGGCTTCGGCACCGATGCCTGCCGTGAAAGCGTCCTCGCCGTAGTCCTCCTGCGCCTTGATGTACTCGCTCTCCGAAAGAAGCTGGTGCAGCTTCATCGGCGTGAGGCCCGGCTCGAGGACGATGTAATTCTCGAAGTAGAGGATGCGTTCCACGTCCTTCAGCGTCATGTCGAGCAGCATCGAGATGCGGCTGGGAAGCGACTTCAGGAACCAGATGTGGGCGACGGGAGCAGCCAGCTCGATGTGGCCCATGCGCTCACGCCGGACCTTCGACAGGGTGACTTCCACGCCGCACTTTTCGCAGATTATGCCCTTGTACTTCATCCGCTTGTACTTGCCGCACAGGCACTCATAATCCTTCACCGGCCCGAAGATGCGGGCGCAGAAAAGCCCGTCCCGCTCCGGCTTGAAGGTGCGGTAGTTGATGGTCTCAGGCTTCTTGATCTCGCCGAACGACCAGGACAGGATCTTCTCCGGGCTGGCGATCGAGATGCGGATCTGGTCGAAGGTCGGTGCCGGCGTTGCCGGGTTGAAGACGTTCATGACCTCTTGGTTCATCGGCCACTTCTCCATTTTGTGCGGGGCGCGCGCAGCCCGCGGGGATTTTCGAATTCTATTGGGTGGTCAGCGGGAGGCTTCCCTCCCGCTGCCGAAACTTAACCGGAGACGTTCTGCTGCGAGTTCTGGAGCTCGACGTTGAGGCTCAGTGACCGCATTTCCTTGACGAGAACGTTGAAGCTTTCGGGAATGCCCGCCTCGAAGGTGTCATCACCGCGCACGATCGCCTCATAGACCTTGGTGCGGCCCGCGACGTCGTCCGACTTGATGGTGAGCATTTCCTGCAGCGTATAGGCGGCTCCGTAGGCTTCTAGTGCCCACACTTCCATTTCGCCGAAGCGCTGGCCACCGAACTGCGCCTTGCCGCCCAGCGGCTGCTGGGTAACAAGCGAGTACGGACCAATGGAGCGGGCGTGGATCTTGTCGTCCACGAGGTGGTGCAGCTTGAGCATGTAGATGTAGCCCACGGTGACCTGACGATCGAAGGGCTCGCCCGAGCGGCCGTCGAACAGCGTGACCTGACCAGAGGTCGAGAGGCCGGCGTCCTTCAGCATGGCTGCGATGTCCTCCTCGCGCGCACCGTCGAAGACGGGCGTGGCGATGGGAACGCCGCGGCGCAGGTTCTCGGCAGCTTCGACGAGAGACTTGTCGTCCAGGCTCTCCAGCTCTTCGTGCTTGCCATAGATGCGGCTCAGCTCGGTGCGCAGCGGCTTGACGTCCTTGTTGTCACGCAGTGCGTCGAGCATGGCGCCAATCTTGCGGCCCATGCCGGCACAGGCCCAGCCCAGATGCGTCTCGAGGATCTGACCGACGTTCATGCGCGAGGGCACGCCCAGCGGGTTCAGCACCACGTCAACATGCGTGCCGTCCTCGAGGAACGGCATGTCCTCGATCGGAACGATACGGGAGACCACACCCTTGTTACCGTGACGGCCAGCCATCTTGTCGCCCGGCTGGATCTTGCGCTTCACGGCGACGAAGACCTTGACCATCTTCATCACGCCCGGCGGCAGCTCGTCGCCGCGCTGCAACTTGTCGACCTTGTCATGGAAGCGCGTGTCGAGGCGCTTCTTCGACTCGTCGTACTGCTGCTTCATGGCCTCGAGTTCGCCCATCGCCTTCTCATCACCGAGCGCAATGTTCCACCACTGCGACTGAGGCACATCATCGAGGATCTTCTCGGTGATCTTGCCTTCGATCTTGTGGCCCTTCGGTCCGCTGGTGGCAGACTTCCCGGCGAGGAACAGCTTGAGACGGCCGTAGGAGTTGCGGTCGAGGATCTCGAGTTCGTCGTCGCGGTCCTTGGCGAGCCGCTCGATCTCTTCCTTCTCGATGGCCTGGGCACGCTCGTCCTTGTCCACACCGTGGCGGTTGAACACGCGCACTTCGACCACCGTGCCGGAGACACCCGGCGGCAGGCGGAGCGACGTGTCACGCACGTCGGAAGCCTTTTCGCCAAAAATGGCACGCAGAAGCTTTTCTTCCGGTGTCATCGGGCTTTCGCCCTTCGGGGTGATCTTGCCGCAGAGGATGTCGCCCGGCTTCACTTCGGCGCCGATGTAGACGATGCCGGCTTCGTCGAGGTTCTTGAGGGCCTCCTCGCCGACGTTCGGAATGTCGCGGGTGATTTCCTCAGGTCCGAGCTTGGTGTCGCGCGCCATCACGTCGAATTCCTCGATGTGGATGGAGGTGAACACGTCGTCCTTCACGATCCGCTCGGAGAGCAGGATCGAGTCCTCGAAGTTGTAGCCGTTCCAAGGCATGAACGCGACGAGCACGTTCTGGCCGAGAGCGAGATCGCCCAGATCCGTCGACGGGCCGTCGGCGATGATGTCGCCGGCCTTGACGCGGTCACCCACGCGCACCAGCGGACGCTGGTTGATGCAGGTGTTCTGGTTCGAGCGCTGGAACTTGGCGAGGGTGTAGATGTCCACGCCCGACTTGGACGGATCGGTCTCCTCCGTGGCGCGGATGACGATACGCTTGGCATCGACCTGGTCGACCACGCCGGAACGGCGGGCGGCCACGGCGGCGCCGGAGTCACGCGCAACCACCGATTCCATGCCGGTGCCGACCAGCGGCGATTCGGCCTGGATGAGCGGCACCGCCTGGCGCTGCATGTTCGAGCCCATCAGCGCGCGGTTGGCGTCGTCGTTCTCGAGGAACGGGATGAGCGCCGCGGCAACCGAGACGATCTGCTTGGGCGAGACGTCGACGAAGTCGATGGTCTCGGGCCTGCCGAGGATGTAC
>JBEARP010000028.1:0-6654 GCA_041163105.1 Pseudomonadota bacterium
AGGGCCGCGAAGGAACTCCGCGCGCGCGGAGTTGCGACAGCGGTGGTGAAGCTCGGTGGCAAGGGCCTCGCCGTGGCGGGGGAGGGGATCGAGAAGATCCTGCCCGCCTTCAAGGTCACTCCCATCGACACGGTGGCGGCGGGCGACAGCTTCAACGGCGGCCTCGCCCACGCGCTGGAGCAGGGCCAGGGCATCGAGATGGCGCTGCGCTATGCCGCCGCCTGCGGCGCGCTGTCGACAACGAAAAAGGGCGCGTCGGCTGCTGCCCCGACGCGTGACGAGGTCGAGGCCTTCCTGTCGCGCGTCTAGTCTTCCTCGCGGTAGATCTGCTGCGACAGGCCATAGAAGATCGACGTGCTCCAGGCGAAGGCGAACAGGCCGCTCACCGCCATGATGACTTCCAGCAGCTGCCAGCGCTCCGGCAGCGAATCATTGGTGAAGCCCACCGTCGTGTAGGTGCTGCCCGCCAGCAGCACGGCATGGTGCGGGTTCGTCATGATCCCCGGCCAATAGAGAAACCAGGACCAGATCATGATCTGGGCGAGGTGCGACATCAGCAGGGTGAGAATGGAAATGAAGAACAGCAGGTGCGCCATGCCGCTCCGTTTCTGCACCGCCAGCCCACGCAGCCTCGGCTTCAACTTGCCCATCACCAGCGCCACCGTGCTGCCCTGCACGACAATGCAGACGAGAAGTGCCGCGCAGCCGATGAGCAGCGCGGGTGCATTCATCACGTTGACTGGCTGATCCAAGATCCATGGCTCCGCGGAATGTTCCCTTGGCGGTTCTCGTCGGAAATCTGCCGTGTGTTGTCAAGCGTCGGCATTTACCCCTGCACCCGCATGGTCAGCGTCCCGTCGACCACCAGGTTGGTGCCGGAGATGAAGCTGGCGCGCGGGCTTGCGAGGAACACCACCGCATCGGCGATCTCTTCGGGCCGTGCCATGCGGCCAAGTGGGTTGGCCGCGACATTGGCTTCGAAGCTCTTGGGGTCGCTCAACCGCACGCGGTCCCAGAAGCCGCCGTCGAACAGCGTGGTTCCGGGGGAGACGACATTGGCGCGCACACCCTTGGCCGCCACATGCCGGGCCAGTGACTTCACGTAGAAGAACAGCGCCGCCTTCATCGTGCCGTAGGACACGGAATCATAGCCATAGTCCTCCGAGCCCGAGATCGACGAGATGGCGATGATCGATCCCGCGCCGGAGCGTTCGAGCCATGGCAGCGCTGCCTCGCAGGCGTTGCGGGTGTGCATCAGGTCCACGTCGAAGGCGGCGCGGAAGGCGTCTTCACCCGCGCCATGGGCAAAGGCTGAGGCGTTGCACACCAGGATGTCGAGGCCGCCCAATGCAGCGGCGGCATTCTTCACGAAGCTTTCCAGCGCCGCGCGCTCGGCTACGTCCACGCTGGCACCATGGGCCTTGACGCCGCAGACATTCAGCTCCGCTACGGTTGCCGCAACCTCCTCGGCATTGCGCGCGCAGATCGCCACGTCGCAGCCTTCGGCGGCAAGTCCGAAGGCGATGGCCCTGCCGATGCCCTTGCTGCCGCCGGTGACGAGCGCGCGCTTGCCCCTGAGGTGAAGATCCACTTCACACCACCTTCACGGCCTTGGGGTCCCAGCCCTTGGGCTCCGGGTATTTCGGATTCATCTCCTCCAGCGTCTCGCGCACGATGTGCGAGATGGCGGCATTTCTCACCCAGTTGCGGTCGGCGGGGATCACGTACCACGGCGCATGATGGGTGGAGCAGCGGGTGAGCGCCACCTCATAGGCCTTCATGTAGTCGTTCCACAGCGCCCTGTCCTCGAGGTCGGAGGGGTTGAACTTCCAGCGCTTCTCCGGAATCTCGATGCGCTCGGTCAGGCGTTCGGCCTGTTCCTCCTTGGAGATGTTGAGCATGAACTTGAGGATCTTGGTGCCATTGTCGGTGAGCAGCTTCTCGAAGGCGTTGATCTCGTCGTAGCGCTTCTCGATCACGTCGGCGGGCGCATAACCCCTCACCTTGACCACCAGCACGTCCTCGTAGTGCGAGCGGTTGAAGATGCCGATGTAGCCGCGGGGCGGGCACACCTTGTGCACGCGCCAGAGGTAGTCCTGGGCGAGCTCATCTGCTGTCGGTGCCTTGAAGGGGGCCACCTTCACGCCGATCGGGCCGCAGTGGTTGAACACCGCGCGCACCGTGCCGTCCTTGCCGGAGCAGTCGATGCCCTGCAGGATGACGAGGAGCGCCCGCTTGCCCTCGGCAAACAGCCGGTCCTGCAGCGCGTCGATGGCGGCGGCATCGCGCACCGTATCCGCCTTGGTCGCCTCCTTGTCGGTGAAGCCGTTTGCCGCCCGCGGGTCGCAGTCCGCCAGCTTGAAGCTCTTTCCCGGCTTCACCATGTAGCGCTCGCCAAAGGCCTTGGGTTTCTCAGCCATCTTCCCCTCCGTCACAAACCGCGCATCCTGTCACGGGCAAGGCTGAAAAGCCACCCTGTGGCCGCCACTTGAAGCCGGGCTTGCGCTGCCCTATCCCTGTTCAACCCATTCCGATCCATCAGGATTTCCCGCACGTGACTGATTCCAACGAGGCCCAGATGGCCGCCCCCGCCTACCGCCTCCCCGCCATGGACCAGGACTTCCTGCTGGGCGACACGACGCGCGGCCTGCGTTTCCAGCTCGAATACCAGAAGGCGGAGGAGCACCTGCGCAAGTGGGGCGTGGCCTCAACCGTCATCGTCTTCGGTTCGGCCCGGGTGAAGCCGGGCGAGAAGAACGGCTGGTACGACGCGGCCCGCGAATTCGCCCGCATCTGTTCTGAGGAGGGCGGCGCCAAGCTTGAGCACAATGGCCCGCGCCAGAACGTGATCGCCACCGGCGGCGGCCCCGGCATCATGGAGGCGGCGAACCGCGGCGCGCATGACGCGCATGCCCCCTCCATCGGCTTCAACATCACACTCCCGATGGAGCAGGAGCCCAACGCCTATTCGACGCCGGACCTCACCTTCCGCTTCCATTATTTCGCCATGCGCAAGATGCACTTTGCCATTCGCGCGGCGGCCCTTGTCGTGTTCCCCGGCGGCTTCGGCACCATGGACGAACTCTTCGAGATCCTGACGCTGCGCCAGACCGGAAAGATGGACGACGCGCTGCCGGTCGTGCTCTATGACTCGTCGTTCTGGAAGAACCTCATCAACTTCCAGCATTTCGTCGACAGCGGCATGGTGTCAGCGAAGGACCTCGATCTGTTTGGCTTCGCCGATACCCCGCGCGCGGCCTGGGAACAGCTGGTAAGGCGCGGCCTGACGCGGCCGGGAGTGGAGTGAGCATGTCGATCCGTCTGAAGTTCCATGGCGCAGCGCGCACCGTCACCGGCTCGTGCTACCTGATCGAAACCGACCGGGCGAAGGTGCTCGTCGATTGCGGCATGTTCCAGGGCTCCAAGACCGAGCGCGAGCTGAACTACCGGCCCTTTCCCTTCGATCCCGGCGCGATCACCGCGGTGCTACTCACCCACGCCCACATCGATCATTCGGGCGTGCTGCCGAAGCTCGTCAAGCACGGCTACAGGAACCGCATCCACTGCACGGCCGCCACGGCGGACCTCTGCGCCATCATGCTGCCGGACTCCGGCAACATCCAGGAAATGGAAGTGAAGCAGCTCAACCAGCGCCGCGCCAAGCGTGGCCAGGAACTGGTTGAACCGATCTACACCCAGCAGGATGCGATGGACACGCTCACGCATTTCGAGGGCCACCCCTATGAAATGTGGATCACCCCCGCACCGGGCATCCGTGCGCGCTACTGGAACGCCGGCCACCTGCTGGGCTCGGCCTCGATCGAGGTCGAGGTGGAGCAGGCGGGCGCGAAGCCACTGCGCCTGCTGTTCTCGGGCGATCTCGGGCCTGACAACAAGATGCTGCAGCCCGATCCGGAAGCGCCGGCCAATTTCGATTTCGTGGTCTGCGAGTCGACCTATGGCGGACGTGACCGCTTCGAGCGCAGCGAGGATGGCCGCCGCGAGATTCTGGCGCGCGAGGTGAACGAGGCGGCAAAGAAGAAGGGCGCACTTCTCATTCCATCATTCGCGGTGGAGCGCACCCAGGAACTGGTCACCGACCTCGTCAAGTTGATGGACCAGGGCCTGGTGCCCAAGGCCACGATCTTCATCGACAGTCCGCTCGCCTCCAAGGCCACCGCCATCTTCGTCAAGCACGCCGGCGAATTGCAGCACGGCGGCGATCTCAGCCGCGCCTTCACCTCGCCTTACGTGCGCATCACGGAGAGCGTCGAGGATTCGAAGGCGCTCGCCCGCTTCAGCGGCTTCCGCATCATCGTCTCGGCATCGGGCATGTGCGAGGCGGGCCGCATCCGCCACCATCTCAAGAACCATCTGTGGCAGCCGTCCACCACCGTCCTGCTGGCGGGCTTCCAGGCGGAGGGCTCATTGGGCCGCATCCTGCAGGATGGCGCCAAGACCGTCACCATCATGGGCGAGGAAATCAGCGTCAAGGCGGCGATCCGCGAGGTCGAGGATTATTCCGGCCACGCCGATGGCCCGGAACTCGTGCAATGGGTGAAGGAGCGCCTGCCCATCGGCCGCTCGGTCTTCCTCACCCACGGCGAAGAGGAAGGCCAGCGCGCGCTGGCGGAAGATCTGCAGGGCATCGGCATGGCCCATGACTGCATCCTCATCCCGTCGCTCGATTCCGTCTATGAATTGACGGGTGATGCCTGCGCCTTCATGGCGGAGGAAACCCATCCGCGCATCGACCCCACCATGGTTGCCCGCTTCGACAGCCACAACGACATGGCCGACCTGCTGCTCGACATCAAGCAGACGGTGGACAAGGCGGGTGACGAGAAGTCCCGCGCCGTCATTCTGCGCCGCCTGCGCCGCGCACTATCGGGCGGCGATGCGCCCAACCCTGACGCCAATCGCCGCCGCCCTCCGGTGTCCGGCCCGTCGCGCCGCAGCCGGGGCTGGGACGAGGGCTGACCCCACGGCCCAAAATCATTTGGAACGATTTCCCTTTCATGAAATATTCGTTCCAATGACTGGAAACACCTCACCCCCGCGTGACTTCGCCGCCCTGAAGGCGCTGATTGCCGAGCGGGCGATGGCGTTCCCCAAGCGCCTCACGCAGATTGCCTCCTTCGCGCTGGAGAATCCGGACGAGATCGCGTTTGGCACCGTGTCGTCGATCGCCGAACAGGCCGAGGTACAGCCCTCGGCCCTGGTGCGCTTTGCCCAGGCGCTGGGCTACCAGGGCTTTTCCGACATGCAGGAGATCTTCCGCTCGCGCCTGCGTGACCGCATCCTGAACTATGATGAGCGCCTGCAGCAGCTGCGCCAGCACGCGCCTGACGCCACGAAGCCCAACGTCATCTTCCACGGCTTCTGCGCGGCTTCCGCCCGGTCGATCGCGGCGCTGCAGGAAAAGCTCGACCCGGCCGCCCTCGACACGGCGGTGGAGCGGCTGGCGGCGGCCGAAACCATCTATCTCATCGGGCTCCGGCGGTCCTTCCCCATCGCGTCCTACATGGCCTATGCGCTGGGCAAGCTCGGCGTCAGGGCCATGCTGGTGGATGCGGTGGGCGGGCTCGCGGCGGAGCAGATCACCTTCGCCGGCCCGGGGGATGTGGTGCTGGCCATCTCCTTCACCCCCTATGCCGCGGAAACCGTCACGCTGGCGCGGGCGGCGGCGCAGAAGGGGGTGCCCGTCATCGCCATCACCGACAGCCCGTTCTCGCCGCTGGCGCAGGTGGCCGGCTTGTGGATCGAGATTTCGGAAGCCAATTTCGAGGGCTTCCGCTCCATGGCCGCCACCCTCACCCTGGCCATGACGCTGACCGTGGCCATCGCCGAGCGACGGGCGCAAGCGGGCCTGACCGAGGGGGCCTGAACGCAAGAGCCCGAATTCTGCCGCGAAGTTGGGGGATGAGGCCCATCAAGAGAGCGGCAACAGGGGCCACCCACGTCGATGACCACCATTCCCGACCATTACGCTGCCCTGGGGATCGACCCCACGGCGGATCAGGAAGTGATCACCGCGGCCTATCGGGCGCTGGCCAAGAAGTTCCACCCCGACACCGGCGCCGCCGGTGGCACCGCCTCGGCGGAGCGCTTCGACCAGATCCAGCAGGCCTATGAGGTGCTGCGCACCCCCGAAAGCCGCCACGCCTATGACCTGGAGCTGCTGGCCGCCACCGAGGCCGAACTCCAGGCGCACATCGCCTCCAAGCGCCGCGTCGCGGTGCGTGAGCGTGTGCGTGAAGCCGAACGTGGCGCCGCCGCGCCGGAGATCGACCTGGGCGACATCCGCCCCGAGCCTGCCGTGTCGCCGCGCGGGGGCCAGCCCCCCGCCGGGCGCAAGCCGCGCGCGCTGTTTCCCTTTGTCGTGCCGCTGCTGCTTGTGGCCATGGTCGGCGGTGCCGCCGCCTGGATGTTCCTGCCCGCTGGCCCTGAGGCCCCGCCGCTTCCGGGCGCGGAAAAGCAGGTTGTGGCCGAGGCCTCGCCTGCACCCGCGCCGCAGCCCGCCGCCACCACTGCGCCAAAGGCCGATCAACCGGCCCCGCAGCCGAAAGCGGATTCAGCTGAGGCCGCCGCGCCCGTCTTCGGCTCCGCCGCCGTCAATGGCGCGCCGCAGGTGAAGCAGGCTGCCGCCACGCC
>JBEARP010000029.1:0-18553 GCA_041163105.1 Pseudomonadota bacterium
TGGTTCAGGTGAACCGAACCATCCGTGTAGACATGCACCAGCGCACCCGCCTGGTTGAGATAGGTAAGCGTGAAGGAGATGCCGAACTTGACGGGGGTGAGCGAAATGCCCTTCTTCAGCACCGCATTCTTCGCGTTGAAGCGCGCAATCCTTTTGCGCCGCGCGCGATAGTCGGACGAGGCTTCGAGCTCGGAGATGATCTCGGGCGCGATGTTGTCCTCGACTTTCATGCCATAGGGCGTGACGCTGCCCTTGACGCCATAGAGATTGGCCTTGCGCACGTCGAGCGGGTCCTGGCCTGTCCTGATGGCGACCACCTCCATCAGGCGCTCGGCGAACAGCATTCCCTGCGGGCCGCCGAAACCACGGAAGGCAGTGTTGGAAACGGTGTTGGTGCGAAGCCGCCGCGTGGCGATGCGGGCGGAGGGATAGAAGTAGGCGTTGTCCGCATGGAACATGGTGCGGTCACAGATCGCATTCGACAGGTCCGCCGAATAGCCGCAGCGGGCGAGGAAATCGACATCCACCGCCGTGACGCGGCCCTTGGTGTCGAAGCCCGCCGTGTAGTCCACGCGGAAGTCATGGCGTTTGCCGGTGAGCATCATGTCCTCGTCGCGGTCAAGGCGGCACTTGGCGGGGCGGCCGAGAAGGCAGGCTGCAAGTGCGGCGAGGCAGGCCCATTGCGCCGCCTGGCTTTCCTTGCCGCCGAAGGCACCGCCCATGCGGCGGCACTCGACCGTCACCATGGAAGCCTGCACATGCAGCATGTGGGCGACGAGGTGCTGAACTTCGGAAGGGTGCTGGGTGGAGCAATGCACCGTCACCGCGCCATGCTCCTCCGGCACGGCGAGGCTCACCTGCCCCTCGAGATAGAAATGCTCCTGGCCGCCGATGCGGAAGCTTTCGGAAACGCTGTGCCTTGCCGATGCGATGGCCTTGGCCGGGTCGCGGCGGAGGAACTGGTAGGGATTGCCCACGTCCTTGGTCTTCGCGGCCAGCGCGTCTTCGACCGTTACGGCGGGCTTCTCTGCCGCGATCTCGATCTTCGCCAGTTTCGCGGCGAGACGCGCGGCCTCGCGCGTTTCGGCTACGACGGCGAAGATCACCTGGCCGTGGAACATGATGCGGCCATCGGCGAGGATCGGGTCGCCGCCAAAGACAGGCGCGCAGTCGTTGAGGCCCGGAATATCCTTCGCGGTGAGCACGGCGAGAACGCCGGGTGCGGATGTCACGGCAGCGAGATCGAGTGTCTTGATGCTGCCCAGCGCGCCGTCCTTGGCGAAACCGGGATAGACGTGGACCAGGCCCTCGGGCTCACGCATGTCGTCGATGTAGGTGGCGGAACCCTGCACATGCAGCGGTGCGCTGTCATGGGCCAGCGTCTTGCCGACCGTCTTTGTCTCGATGCTGCGGCGGGCCACGGCCATCACGCCACCGCCTTGCGATGGGCCAACACGCGAGTGTTGCTGGCACCTGCCACTTCCATCAAAGCCTTCTTCAACAGTCCTTGCGCCACCTCGATGCGATAGGCGGCGGAGGCTCGCATGTCGGAGATCGGTTGAAAATCCTTCGTCAGCGCGTCAATGGCGGCTGCCCACGATGCTGGCTGGTCGAGCAAGGCGCCCTGCAGGGCAGCTTCGGTTGCGGCGCCACGCTTCGGCGTTGCCGCCATGCCGCCGAAGGCGATGCGAGCCGATGAGATGGTGCGGCCATCCAGCGTGAACTTGAAGCCTGCCATGACGGCGGAAATGTCCTGGTCGAAGCGCTTCGAAATCTTGTAGGCGCGGAAGGCCTCGCCGCGCTTGAGCTTCGGAACCTCGATGCGCCAGACGAGCTCACCCGGCGCCCGATCCTGCTTGCCGTAGGCGATGAAGAATTTCTCCAGCGGCAGCGTGCGTTCGACGCTGCCGTGGCGCAGCGTGAGCATGGCGTCGAGTGCGATCAACATCGGCGGCATGTCGCCGATAGGCGAGCCGTTGGCGATGTTGCCGCCCACCGTTCCGGAGGCGCGCACCTGCGTGGAACCGAGGCGGCGCAGCACTTCGGCGACGTCCGCATCAATAGATGAGAGCGCGGACGTCGCTTCCGCATAGGTCGCCGCCGCGCCGAGGCTGACGCGGTCCTTGCCGGACTCGACGGCGTGCAGGTCCTTCACGCCACCAGTAAGGATGATCTTGGGCAGCTGGCGCATCTGCTTGGTGATCCAGAGCCCCACATCGGTGGCACCGGAGACGATGGTGGCATCCGGGTTCTCCGCCGCGAGCCGCGCGAGTGTCGCGGCCTGCGCGGGCCGGGCGATGAAGCTGTCCGGCGTTCCGACGAAGACGTCAACGCCGTCATTCAGCGCCGCCAGTTGGCGGGTGGCTTCCTTGGCGCCCTTTGCCCAGCGGTCCGCCGCCTTGCCGGTGCAGCTCAGCTGCGCGGCCTCGATGATCGGGCGGTAGCCGGTGCAGCGGCAGAGATTGCCGGCGATGTGGGTGGCGATCTCGTCACGCGTGGGCGCACCGCCCTGCTGATAAAGCGTGAAGAGCGACATGACGAAGCCCGGCGTGCAGAAGCCGCATTGCGAGCCGTGGGTGTCGACGAGAGCCTGCTGCACCGGGTGAAGCACCTCACCATCGGCGAGGTCATCGACTGTCACCAGTTCCTTGCCGTCGAGCTGGCCCATCAGAAGGATGCAGGCATTGACGGGCTCGTAGACCAGCTTGCCGCTTTTCAGACTGCCCAGCGCCACGGTGCAGGCGCCACAGTCGCCCTCGTTGCAGCCTTCCTTGGTGCCGCGCGCGCGCTCTTCGAGGCGCAGCCAGTCGAGCACGGTGCGCATGGGCGGCACGTGGGACAGCTCCACGATCCGGCCGCGGCGCAGGAAGCGGATGGAGGCACGGGTGGTCACTTGGGATCAGCTCCCTCGGTAGGTCGAATAGCCATAGGGCGAGAGCAGCAGCGGCACGTGATAATGCGCCGATGCATCCGCGATGCCGAAGCGGATCGGGATCACGTCGAGAAAGGCGGGCTCGGGCAGCGTGGTGCCACTGGCGCGCAGATAGGCCCCGGCGTGAAAGCGGAGTTCATACTGCCCGGCGGCGAAATCGACGCCTTCCAGGATGGGTCCGTCAGCGCGGCCGTCGGCATTGGTGTGGATGGTCTTGAGCGGGGCGGTTTCGCCCTGCCGGAACAGTTCGATCTTCAGGCCCGCGGCAGGCTTGCCGGAAGCTGTGTCCAATACATGCGTCGTCAGGCGGCCCATCTCGCTTGCGTTCCTCGCATCCCCTCGATTCAGGCTCTGGTGGCCCTGATTGGCAAAAAACCTATCATGCAGCGCGCGTTCGCAAAAGCAGAATAAAAGACACGGACTGTTCGCATTCTGCGCAGCATTCAGAGCTCCCCCTCTCCCTCGCTTCAGCGGGGGAGAGGAATAGGTTGGCTACAGCTTCTGTAGATCATGCTCCACGATCTCCAGGAAGGCCTCAACCGTGGGCCTCGCACCTGCCCCGCTGCGGGCCACCAGGCGCAACCGGTCCACCGGCAGCCGCTTGTCGGACAGCGGCACGAAGACGAGGCTTCCGGCGGCGAGTTCGCGCTCGATGCCGATCACCGTCTGGAACGCGATGCAGCTGCCACGGCGGCTGAGTGACGCCATGAGGCGCAGCGAGTTGCACTCGAAGGCGGGCCTGAGCTTGCGGGCAGCCGGGATGGTGTCGAGGATCGCCCGCAGGCTGAGGCCGGGCGAAGGCCAGGCGAGCGGATGCTCGGCGCATTCGGCCAGCGACAGCTTCTTCGCCTTGGCCAGCGGATGGCCGGGCGACATGATGGCGCCGAGGTCGAGGTCGCGCGAGGCAAGTGCCTCCAACCCGTCGAGAGATGAAGGGTTGAAGGTGAAGCCCAGCTCCGCCTGGTGCTCGCGCACCATCTGCGTGACGGCCTCCGAACCCGCGACGGTGACCGAGACCTGGATCCCGGGATAGCTGCGCATGAAGTGCTCCAGCATGTCCGGCAGGACCGAGGCCGAGACGCTCTCCACCGTGGCGATGCGCAGCAATCCGCGCGTCAGCTTGCGCAGTGCGGAGAGTTCGTCGAGCGTATTCTCATGGCCCTGCGCTGCGCGGCGGAGGCCGCGCAGCAGGATCTCGCCCGCGGGTGCAAGCTTGAGGCCGCGGCCGGAGCGGTCGAACAGGCGATTGCCAAGTGCCGTCTCAAGCTGGATCAACTGTCGGCTGATGGCCGATGCCGCGACGTTGAGGTCCTGTGCTGCAGCGCGCACCGAGCCCAGCTCGGCCACCGCCATGAAATAGCGATAGGAAATGGCGATCAGCGCTGGTTCGCTCTTGGCCACGGATTACCTGATCAGGATGCCGCGAAAGTCGTTGACGTTGGTGTGGGTGGGACCGGTGATCACTTGGTCGCCCAGCTTCTCGAAAAGCGAATGCGCGTCGTTGTTCTCGAGGAAGCCCATGGGGTCGAGATCCATTGCGCGGGCCCGGTCGAGGCTGGTCGGATCGATCAGCGCGCCGGCAATCTGCTCCATGCCGTCGATGCCGTCGGTATCGGCTGCAAGCGCGGTAACGCGTTGGTCGCCACCGAGCGCGATGGCCAGTGCGAGAAGGAATTCGACATTGCGCCCGCCCCTGCCCTTGCCCCTGACGGTGACGCCCGTCTCGCCACCAGACAACAGCAGGCAAGGCTTCTGCACAGGCGCATCACGGTCGGCGATCTCAAGCGCGATTGCGGCGTGGACCTTCGCCACATCGCGTGCCTCACCCTCGATGCGGTCACCAAGATAGAGCACGTTGAGGCCCTGGGCCTCGGCCCTGGTGCGCACGGCCTTGAAGGATTCATGCGGGGAGACGATCACGCGCGTTTCGGTGTGGGTGCTGTGGATGGCGCGGTCCTCGTCGGGGCCCTTCAGCCACGCTTCGATGGACTGCGGCACCGCCACGCCGTAGCGCGCGAGGATGGCGAGCGCATCCTTCTTGCGGGTGGAATCGGCGACGGTGGGACCCGAGCCGATGATGGCGGGGTCGTCACCGGGCACATCCGAGAGCGCCAGCGTCCAGATGCGGGCACGGCCCGCCGCGCGCGCCAATCGCCCACCCTTCACGGCGGAGATTTGCTTTCTGACGCAGTTCAGCTCACCAATGTTGGCGCCGCATTTGAGCACGGCCTTCACCAGTCCGAACTTCTCCTCGATGGAGATGCCCGGCACCGGCTTCGACATCAGCGCCGAGGCACCGCCGGAAATGAGCGCGATGAGGAGATCATCCGGCCCCAGCGTGGACGCCAGCGCCAGCGCCTGCTCGGCGGCGGCGAGGCTGGTCTTGTCCGGCACGGGGTGGCTGCCATGAACGAGGCGCAGGCGCTGCAGATTATGGGTATAGCCGTGAGGCGCGATGACAAGGCCTTCCAGCGGTCCGTCCCAATTGTCTTCCACCGCCTTGGCCATGGGAATGGCCGCCTTGCCCACCGCGATGACAACGGTGCGGCCCTTAGGCTTGGGGGGAAGGTTGCGCACAACCGCCTTCACGGGGTTGGCGGCCTCGACCGCGGCATCGAAAAGGCCGCGCAGGATCGTCCTGTCGTCAGTCACGTAAAGAAATCTCCCTGGCTTGAGGCTTTTTGCGCCAAGCAAGGGAGATGCACAAGTGAGCCTATGGCTGGATCAGCGGGCGACCAGCACGCTGCAGTGGGCGCGGCCGGCGACATCCGAAGCAACAGAGCCCAGCACGAGGCGCGAGACGCCGCGCTTGTCGCCCGTGCCGACGACGATCTGGTCGTAGCCGTTTTCTTCCGCATACTGAACGATGGCGGAAGCGGCTTCGCGGCTCCTGAGAGCCAACTCTTCGACGTTGATCACGCCATGCTTCTTGGCAACGGCAGCGGCGGCGTCCAGAACCTTCTTCACCTGATCGTCTTCCATGCTGTAGATCAGCGGCCCACGGCTTCCGCCATTGGCCACATTGACCACGCAGATCGACAGGTGCGCGCCCAGTTTCTTGGCCATTTCGGCAGCGAGTTCCACGGCATGTGCCGAATGGGACGTGCCATCGGTCGCACAGAGAATCTTCTTCATCGCTTTTCCCTCCATATCATCGCGAGTTCATCACTCACGCGAATGAATACGGAGCATCCAGCCGCCAAACCTTGATTTCGGTCAAAAAATAGGCAGATGGGCGAAGTTAGAGGCTGCTCGCGGAGAAGGTGTCGCAATCCTTCAGGCTCTGGGCATTGAGGCCCTTCTTGAACCAGCTCACGCGCTGGGCGGAACTGCCGTGGGTGAAGGATTCCGGCACCACATAGCCCTGCGAGCGCTTCTGGAGGCGGTCATCGCCGATGGCAGCCGCTGCGTTGAGGCCCTCCTCGATGTCGCCATCCTCCAGGATCTTGGCGGAGGCATTGGCCTCCTGCGCCCAGATGCCGGAGAAGCAATCGGCCTGAAGCTCCATGCGCACCGACAGTGCATTGGCATCCGCCTTCGAGGCGCGCATGCGGGCCTGCGTCACCTTGTCGGCGATGCCGAGCAGGTTCTGCACATGATGGCCCACCTCATGGGCGATGACATAGGCCTGGGCGAAGTCACCCGGCGCGCCGAGCTTGTTCTTCATGTCCTGGTAGAAGGAGAGGTCGATGTAGACCTTCTGGTCGGCCGGGCAATAGAACGGGCCCATGGCGGCCTGGGCATTGCCGCAGGCGGACTGCACGAAGCCCGAGAACAGCACGAGCTTCGGCTTCTGGTAGTTGGAGCCCAGGATCTCGCCCCACACGCGGTTGTTGGAACCGAGCACGCGGGCCACGAATTCCTTGCCGGCATCGGAGTTGGCCGAGGGAACGTTGGGGTTCTCGAGCCCACCGCCGCTGGCGTCCGTCACCTCGGTGCGTGTGTCAGGCAGCGTGATCTGGGTGTCTTGGCCGCTTCCCGGCACGGACATGCCGCCGCCGCCGCTCAGCACCTGCAGCAAGTCGAGGCCGAACACGAACTTCACGAAGAAATAGACGATGACCAGGAAGATGATGGTCTTGAAGCTGAAACCGCCGCGGCCCATGCCGATGGGGATGTTGACGCCGCGCCCCCCGCGGCCGCCGCCCGGAAAGCCCATGCCGCCGCCCTGGCCGCGCCGGTCCTCGATTGAATCATAGTCGGGCTTTTCATTGTCGAGGCGCATGGCGACCGTCCTTGTATTCCGGAAAACGTCTTAAGCGTGTCGGCTGCGGAATTTGCAGAGATCATACACCAATTGCAAGCTCGGCGTGCTGATTTGCACGATCCGCCCGAGTTCGATGACGGAGCCCAGCAGCGCATCGAGTTCCGTCGGGCGCCCAGCCTCCACATCCTGCAACATGGAAGTGCGGTGGGCACCCACTTTGGCCGCCATGTCCATGCGTTCGTCGGCATCGACCGCGAAGCTGACGCCGAGCGCCTCGGCCACGGCGCGGGCCTCCTCCATCATGGCGCGGATCACCCGCCGCGTTCCGGGGTCGCTGGCGAGATCGACGAGGGTGCCCTCGGTGAGCACGCTCACCGGGTTGAAGCTCAGGTTGCCCCACAGCTTGAGCCAGATCTCGTTCCGGAGGTTGGGCTTCACCTGGCTCTTCACGCCCGCACCGGTGAGAAGGCGGCCGAGCAGTTGCACCCGCTCGGTCTTCTCGCCCGTGGGCTCGCCCAGCGGCATGCGGTCGCCATAGTGGTGCGCGATGATGCCAGGCGCCTCGATCTCTGCCGCCTGCCAGACAACGGTTCCGAGCGCGCGTTCAGGCCCGATGCGATTCCAGATGACGCCACCAGGGTCGACGCTTTCGAGGCGCGTGCCTTCAAGCGGGCCGCCGATGCCATGGAAGTACCACCACGGGATGCCGTTCTGCGCGAAGAGGATCGCGGTGTCCTGGCCGATCAGCGGCATCAGCTGGTCGATGACACCCGTGATGGCATGGGCCTTGAGCGTAAGGATGATGAAATCCTGGGGGCCCAGCCGCTTCGGGTCATCCGTGACGGTCGGGTACACCACATGCGCCTCGCCACCCTGCTTCAGCGTGAGGCCATTGGCCCTCATCGCCGCGAGGTGGGCTCCACGTGCCACGAGTGAGACGTCGGCCTCGCCCTTCAAGGCGAGACGGCCGCCGACGTAGCCGCCGATGGCACCCGCGCCGAAGACGCAAATCTTCGTCATGCGAGGCCCAGCTTCTGGGCGAGCCCGATGCGCTGCAGCTTGCCGGTGGCGCCCTTGGGGATTTCCGCGAGGATCACGATTTTCTTTGGCACCTTGAAGGCCGCGAGCTTGCCGTTGGCGAAGTCCTGCAGCGCGCGCTCGGTGGTGCTCATGCCCTCGCGCAGCACCACTGCGGCGGCCACTTCCTCGCCCAGCTTGTCATGCGGCATGGCGAAGGTGACGACCTGCGCCACTGCCTGATGATCCATCAGCACCTCGTCCACCTCCATGGGGGCGATCTTCTCGCCGCCGCGATTGATGATCTCCTTCAGGCGGCCGGTGATCTTGAGATAGCCGTCCTCGTCCATGAAGCCCTGGTCGCCGGTGTGGAACCAGCCGAAGGCGAAGCCTGACTCATTGGCCGAAGGGTTGTTCTCGTAGCCGGGTGTGACGTTGGGGCCGCGCGTCACCACCTCGCCCTCCTCGCCGGATGACAGCAGGCGGCCGTCGGGCGACATCACCGCCACTTGCGGTCCTGCCGCACAGCCAACGAACCCCGGCTTGCGCTGGCCCGGCGGCAACTGGTTCGACGTCATCTGATGGGCGTTCTCGGTCATCGCATAGGCCTCGATGACGGGGCAGCCGAAGGCCGCCTCCAGCGCATGGAACACCGGCACCGGCAGCGAGGCGGAACTCGAGCGGATGAAGCGCAGCGGGTTGGCCTTGATGGCGTCCGCATTGCGCTCGGCGCGCTGCAGGATCGCCTGGTGCATGGTGGGCACCGCTGTAACCCAGCTGGGCCGCGCCTCTTCCAGCTGCGCGAAGAACTTCATCGCATTGAAGCCCGGCGTGGCGAAGACGCTGCCGCCCGCGGCAAGCGTTGCGAGGATCGCCGCCATCAGGCCGTGGATGTGGAACAGCGGCATGATGTTGAGGCAGCGGTCTGCTTCAGTGAGCTGCAGCGTGTTGCGGATGTTGTTCGCCGAGGCGAGAAGGTTCGTGTGCGTGAGCGGAACGATCTTGGGGCGCGAGGTGGTTCCGGACGTGTGCAGCACCAGTGCCACGTCGCCGCCTTCGGCATAGCCTTGCACGGAAGGCGCGGCCACAGAATCGCCCGAGATGCTGAAGCCACCTGCCTCACGCTGCGGAGATGCCGTCAGCACCGGAATGCCCAGCCGCATCGCAGCGGCGATGGCGGCGGACGTGCTTCCCTCTTCCACCAGAAGTGCCTTGGCCTTCAGGTCGTCCATGTAAAAGTGGAACTCATCCTCGCGGTAGGCGGGGTTCAGCGGCGCGGCGGTCACCGCGCAGGCGGTGGACACGAAGGCCGCCGCCATGTCCGGCCCGTTCGGCAGCACGATGGCGAGCTTGTCGTTGCGGGCCAGGCCACGGGTGCGGAGCGCGGCAAACACGTCCTCCACCAGCGTGGCGAACTGGCCATAGGTGAGGTTGTCCCGGCCGGAGGCCGAGAGGGCAATACTGCCCGGCAGACGGGCATCGAGGAGGCTTTTCAGGATCATTCCGGCACTCAGCCGCATTTGGGCCTTCCCGTCAACGCCGCGCAATTGAAGGTCAGACCTGCATCCGCTAAGACCCCTCCCCATGACCGACAGACTCATCATCGCGCTCGCCCAGCTCAACCCGACTCTCGGAGCGATCAAGGACAACCTTGCCCGCGCCCGCGAGGCCCGGCGCGAGGCGGCCGATGCCGACCTGATCCTGTTTCCGGAACTCTTCATCTGCGGCTATCCGCCGGAGGATCTGGTGCTGCGCACCTCCTTCGTGGAGGCCTGCCGTGCCGCCGTCGAGGAGCTGGCGAAGGAGACTGTCACCGGCCCCGCCGTGCTGATCGGCCTGCCGTGGCGCGAGGGCGCCAACCTCTATAATTCCGTGGCCCTGCTGGCCAATGGCAAGATCGAGGCGGTGCGCCACAAGTTCGACCTGCCGAACTACGGCGTGTTCGACGAGAAGCGTGTGTTCAATGCGGGGCCCGCCCCCGGCCCCATTTCCTTCAAGGGCGTGCGCCTGGGTGTTCCCATCTGCGAGGACATCTGGACGGAAGAGACCTGCGAGACGCTGGCCGAGACGGGTGCCGAAATCCTGCTCTCGCCCAACGGCTCGCCCTTCGAGCGCAACAAGGATGACGTGCGGTTGAATCTCGTGGTCGCCCGCGTCACCGAGACCGGCCTGCCCATGGCCTACCTCAACCAGGTGGGCGGCCAAGACGAGCTCGTCTTCGACGGCGCGTCCTTCGTGCTCAACGCCGACCGCACGCTGGCCTGGCAGATGCCGATGTTCGAGGAGCAGTTAGCACTCACCGAATGGCTGCGCGAGGATGACGGCTGGCGTTGCGTGCCGGGCGAGATCCTGGCTGTCCCTGAGAACGAGGCCGAGACGTGGAAGGCCTGCGTGCTGGGGCTTCGCGACTATGTGCTGAAGAACCGCTTCCCCGGCGTGGTGCTGGGTCTTTCAGGCGGCATCGACTCGGCCGTCGTCGCCGCCATGGCGGTGGATGCACTGGGGGCCGACCGCGTGCACTGCGTGATGCTGCCCTATGCCTATACAAGCCGCGACAGCCTGGTGGACGCCGAGGAATGCGCGAAGCTCCTGGGCGTGCGCTATGACGTGGTGCCGATCAAGCAGCCGGTCGAGGGCTTCCTCTCCGCGCTGAAGCCGATGTTCGAGGGCACACCCGCCGGCATCACGGAAGAGAACCTGCAGTCGCGCTCGCGCGGGGTGATACTGATGGCGATCTCCAACAAGTTCGGCTCCATGGTGCTGACCACCGGCAACAAGTCGGAAATGTCGGTCGGCTACGCCACCCTCTATGGCGACATGAACGGCGGCTACAACCCGATCAAGGACGTCTACAAGACCGAGGTCTACCGGCTTGCCGAGTGGCGCAACGCGCTGGGCTACGTCATCCCCCAGCGCATCATCACCAAGGCGCCGACGGCGGAGCTGCGCGAGAACCAGACGGACCAGGACTCGCTGCCGCCCTATGAGGTGTTGGACGCGATCCTCGAAGGCCTCGTGGAGAACGAGCAGCCGGTCGAAGAGATCGTGAAGGCCACCGGTTATGAGGAAGCGCTCGTCCGCCGCATCCAGCACATGCTCTATATTGCCGAATACAAGCGGCGGCAGGCGGCACCCGGCGTCAAGATCACGCGGCGCAACTTCGGCCGCGACCGGCGCTACCCGATCACCAACGCATTCAGGGACGGACGCTGAGATGACCACCATCGTCCGCTTCGCGCCCTCGCCCACGGGGCGCATCCACATCGGCAACGCCCGCACGGCGATCCTCAATTGGCTCATGGCGCAGAAGACCGGTGGCCAGTTCGTGCTGCGCTATGACGACACCGACACGGCGCGCTCGACGCAGGACTATGCCGACGGCATCGCCACAGACATCGACTGGCTTGGCATCAGGCCGCACCGCGTCGAGTGGCAGTCGAAGCGCTTCGGGCGCTATGACGAGGTGGCAAGCCGCCTGCGCGCCGAGGGCCGGCTCTATCCATGTTATGAAACCGCCGACGAGCTTGACCGCAAACGCAAGCGGCAGGAAGCGCGCAAGCTGCCGCCGGTCTATGACCGCGCCGCGCTGAAACTGAAGGACGAGGAGCGCGCCAAGCTCGAGGCAGAAGGCCGCAAGCCGCACTGGCGCTTCAAGCTCGACGGCCGCATGGTCGAGTGGAACGACATGGTGCGCGGGCCACAGCATATCGACACCTCTTCACTGTCCGACCCTGTGCTGGTGCGCGAGGATGGCACTTACCTTTACACGCTGCCCTCCGTCATCGACGACATCGACTTCGGCATCACGCATGTGATCCGCGGCGAGGACCATGTGGTGAACACCGCAGTGCAGATCGAGATCACCGAAGCGCTGGGGGCGAAGCCACCCACCTATGCCCACCACAGCCTGCTGATCGGGGCGGATGGCAAGGGCCTGTCGAAGCGGCTGGGCTCCCTCTCCATCGGGTCGATGCGCGAGGATGGTCTCGAGCCCATGGCGGTGGTGAGCCATGCGGCGCTTCTCGGCACCTCCGACAACATCCACCCCTGTGCCGAGTACAGCGAGCTTGTCGACGGCTTCGCCCTCGACAAGCTGTCGCGCGCGCCCTCCCGCTTCGACGAGGTGGAACTCGTCCATCTCAATGCCAAGCTGTTGCATCACCTGCCGTGGGATGCCGTGAAGGATCGCCTGCCGCAGGATAGCGAAGCCTTCTGGCTCGCCGTTCGCGGCAACATCGCGCGGCTGTCGGATGCGCATGTCTGGCGCAGCGTCATCAGCGGCAAGGTCATGCCGGTTGTTGCACCCGAAGATGCGGAGTTCGTCGCTGCCGCCCGCGCGTTGCTGCCGCCCGAGCCATGGGATGGCTCGACGTGGAAGGCCTGGACCGACACGGTTAAGGCCGCGACGGGCCGCAAGGGCAAGTCCCTCTTCATGCCGCTGCGAATGGCGCTCACCGGCCTCGATCACGGCCCGGAACTCGCCCAGTTGCTGCCGCTGATCGGGCGAGAAACAGCGGTTGTGCGGCTGTCCTGATTGCGCAATGATCGGTCCATGATCCTCGTGGGCCAGTTCGACTCCCCCTTCGTCAGGCGCGTGGCAGTGACGCTCAATCACTATCACATGCCCTACACCCGCAATCCGATCTCGGTGTTCCGCGACGTGGGCGAGATGCAGAAGATCAATCCGCTGGTGCGGGTGCCCTCGCTCATCCTCGAGACCGGCGAGGTGCTGGTCGATTCCTCCGCCATCATCGACCACCTGGACGAGATGGCGGGGCCTGCCCGCGCGCTGACGCCCGCGCATGGGCCCGAGCGGCGCAAGGTGCTGCAGGCTATCGTGCTGGGCCTGGGCGCGATGGAGAAGTGCGTTGCCCTGTTCTTCGAGCGGCTGTTCCACATCGACAAGCACATCAACCGCGATTTCGAGAAGCGGATGCTGCAGCAGATTTCAGCCACACTCGAAAGGCTGGAACATGACTGCGGGGCGCCGTGGTTCTTCGACAGCAAGATGACGCAGGCCGACATCACGGTGGGCTGTCTCGTCGGCTACATGAAGATACGCGTGCCGGACGTGTTTCCGGCCGACAGGTATCCGAAGCTCCATCACCTGGCGCTCCATTGCGAGACCAAGGAAGACTTCGTGAAGGCCCGCCCGACCCCGGACGAGACGGTGCCGGGCCAAACGCGGCACTGAAGGTTCTCGTTTCAAGCATCACTATCTGCGCGTCGTCATGGCGGCGAAAGCCGGGAGCCAGTTATCCACTGGGTTTACGCCAAAGCTGGACCCCGGCTTTCGCCGGGGCGACGGATTGCGGGCAGGCGTTATGCCAATCCCCGGCGTCAAAGCAGGCGCAGGCCGCCCGAGCTTTCCATCTCACTTTCAAGATCGGTGATGCGGTCATAGGCGCTCACCGGCAATTCCGAGAAGCCTGACAGCAGCAGGGCTTCACGAACCGGCGCAAGCGCCTCGTCGGTGAAGGCCTTGCGCAAGGCCGTGCGGATCTCATGCGGATCGCCGGCGCAGGTGATCAACGGCAGGCCCGGAACGGCGGGCGAACGGGCGATCTCCACCAAACCCTCAAGGGCTGCAGGGCGATAGCGCCTCGCCATGGCCACGCAGACGCAGTCAACGGCGCAGACATCGGCCGCACCCGATTGAACGGCTGCCATCGACGCAAGATGGCCGCCCGTCTCAATGGTGCGCGCAAAGAAGCTGCCCTGCCTGGCAAGCGGCGCGAAGACCAGTTTCAGGGCCAACATGCCGGACATTGAATCCGGTGTGTTCACCGCTGCCACGCAGTTGCGAAAGCCATCGAGCGTCCTGCTCTCCCGCGCCATCAGGATGCTGCTGTAGTTTGGACCCTCGCAGCCATCGGCAGCATAATGGGGCGTGGCGACGTAGGAGACCGTGCCCTTCAGCGCATGGGTGAAAGGATAGCCGCATGTCTGGCCGAACAGCAGGTCTTGCCGGCGCCACGGCGCGGTGAAATCAGCCGGGCGGGACAGCGGCAGGTCGGTGCCGAGACGACGGGCGACATTCTGCCACCATAGGTCCGTGGCGTTCCGCACCTCGGGCCAGTCATACATTTGCAGGGCTGCAATCATGGTCCCATGCTATAACATCGCAATCCGTGAATGGGAAAACAGCGTAGCGGCCACATGAGCAGAATTTCCGTCGTCATACCCACCCGCGGACGCCACCACTTCCTCAGGCAGGCGCTGGACAGCGTGCTGGCGCAGGGCCATGCGCCCAGTGAGATCATCGTCGTCGATGATGGCGTGGGTGCTGCCGAGGCGGTGGCTGACATGCACCCCTCCATCACGGTGCTCGACAATCGGCAGCGCGGACCGGTGCCGGCGCGCAACATGGGTGTTTCCTTCGCCACCGGCGATAGCATCTGCTTTCTCGACGACGATGACTGGTTCACCGACAACGGCTACTTCTCGAGGATTGCCGATGCCTTCGGACGCGGCGCCGACTTCTGCTTCGCCGACGGCATACTGCGTTTCGAGGATGGACGACCCGACCTGCCCTTCGCCTTCGAGGCCGACATCGACACGCTCTCGCGCGACAATACCATCCTGATCTCGGGTGTCGCCTACCGCCGCAGCCTGCATGCGGCGATTGGCGCCTTCGACGAGTCCCTGCCCTTCTACTGGGACTGGGACTGGTACCTGCGGGTCGCCCGCTCCGGGCACCCACTCACACACATCCGCATGCCCGTGGTGGCCATCCGGGTGCACCCTCAGAACATGTCCGGCGAATCGCTCGAAACGCAGCGGCGCGCCAATCTGGACAGGTTTTCCACAAAGCATGCGCTGCCCCCGATCCCTCTCAAGAACCATCTCGATATCGCGATACAGGCTCCGGGCAAGCCGCCGCGGCTGAACGAAGAATAGCTAAATACTTGTTTTAATTGATTTTTTTATTGTGCGCTGTTGCCGACTGCATGCTGAGGCCCGATTCTCAAGGGTTTTTCAAACAGGCCTCAGAAAAACCCCCGGAAAATATGAGTTTTCACGAATCGAAAACGGGATTAACGCGGTTGCCAGCCTAACCCCAATAAGGAGAGACAAAATGGCTACTGACGACAAGATCCAGACGATTGCCCTTTCGAAGATCGCGGCTGAACTCGCCGAGAAGCACGAGATGTCGAAGAAGGCCGCCGGTGAATTCCTCAGCGCCTTCGTCGAGCTGACCGTCAAGAACCTGAAGAAGGGCCACAAGGTGCGCGTCACCGGCCTCGGCATCTTCCAGGTCAAGAAGCGCCCTGCCCGCATGGGCCGCAACCCGGCCACCGGCGAAGCCATCAAGATCAAGGCTTCCAAGAAGCTGGCCTTCCGCGCCGCCAAGGAAGTCAAGGACGCCATCTAAGTCCGACGTCTTTCTTCTATCTTGAAGTGGCCCTGCCCTAGCGGCGGGGCCATTTCTTTTCGGGATGAATTCTTTTCACCCGGGGTGCTGATTGCGAGGTCTGCCCGCGCGGGCTAGAACACCGTCCGAAACTCCCATTTCGCAAGGATATTTTCCATGAAGACCCAGGCTCGTGTGGTGGTGATCGGCGGCGGCGTCGTCGGCTGTTCGGTGCTCTATCATCTCACCAAGGCAGGCTGGAAGGACGTGGTGCTGGTGGAGCGCGACATCCTCACCTCCGGCTCCACCTGGCATGCCGCCGGCGGCTTCCACACGCTGAACGGCGACCCGAACGTGGCCAAGCTCCAGGGCTATACGATCGCGCTCTACAACGAACTCGAGAAAATCTCCGGCCAGGCCTGCGGCCTGCACCGCTCAGGCGGCCTCATCCTCGCCGATACCCATGAGCGCATGGAATGGCTGAAGATGGCGCATGCGCGCGCGCGCTACCTTGGGCTGGAGACCGAGATCATCTCCATGGCGGAAGCCAAGAAGATGCACCCGCTGCTGGAAGAGAAGTATTTCGTCGGCGCGATGATCGACGCCGCCGACGGCAACCTCGACCCCGAGGGCACCACCCACGCCTATGCCAAGTCAGCCCGCATCGGCGGCGCCGAAATCTACCAGGACACCAAGGTCGAAGAGCTGAAGCACCGGCCTGACGGCACCTGGGACGTGATCACCAACAAGGGCAACATCCACGCCGAACACGTTGTCAACTGCGGCGGCCTCTGGGCGCGCGAAGTGGGCCGCATGGTGGGGATCGAGCTTCCGGTACTCGCCATGGAGCACATGTATCTCGTCACCGACGAGATGCCGGAGGTGGTCTCCTACAACAAGGAGCGCGGCCACGAGCTGCCGCACATCATCGACTTCAAGTCCGAGATCTACATGCGCCAGGAGCGCAGCGGCATGGTGCTCGGCACCTATGAGCGCGCCTGCGTGCCGTGGAGCCCCAAGAACACGCCGTGGCAGTTCGGCCGAGAGTTGCTGCAGCCTGACCTCGACCGTATCGCGCCAAACCTCGAGCTCGGCTACAAGCACTTCCCCGCACTTGCCAACGCCGGCATCAAGCGCGTCATCAACGGGCCCTTCACCTTCACGCCGGATGGCAACCCCATCGTCGGCCCGGTTCAGGGCGTGCAGAATTTCTGGCTTGCCTGCGGCGTCATGGCGGGCTTCAGCCAGGGCGGCGGCGTGGGCCTCGCCCTGTCGCAGTGGATGGTGAACGGCGATCCGGGCTTCGATGTCTGGGCCATGGATTGCGCCCGCTTCGGCGAATGGGCGACCCGCACCTACACCAACGAAAAGGTGCGCGAGAACTATTCCCGCCGCTTCTCGATCCGCTTCCCCAACGAGGAACTCCCGGCAGCACGTCCGCAGCAGACGACCGCGCTCTATGACACGATGATCGCGCAGGGTGCCGTGATGGGTGACTCCTGGGGCCTCGAAACGCCGCTGTGGTTCGCGCCGAAGGGCGTGGAGCCGAAGGACATCGTCTCGTTCCGCCGCTCCAACGACTTCAGCCACGTGAAGGCGGAGGTGCTGGCCACGCGCAACGGCGTGGGCGTCACCGAGATCGCCAACTTCGCCAAGTACCGCTTCACGGGTCCGGGGGCGGAGGCCTTCCTGTCGCGCCTGATGACCAACAAGATGCCGAAGACAGGCCGCATCATCCTCACCCCGATGCTGAACCCCGCCGGCAAGCTGATCGGCGATTTCACCATCGCCAAGGCGGCGGATGACTGCTTCTACATGTGGGGCTCGTCCCAGGCGCAGAAGTATCACATGCGCTGGTTCGAGCAGCACCTGCCGAAAGACGGCTCGGTCAGGATCGAGCGCCTCGACATGGGTCTCGTCGGTCTTTCCATCGCCGGGCCGAAGTCGCGCGATGTGCTGCAGCAACTCACCGATGAGGATGTTTCCAACGCCGCCTTCAAATTCATGGATCACCGGTCCATGGAGATCGCGCATTGCCCCGCTCTCATCAACCGCGTCACCTATACGGGTGATCTCGGCTATGAAATCTGGGTGCAGCCCGAGTACCAGCGCCGCCTCTACCAGGAGATCATGCGCGCGGGCGAAGCCCACGGCATCGTCAACTTCGGCATGCGCGCGCTGCTCTGCATGCGGCTTGAAAAGAACTTCCCCACCTGGTTCCGCGAACTCCGCCCCATCTACGGCGGCTTCGAGGCCGGCATGGATCGCTTCATCGACTTGGGCAAAAATGACTTCATCGGCCGCGAGGCCGCGATGGAAGAGAAGCGCACGGGCGGCAAGCTGCGCCGCGTGTCCTTCATCGTCGATGCGGCAGATGCCGACGTGCTGGGTGACGAGCCGATCTGGCACAAGGGCAAGGTCGTTGGCTGGGTCACCTCGGGTGGTTTCGCGCATTACGTCGACAAGTCGATGGCGCAGGGCTATGTGCCCGTCGAACTGGCGGGCGACACAGCACCCGGCGCCTTCGAGATCGAGATCATCGGCGACAACCGCAAGGCCACCATCATCACCGAACCGCCCTTCGACCCGGAAGGCAAGCGGATGAGGGGCTAAGGCAATGCGGGCCTCGGCGCACCCGAACGCACTGCGCGTGCAGGCGGCGCTGGGGCCCTCCTATACAGTCGTCGAATTCGACGAGAGCACCCACACCGCGCAGGAAGCAGCCGACGCCATCGGCTGCCAGCTGGCGCAAATCGCCAAGTCCATCCTGTTCCGCAGCGCCAGCGGCAGACCGGTTCTGGTCATCGCTTCCGGGGTCAATCGCGTGGACGAGAAGAAGATCCGGGCCCTGCTCGGCGAAAAGATCGAGCGTGCCGCGCCTGATTTCGTGAAGGAGATGACGGGCTTCGAGGTGGGCGGCGTTCCGCCCGTGGCGCATGCCAACCCTTGCGTGGTCTATGTGGATGAGTCGCTGAACAGCTTCCCCAAGGTGTGGGCGGCGGGCGGCACGCCCAACGCGGTCTTCGCCATCGGCTTCGAGACG
>JBEARP010000030.1:0-4925 GCA_041163105.1 Pseudomonadota bacterium
ACCGCCGCCTCCTCCGCCAGCCGCTCGACGCCCGGCCCCACGGGCACCATCTTTCCTTCCGTGTGGCAGCTCGGGCATTCCTTCGGCATGGGTTCGAGGTGGCCGCAGTGGTGGCACATCAGCTGGCGCCGGAAGCGGTGCTCGACCAGCGAGGCGGCGCAGTTCGGGCATTCGAGGCGATGACCGCAGGCGCGGCACAGCGTGAGCGGCGCGTAGCCGCGGCGATTGAGGAACAACAGCGCCTGGTCGCCCTGCTCAAGCGTCTTCGTCACCTCGTCGAACAGCGGCGGTGAAATCCACATGCCCGTTTCGGAGGCCACGCGCTTCATGTCGATAAGGCCGATCTCCGGCAGTTCCGGCCGCCCATGCCGGTCCATCAGCCGCACCACGCCGTAACGGCCACGGTCGACGTTCACCAGCGTTTCGAGCGAGGGCGTGGCGGAAGAGAGCACCACCGGGAATTTCCCGATCGAGCCATAAAGCACCGCCATGTCACGCGCGTGATAGGGCACGCCGTCATCCTGCTTGTAGGCGCTCTCGTGCTCCTCATCGACGACGATGAGATTCAGTCTCTTCCACGGCAGGAACAGTGCGGAGCGCGCGCCCACCACGATCTTCGCCGAGCCGTCGGCCACGCCGCGCCACACCCGTTCGCGCTCGCGAGGCCTGAGGTCGGAATGCCACTGCGCGGGTTCGCAGCCGAAGCGCCGCTCCACGCGTTCGAGGAAGGGCTGGGTGAGCGCGATCTCGGGCAACAGCAGCAATACCTGTCCGCCGGAGGCAAGGGCCGCCGCCATCGCCTCGAAATAGACCTCCGTCTTGCCGGAGCCGGTGACACCGTCGAGCAGCATCACCTTGTGCTGGCGCTGGGCCACCACCGCGCGCAAGGCCTCCGCCGCCACCTGCTGGTCCTTCGACAGCGTGTAGCCGCCGCCATTGAGGTCCGGCTCGGGGAAGCGCCTGAGTGCTGGCAGCGCAACGGCTTCCAGCGCGCCGTCCTTGGCCAGCGCCTTGATCACCGAAGTGCCCACGCCCGCCGCTTCGGCGAGTTCGGCGGCGCGCATGGCAAAGCCCTCGCGGGCGATCTCCAGCACGCGGGTCCGCTGCGGGGTCATCCGTTTCGGAACCGATTCGGTTGCGCGATAGGCAATCTGCTCGCGCGGGCCCTCGAAGGCACCGGGAGACCGCAGCACCATGCGCAGCACATTGCCGGCGGGTTCGAGGTAATAGGCCGCGAGCCAGTCGACGAAGCGCCGGTGCGTCTCGGGAAGCGGCGGCATGTCGAAGACTTCAGCGATGTCGCGCAGCTTCTTGTCCGTCTCCGCCTTGTCCTTGATGGCCCAGACCACGCCGATCATCTGGCGCGGGCCCAGCGGCACGATCACATAGCTTCCCGGCTCCAGCCCCAAGCCTTCCGGAACCCGGTAGGAATAGGGGCCGTCGAGCGCCAGCGGCAGCAATACCTCGGCTATGGCGGAATCGCGGGTCATCCCGTCTGAAATAGACTTGGGGCCGACGCGCTTCCACCCTTATATGGCCAACCCATGAGGGAACCCCACGCCAGAGAGATCGTCTGCCTGGAGCCGTCGGCCCTGGCGCTGCGGCTGAAGGGCCAGCGCCACCTGACGCTGCTCGAGAGCGTCATGCGCTCGGAGCACCTCGGGCGCTATTCCTTCCTCGCCTGCAATCCGGCCGCCACCATCGAGGTAAATGCGAAGGGAACCTTCTTCAACGGTGTACCGCACCGGAAGAGCGCGCTCACCCTCATCGACCGAATCATATCGGAGAACCGCCAGCAGCACATCGCAGGCCTGCCTCCCTTCCAGGGTGGTCTCGCGGGCTACATCTCCTATGATTATGGCCGCCGGCTTGAGCCGCACGCGAAGATTCCGGATTTCACACCCGTCTGCCCGGACCTGATCCTCCACCACTATGACTGCGTCGCCGCCTTCGACCACATGCAGGAGCGCGCCTGGATTATTTCGGAAACGCCGCAGCGCGCCGATGAGATGGAAGAACTGCTCCGCCACCGCCCGAAGGTCACCGGCGGCCACGCCATCGAGGGCTGGCAGTCGAACTTCACGCGCGAGGATTACGAGAAGGCCATCGCCCGCACGGTGGAGCTGATCCTGGCGGGCGACATCTTCCAGGCCAACATCACCCAGATGTATTCGGCGCCCATTCCGCCGGGCTTCGATCCGCTCGGCTTCTACCGCGTGCTGCGGGGCAAGAATCCCGCCACCTTCGCGGCCTACATGGATTACGGTTCGATCCAGATCGCCTCGTCCTCGCCGGAACGCCTGCTGCGCTACGACGGCACCACGGTCGAGGCGCGCCCCATCAAGGGGACGCGCCGCCGCGACAGTGACCCGGTGCGCGATGCGAACCTCATCGCCGACCTCACCGCCAGCCGCAAGGACCGGGCGGAGAACGTGATGATCGTCGATCTCCTGCGCAACGACCTCTCGCGCGTCTCGAAGCCCGGCACGGTGAAGGTGCCGATGCTGTGCGGGCTCGAGACCTATGCCAATGTCCACCATCTCGTGTCGGTCATCACCTCCGAGCTGAAGGACGGGCATGGCGTGGGCGATCTCATCGGCGCCACCTTCCCCGGCGGCTCGATCACGGGTGCGCCCAAGATTCGCGCCATGGAAATCATCGCCGAGATCGAGCAGGCCCCGCGTGGTGTCTATTGCGGATCGATCGGTTACATCGGCTTCAATGGCCGCACGGATTTCAACATCGCCATCCGCACCGCGCAGTTCGCTGATGGCGTGGCGCGGGTTCAGGGCGGTGGCGGCATCACCGCGCGCTCGAACCCCGCAGCGGAATACGAGGAAAGCCTCACCAAGATCAAACGGATCATGGAGGCCTTCCGCCCATGATCCTCATCGTCGACAATTACGACTCGTTCGTCCACAACGTGGCCCGCTACTTTGAGGAGCTGGGCCAGCAGACCCGCGTGGTGCGCAACGACGAGGTGACGGCGCAGGACTTGAGCGCGGCGAAGGCCATCGTCATCTCGCCCGGCCCCTGCACGCCCACCGAGGCGGGCCAGTCGATGGCGATCATGCGCGAATACTCCGGCAAGTTGCCCATCTTCGGCATCTGCCTCGGCCACCAGGTGATGGGCGAAGTCTTCGGCGGCCTCGTCACACGGGCGAAGCGCCCGATGCATGGCGACTCCTCCGAGATCAACCATGATGGAAAGGGCATCTTCGAGGGCCTGCCGCAGCGCTTCAGCGCCGGGCGCTATCACTCGCTGATCGTCGAACTCGAGGGCCGCGACACGCCGCTCGTGGTCACCGCGAAAAGCGACGAGGGCGAGATCATGGGTCTTCGCCATGCCAGCCACCCGACTTATGGGGTACAGTTTCACCCCGAATCGATCCTCACCGAGGGCGGCTACGACATGCTGCGCAATTTCCTGAAGGCGGTGGAATGAGCCGCACCTGGTTCAACGGCGCCCTCACGGAAGGGCCTCTGGAGGTGGCGCGCGGCGAGCGCGGGCTGCTGCTGGGCGACGGGCTGTTCGAAACCATGCTGGTCCTCAACCGCACGCCCCTGTGGGGCAACATGCACCTCGCAAGGCTCGAGGCGGCAGCCCACGAGCTGGGCCTCGGCTTCCACCGTGACAGCCTGGACGACGCCATCGCCGAGATCCTCGACGGCATCCCGAAGCTGCACCACGTGCTGCGCGTGACGCTCACCCGCGGCAGTGCGGCGCGAGGCCTCGCGGCAGTGGGTGGCTCGTCCAGCCTGCTCCTCATGCTCGATGCCTTCGACCCCGCCATGATGCTCAAGCCCGTGGCGCTCTCCTCCACCGCCATTCGCCGCAATCCGGCCAGCGTCTCCTGCCGGCTGAAGACCACATCCTACATCGACAACATCGCAGCGGCGCGTGAGGCGGCAAGCCATGGCGTCGAGGATGCCCTGATGCTCAACACGGCCGGCAACGTGGCCTGCACCACCATCGCCAATGTCTTCCTGCTCAAGGGCAAGACGCTGATCACGCCAGCCCGCGATCAGGGCATTCTGACCGGCGTCACCCGCCAGACCCTGCTGCACTCCGCCGCCCACTTGGGGCTGAAGCCCGAGGAACGGGTGGTGAAGCCGGAAGAACTGAGGGACGCGGATGCTGTTTTCCTCACCAACAGCCTGCGCTTCATCCGCCCCGTCACAGCGCTGGACCGGGAGCAGCTCCCCCAGGCCGACCTTTCACCCCTCGTCCAGTCACTCTGCGAGGCGGCGCGGCTCCAATGCGGTCACGACCCGCGCATGGTTGATTTGGCCAAGGCCGGGCGGTAAGGCTCCGCCCAGACATAGGGAACCCCGACCATGAAATTCTTTGCCGATACCGCCGAAGTGAAGGACATCCAGGAGCTCAACGATCTGGGCCTTCTCGATGGCGTCACCACCAACCCCTCGCTCATCGCCAAGTCCGGTCGCAAGTTCAAGGACGTGATCGCCGAGATCTGTGCGATCGTCGAAGGCCCGGTGTCGGCCGAGGTCGTCTCGCTCGATTACGAAGGCATGATGCGCGAAGCCGCCGACCTCCGGAAGATCGCCAAGAACGTGACCATCAAAGTGCCGCTGACGCTCGATGGCCTCAAGGCCTGCAAGGCGCTCACCTCGGATGGCTGCATGGTGAACGTCACCTTGTGCTTCTCGGCGATCCAGGCGCTGCTCGCGGCCAAGGCCGGGGCCACCTTCATCTCGCCCTTCATCGGCAGGCTCGATGATATTCACCTCGATGGCACGGAGCTCATCGCCGAGATCCGCCAGATCTATGACAATTACGCCTTCGACACCGAAATCCTCGCAGCTTCCGTACGCACAGCCCTGCACGTGAAACAGGTGGCCCTGATCGGCGCCGACGTCGCCACCTGCCCGCCCTCGGTCATCAAGGGCCTCGTCAGGCACCC
>JBEARP010000031.1:0-10977 GCA_041163105.1 Pseudomonadota bacterium
ACCCATCACCGCGCCCACCCTCGTCATGACTGGCGACGAGGATTACGGCAACTCCCCCGCCATGAGCCGCGCGATCGCCGCGGAGATCGCAGGCTCCGAACTCGTCATCCTTCCCGGCCTCCGCCACATGGCGATGGCCGAGGCGCCGGACCTGTTCAACGCGAAGCTGATGGCCTTCCTGTCACGGGTGCATGGTGTCTGAGGCTTCGCACGGAATTCGGGGCGTCCGATTTGCTTTGGCGTTGCACTCGCACATACCCCCTTCAACCCGCTACGGCCCGGCGAAGCCAATCTCCAGCCCGCACGCGCCAAACCTGCAACCTGAACACCAGAGGCTTCCATGGAACTGAAGATCAGAAAGCTCGTGAACTTCGAGGAAGAGATCCATCTCGAGGGCGAGCGTGCCGCAAGCCCGCCGCTTCGCATGCTGGGCGTTGCCGCCGTCGTCAGGAACCCGTGGGCGGGCCGCGGCTACGTGGCGGACCTGAAGCCCGAGATCCGGGCCTTTGCGCCAATCCTCGGCAAGCTTCTCACCGAGCGCATCGTGGCCATGGCGGGCGGCGCCGACAAGATCGAGGCCTATGGCAAGGCGGCCATGGCCGGCCTCGACTGCGAGCAGGAACACGCCTCCGCCCTCATCCACACGCTGCACTTCGGCAACTTCTATCGCGAGGCACTGGATGCGAAGACCTATCTGGGCTTCACCAACACGCGCGGGCCGGCCAACACCCAGATCCAGATCCCGCTGATGGACAAGCACGACACCGGGCGGCGTTCGCATTACCTGACCGTCCAGTTCTCGATCGCCGATGCCCCAGCCGATGAAGAACTGGTCGTGGCCTTTGGTGGCGCCACCGGAGGCCGCCCACACCATCGCATCGGCGACCGTTACCAGGACCTCGCCGACATCGGCGCCGACGTCAACGATCCGGCACGCGTCGGGCGCTAGCTGCGCCGAGCATGAGTGTTTGATGGCTGCCATCGTTGCCAGTCTCGATGTTGCTTCGCGCGACCTGTTCATCAAGGGGATGCGGCAGGTGGCGAACAGCGTGGCGGTCGTTACCACCAGCGGAGAGGCCGGGCGGCACGGGGCGACGGTGAGCGCCTTCTCCTCGGTCTCCGCCGACCCACCCCAGATCCTGGTCTGCCTCAGGTCGGCGAGCCGGATCGCCACCGCCGTGAATGCCAACAATCTCTTCTGCTTCAACGTCCTGTCACATCAGCACCCACATTTTGCAGAACGCTTCTCGGGCAGCCACGACAGCGCCGTAAGCGACCGCTTTCACGGCGTCGAACTCCACGAGGCGGATGGCTGGGTCGTTCTTTCCGGAGCCACCGCCTTCTGCTGCAGCATTTCCGATCGCATAACAGCGGGAACACACACCATCTTCATAGGTCACGTTCAGCGTCTGCGGACATCATCCGACGAGCCGCTCACCTATCACCAGGGGCGCTTCCGGAGGCTTGTGCAAGATTGATCCGGCTATCGTCGCGGTGCCCAGACGCTCCTCATCGAGACCCCCGCGGTGTTCCTGTCGGACTCAGGAGCGTGGAGTGATCTGTCTGCTCGCATCACTGTCTCGCCGGGTGTGGCAAATCTCAGTTGATTGCCAACACAATGACCGTCATCAACGAGGCAAGGCGGATATCGGCATGTGCGCTGCTGATGCAGTCCCCTTACAGCGCAGATGGATTTGTTGTCGGCAGCGCGGAGGTGGTTCTTCTACTGATTGCTACGCTCTCCGGCCGCCTGTATTTTGACGCCATGACGGAAACAACTTTCGACTGTGAGGTGCTGGTTGTAGGCGCCGGGCCTGTCGGTCTTGCAACAGCACTCTCCCTGCTTGTTCAAGGCGTTGACGTGCGCATTGTTGATGACATGCCCGCACGACATGCGACAGCCCGCGCCAGCGCCATCCATGCGCGTACCCTGGAATTGCTGGCGCCTTTCGGCGTCGCTGACCGGATTGCCGCCTACGCGCAACCGATTCGCCGCGTCCTGTTCTTGGATGATCAGGGCAGAGAAGTCTTTCGCCGGGAGCTGCGCGCCCTCGACTCGCAGTACCCGGCCCAGCAGAACCTGCAGCAGTGGCATGCCGAGTGGATCATCGCGGAGCAGTTGCTCGCGCGTGGGGTAAATGTGATGGCATCCACGCGCTGCACCGGGCTCGCGCAGGACAACGATGGCGTCGTGGCGGAACTGGAAACCGAGGCAGGTACCACGACGTTGCGTTGCCGCTACCTCATTGGCGCCGATGGCGCGCGCAGCACGGTGCGCAAAGCCTGCGGCACCAGCATGATCGGCAGGGACTATCCCGAACGCTGGATCGGCGGCGAGCTCGACATCGAGCACACAGACGTCATGACCCACGTGACAGCCCTATTTGGCGCTGAGCGCTTCGCCTTTTCGCTCCCGCTCGACGGGGGAATAATGTTCTTCGCGACCCTGCGCGACGACGAATATCCAGACGCCCGGCCCGGCCGCGCTGACCCGGATCACGTCATGGCGCTCTACCATGCGACATTTGGCGCCTATCCGCATCTTGCTTCCCGGGTTCGGGGCGTGGCGTGGACTGGCCACTTCGAGATGCACAGCTGCTGCGTGCCGGATTTCCGCATCGGCCGCGTGTTCTTGGCCGGCGATGCGGCGCACCTGGTTTCAGCCGCCGGTGGATATGGGATGAACGGCGGCATCCAGGACGGCATCAATCTCGCGTGGCGGTTGGCCGCGCACCTGCGCCTCAACGCCGATGTGTCCATTCTCGATGGATACAACGTTGATCGCCAGGAGATGTTTGAGCAGACAAATGCCAAGAGCGACAGCATGCACCAGCTCATGGTGGGTCGCGATGCCGCGGCACTTGGCAAACCTGAATTGCGTACGCCCGAATTCATGGCGGCGGCGGATCGCGCCGTGGGCGAAGTCGACGTCGGCTACAGTCGCGATCGCATGTGGCGCGACGAAGCGACGACTGGCGTCTTCCAGGCTGGCATGCGCGTGCCGCCAACGGCAGATTTTGCCAGTGGGGAAGGTGCATCGCGGACATGGGCCAGCCTCTATGACGGCTTCAACTGGACCGTGGTGATCGCCGTGCCCGACCGCACGACGCTGAGAACCGCCGACATCCGGCAATTTGATCTCGCTGCGCTGGTCTGGCTCAATGGCCGTGTCCGGCTTGTCTCTGCGGTTGGCGATGCCTTCGCCTGGAACGCGCCGCGGCCAACGCTTTACGTTATCAGGCCCGACGGCTACATCGCGTTTCGCTGTGACGCCGACCCCGGCAGTCTCCCCGACGTCGAGCGCCTCACCGCATGGCTGATCAACAGCTTTGCAAGTTCGCTGGCTGATCATAAATCGCCATAGCAGATGGAAAGGTGCTGGATTGAATGGATTGTGTCGTCCATGCTGGACGGCAACCGAGCTTCACCGAAATTGCGCGCAGTTTGGATCAACTCCTGTGATGGATCAAAGCCTGTCTTCCCCACGTGGATTTGCACACAATGCATGACGAGAGTGACAAATCGCCACCTGTGGCGCTCGAACAGCGCGGTCAGGACGCCGACCTGCGCATGTTTTCACCTTCGGCCGCCCGCAACGCGGCGCCAATTCTGGCCGTCCTGAGGCGGGCCCTCCCGGCACAAGGCATGGTGTTGGAAATTGGTTGCGGCACTGGCGAGCACGCTGTCTGCTTCGCAGAGGCGATGCCAAGCCTCACATGGTTTCCAAGCGATCCGGACCTCGACTCACGAGCCAGCACTGCCAGCTGGATCAGGTTCAAGGGGGTGAACAATGTCCTGCCACCGCTTGATGTCGATGTGTGCTCAGCACAATGGGGCGTCGAGAGCTCTGCGCCCTTCGATGCCATCGTGTCGATCAATATGGTCCATATTGCGCCATGGGCAGCAACGCTCGGACTGTTTGCCGGCTCCGGGCGTTTGCTTCGCGCGGGCGGTTTGCTTTTCCTCTATGGGCCGTTCATGCGTGACGGCGCCCACAACTCTCCCTCGAATGCCGACTTCGATGTGTCCCTGCGGACTCGTAACGCATCCTGGGGCCTGCGTGACATTGCTGACCTCGAACACGCGGCTGAAGCTTCCGGGCTTAGGCTCAGGGAGACAATCGAGATGCCTGCCAACAACATGTCGCTCGTCTTCGTGAACAACGGACCCTGATCGGCCGGATTGGGCCCTGTCGCCCAGATTGAAGCCATCCCGGCAAGCGCACTGATCGCCAGGATCAGCAGGACCGCCTATCCAAGGACGGATCCGCGTTCATCCGTGCGGAACACGCGGAGACAAATCTTGAAGCCGGACACCAACCCAATCCCATGAGGCTGCGTGGAGGTCGGCACTTGACGGGAAGCGACAGCATGGCAGCCGGGCTGAATATCGTTGAAGCGCTCTCGACATGGGTGCATTTTATCATGGCCTCATCGGTCCGGCGCGGTCGGCTTTACATAGCCTGTCGACTTGCGGCGTGGCACGACGAGGCGTGTTACACTCAACAGCCGCGCTTCAGGGCAGGTGTTGCAGTCAGGCATGGACAATGAACGATCGCGAACGCAGCAGGATGGAAGGTGAGGTATCCGAAGCGGACCGGGATCGCTTCGTGAGCAAGGGCGCGGCCTTCTTTCCGCTCGACCCCCCCGTGGCAACCCGCGACTTCTATTTCATGATGCTTCCGAAGATGACGATGCTGGCTTTTTCTGCCGCCGTCGAGCCGCTGCGCATCGCCAACCAGCTGACGGGAAAGTGCCTCTATCGCTGGTACCTCCTGTCGGAGGACGGGCGTCCGGTGCGCTGTTCGAACGCCGTCTCGATCGTGGTGGACGGCGGGCTGAGCGAAACCAAGACGGGTGACACGGTGTTCGTCTGCTCCGGCGTCGACGGCTATCTCGCGGCGTCGCAGCGCACCATTTCCTGGCTGCGCGATCAGGCGCGGCACGGCCGCACCATTGGCGGCGTATGCACCGGCGCCTTCAGCCTCGCCCGGGCGGGCCTCCTGCAGGACAAGCGCTTCACGCTGCATTGGGAGAACCAGCCGGCCTTCGAAGAAATCTTTCCTGACCTGGTGATCACCAACCAGCTCTACTGCCGGGATGGCCCGGTCATCACCTGCGGCGGCGGCAATGCCGGCATCGACCTTCTCGTCTCGCTGATCGAGGAACACCATGGCACCGGGCTTGCCACCAGGGTGGCCGATATGTGCCTCCATGGCATGCCGCGCGGCGAGAACAACAAGCAGCGTCTCTCCATCGCGGCAGAGCTCGGAGTGCGCCATCCGAAACTTTCTGCCATCCTCGGTGACATGCGCGCAGAATTCGCGCAGGATCTCAGCGTCGAGGCACTGGCCGAGAAGCATGGGCTGTCACGGCGGCAGATGGAACGGCTGTTCCATGACCGCCTCAACTCGTCACCTGCCGCCAAGCTGCGCGACATCCGCGTGGAGCAGGCCCACAGCCTGATCTCCGAAACCGACCTGTCGATGATGGAGATCGCCGTGGCCTGCGGCTTCCAGTCCCAGGCCGCGCTGCGCCAGGCCTATCGGCAGCGCTTCGGCGTGGTGCCATCCTTCAAGATGCGGCAGCGCTCACCAAAGACATAGACACAAAGACATAGACACAGTGCAGGAAAGGAGATGGCGATGAAGGTTCTTGTGGTGTTCGATCATCCACGGCGGGATTCCTTCTGCGGCGCGATCGCCGACAGCCTGATGGCAGGCCTGCGCAGCGCCGGACATGTTCCGGAATTCGCCAATCTGCGGGCCGAGGACTTCGACCCGCGCCTGCCCGTGGCCGACGAGCCGGACTGGGAGGACCCGGACAAGATCTATTCCGCCGACACCCTGGCCGAGCAGGCCCGCATTGCCCGCAACGACGCGATCGCCTTCGTCTTTCCAGTGTGGTGGTGGTCCATGCCCGCCACCACCAAGGGCTGGATCGACCGCGTGTGGAACAATGGCTGGGCCTATGGCTCACGCAAGCTGAAGCTCAATGGGGCACTGCTCATCGGCACGGCATCGGGTGGGCCAGAGACCTATGCCAAGCACGGCTACGACGAGGCCATGCGGGTGCAGATCAATGTCGGCATCATGGAATACTGCGGCATACCGAAGTCACATCTCGAGATCATGCATGACGTGATGGAGAACGATGCCACGCGCCGCGCCCTCCTCGACAGGGCGCGGCGGCTGGGTGCCAGCTGGTTCTGATCAGGCGGGTTCCGGCCCGTCATCAGTGGTCGGCGTGTGATTTCCGATACGATTGGAGAGCGCCCAGCGCAGGCTGTGGATCTGGTCGACGAGATTGAGGATCACGCCGACGCCTTCCTTGTTCACACCAAGATCACCCTGCAGGTCGCGGATCAATCCGGCGCGGGCGAGGTCGGCTTCTGAAAACAGCGGCTCGGGGTCTGCCTGTTCGGGTGACAGCCACTCTTCCTGGATCCAGATTTCCAGCGTCTGCTGGTCGAGGTGGGTGCGAAGCAGAAATTCGGTCTTGGTGATGATCATGACTGCATGTCCCGGCGCGGATCATAGCTGGACCCCGGCGTCCAGCCGGAGAGGAATGTCTCGAGTTCTGGATTGGGCTCGCTCGGCACCATGACCTTGAGCTTCACCAGCTCGTCGCCATGGCCGCCGCCGCGCTTGGGAACACCCTTGCCCTTGAGGCGCAGCGTGGTGCCGGTGTTGGAGCCCTTCGGCACGGTGGCCATCACGGCGCCCGTCGTCGTCGGCACCTTCACCTTGCCGCCGAGAACGGCCTCCGAAATGGTGATGGGCAGCTCGAGCGTGATATCATCGCCCTCACGCTTGAAGAAGCGGTGCGGGCGGATGGTGATCGCCACCAGCGCATCACCCGGCGGGCCTTCGCCGCGCGACGGGGCCCCCTTGCCGCGCAAGCGTAGCACCTGGCCCTCCTCGATCCCCGGCGGAATGGTGACGTCGAGCGAGCTGCCATCGGGCAGCGTGATGCGGCGCGTGGCGCCGTTCACCGCATCGAGGAAGTCGACCTCGAGTTCATAGGACCGGTCGGCACCCGGCGCGCGGCGTGCCTGCTGCTCGCGGCGGCGCAGCAGCTCGGCAAGAAAATCATCCTGCTGGGCGAAATCATCGAAGCCCGACGAGGCGCTCTGGTAGCGCCGGCCGGACGCGGCTTCCGCATAATCCTTGTAATAGCGCTCATGCTGGCGCTCGGCACCCGTGGCATCAATCTCGCCCGCGTCGAAGCGGCGGCGCTTCTCGGTGTCCGACAGCAGGTCATAGGCGCCGGCCACCTGCTTGAACTTCTCTTCCGCCGACTTGTCGCCGGGGTTCAGGTCCGGGTGCAGCTTCTTGGCCAGCTTTCGGTAGGCCGACCTGATCTCGTCAGGCGTTGCGGTCTTCGCCACGCCCAGAATTTCATATGGGTCTTTCAATCGAGCCCTCCAACGGGTGCAGGGGCCCATTATAGGTCAGCGAAGGGGCACGCCGAAACCGAAATTTCGCTTGGGAACAGGCGCGGGGATTGTACCCGCGCCTTGCGCCTCAGTGTCCAGCGATCTGCAGAGCCTTCTCGACCAGCACCTGGGCCTGGCGGATCGAGGCATAGTCGATCAGGCGGCCATCGAGCGAGACGGCACCCTTGCCCTGGGCCTCCGCCTCCTTCATCGCCTCAAGGATGCGCCTGGCGCGCGTCACTTCGGCGTCCGACGGGCTCATCACCTCGTTGGCGAGCGCGATCTGCGAGGGGTGGATCGCCCACTTGCCTTCGCAGCCCAGCACCGCGGCGCGCGCGGCGGCGGCCTTGAAGGCATCGGGATCAGAGAAGTTGCCGAAGGGACCATCGACCGGGCGCAAGCCGTTGGCGCGTGCCGCCACCACCATGCGGGCGATGGCATAGTGCCACATGTCGCCCCAGTGCACCTGGCGCGAATTGTCGGCCAGGGGCTCGGTGAGCACGGCATAGTCGGCATTGGCACCGCCGATCGAGGTGGTGCGGGCGCGGGTGGACGCGGCATAGTCGGCCACGCCGAAGTGCAGCGACTCGTTGCGCTTGGAGGCCGCCGCGATCTCGTGCACGTTCTGCATGCCGAGTGCGGTTTCGATGATCATCTCGAAGCCGATGCGCTTCTTGCGGTTCTTGGCGGTCTCGATCTGGGTCACCAGCATGTCCACCGCATAGACGTCGGAGGCGGTGCCGACCTTGGGGATCATGATCAGGTCCAGGCGGTCACTGGCCTGTTCCAGCACGTCGACCACGTCACGATACATGTAGTGCGTATCGAGGCCGTTGATGCGCACCGACAGGGCCTTGTTGCCCCAGTCGATGTCGCCGATGGCCTGGATGATGTTCTTCCGCGCCTGCGCCTTGTCGTCCGGGGCCACCGCGTCCTCGAGGTCGAGGAACACGACGTCGGCGGCGGACTTCGCCGCCTTCTCGAACATCTGGGGCTGGCTGCCGGGGACGGCCAATTCGCTGCGGTTCAGGCGGGCTTTCGCCTGTTCGACGTTAAAAAAGCTCATGATGATTCCAATCTGAAGGGGTCAGGCGGCTTTGCGCCGGCGCAGGATTTCGGCCTGCGCCGCTTCGGGGTCGAAGAGGCCGTTCTCGAAGACATAGCGCACCAGCTGGTGGCGGCGGTAAAGACCCATCTCGCGGATGGCGCGGGACATGTGGGCCTTGACCGTCGCACTGCATACGCCGAGGAGATAGGCGATCTCCTTGTCGGCGAGGCCGCAGCACACGAGCTGCAGCACCAGCATCTGCATGGCCGAGAGGCGGCAGGGCTTGGGATCATAGCGGTAGGAGCGGAGCTCCGGCACGATGTTGACCGTGCCGGACGCGGTGGTGCTGCGCCCCAGGCGCATGGGGGTTTCCAGAGGCAGGTTCATGGATACCTCACGCCGCCTTGAGAACCTTCTGCGCCGTGCTGCCGATTTCGGCAGGGGTCGGCGCAATGGCAACGCCCACGTCACGCAGCAGCTCCACCTTCTCGGAAGCGCCTTCGCCGAAGGCCGAGATGATGGCACCGGCATGGCCCATCTTGCGGCCCTTCGGTGCGGAGAGGCCTGCGACATAGGCAATCACCGGCTTGGTCATGTGGTCGCGGATATACTCCGCGGCCTCGGCCTCCTGCGGGCCGCCGATCTCGCCGATCATCACCACCGCATGGGTCTCAGGGTCCGCCTCGAAGAGTTCGAGGATGTCCTTGAAGGAGGAGCCGTTGATCGGGTCACCGCCGATGCCGACGCTCGTGGAAACGCCGATGCCGAGATCCATCATCTGTGCCGCAGCTTCGTAGCCCAGCGTGCCCGAGCGGCCGACGATGCCGACATTGCCGGGGATATAGATATTGCCCGGCATGATGCCCATCATTGCCTTGCCGGGCGAGATGAGGCCTGCGCAATTGGGGCCGATCAGGCGCATGCGGTTTTCCGCCCTGTAGCGGCGCATGTAGCGCTTCACCCGGATCATGTCCTGGCTGGGGATGCCATCGGTGATGGCAACGCAGAGGCGCACGCCGGCATCCGCCGATTCCATGATCGAGTCGGCCGCGAAGGGCGGCGGCACGAAGACGATCGAGGCGGTGGCCCCGGTCTTCTCCACGGCTTCCTTCATCGTGTCGAAGACGGGAAGCCCGTCCTGCATGGTGCCGCCCTTGCCGGGGGTCACGCCGCCAACGATGTTGGTGCCATATTCGCGCATTTCCTTCGCATGGAAGGAGCCAATCTTGCCGGTGATGCCCTGCACCAGAACCGGCGTCGTACGATCGAGAAGGATGCTCATGCGTTCACCACCTTGAGGCCAACGGTGTTGGCGTTGTTCTTCCAGGCTGCAACCGCGCGTTCAGCGGCCTCGGCCAGTGTGTTGGCGCGGATGATGGGGAGGCCCGAGCGCGCCAGGATGCGGCGACCCTCCTCCACATGCGTTCCCGCAAGGCGCACGATGACCGGCACGCCAACGGGGCTCTTCTCCAGCGCCTGGACCACGCCTTCGGCAACCCAGTCGCAGCGGTTGATGCCGGCGAAGATGTTGACGAGGATGGCCTCGACGTTCTTGTCCATGGTGACGAGCTTGAAGGCCTTTGCCACGCGCTCGGGCGTGGCGCCGCCGCCGATGTCGAGGAAGTTGGCCGGCTCGCCGCCCGCCAGCTTGATCATGTCCATGGTGGCCATGGCGAGGCCGGCGCCGTTGACGATGCAGCCGATCTTGCCGGCAAGGCCGACATAGGCGAGGCCGCGGTCGTTGGCGTGGGTTTCGCGCGGGTCTTCCTGGCTCTTGTCACGGAGCTCGGCCACGGCAGGGTGGCGGAACAGCGCGTTGTCGTCGAAGGTCATCTTGGCGTCGAGCGCCATGACGTGATCATCCTCGGTGACGATGAGCGGATTGATTTCCAGCATCGTCGCGTCCAGTTCCTCGAAGGCGCGGTAGCAGCCCATGAGGGCATTCACGGCCGACTGGATCTGCGAGGGCTTGAGGCCCAGCGCGAAGGCAATCTCGCGGGCCTGGAAGGCTTGCATGCCGACGGCGGGTTCCACACTGACCTTGACGATCGAGTCGGGCTTCTCCGCCGCGATTTCCTCGATCTCCATGCCGCCCTGCGAGGATGCGACGACCATCACGCGCTCGGACTTGCGATCCAGCACGAAGCCCAGGTAGAGCTCCTTGGCGATGGCCACGCCACCTTCGACATAGAGGCGGCCCACGATCTTGCCGGCGGGGCCGGACTGGTGGGTGACGAGCTTCTTGCCGAGCAGCTCGTCGGCGGCATCTGCCACCTCGTCTTCCGAACGGCAGAGCTTTACGCCGCCGGCCTTGCCACGGCCGCCGGTGTGAACCTGCGCCTTGACGACCCACAGCTTGCCGCCGATTTCACGCGCGCGGTAGGCCGCCTGTTCGGGGCTGTAGGCGAGCGCACCCTTGGGGGTGGCAACACCGAAGCGGGCCAGGATTTCCTTGGCCTGATACTCATGAATGTCCATGTCTGTCTCCTCAG
>JBEARP010000032.1:0-3968 GCA_041163105.1 Pseudomonadota bacterium
GGGCGCGGAGCGTCGTGGCGCCCACGCGGCTGGAGATCGACACCATGGTGCCGTCCTTGATGCCGCGCACCTCCGCGTCATGCGGGTGGATGTCGAGCAGGTCCTCCTGGTGCCAGGCCACATTGTCGGTGCGCCGCGTCTGGGCGCCGACATTGTACTGGGACAGGATGCGGCCCGTCGTCAGGATCAGCGGGAAGGACCGGTTGGTGCGCTCCGACGTCGGCACGAATTCGGTGACCACGAAGCGGCCCTGGCCGCGGACGAAGCCGCCGACATGCATGAGGGGGGTGCCTTCCGGCGCCTTGTCATTGCACGGCCACTGCACGGAGCCCAGCGTGTCGAGCTTGGCGAAGGAGACGCCGGCGAAGGTCGGCGTCAGCCTGGCGATCTCGTCCATGATCTCGGAGGCATTGTTGTAGTGCATCGGATAGCCCATGGCGGTGGCGAGATCGCAAACGACCTGCCACTCGTCCTTGCCCTGCAGCGGTGCCTTGACCATGCGCACGCGGTTGATGCGGCGCTCGGCGTTGGTGAAGGTGCCATCCTTCTCGAGGAAGGAGGTGCCCGGCAGGAAGACATGGGCGAAGGCGGCGGTCTCGTTCAGGAACAGGTCCTGCACGACGACGCATTCCATCGACTCCAGCGCGTGGTTCACGTGCTTGGTGTTGGGGTCCGACTGGGCGATGTCCTCGCCCTGCACGAAGATGCCCTTGTAGGTGCCTTCGACAGCGGCATCGAACATGTTGGGGATGCGCAGGCCCGGTTCGTTGTCGAGGTGGGTCTGCCACACGCTTTCGAACATCTGGCGCACCGTGTCGTCGCCGACGTGGCGGTAGCCCGGGAACTCGTGCGGGAAGGAGCCCATGTCGCAGGAGCCCTGCACATTGTTCTGCCCACGGAGCGGATTCACGCCCACGCCGTTGCGGCCCACGTTGCCCGTGAGCATCGCGAGGTTCGCCATTCCCATGACCATGGTGGAGCCCTGGCTGTGCTCGGTGACGCCGAGGCCGTAGTAGATGGCGCCATTGCCGCCCGTGGCATAGAGGCGGGCCGCGGCGCGGACTTCCACCGCGGGAACGCCGGTGATCGGCTCCAGCGCTTCCGGAGAATTGCGCTCCTCGCGGATGAAGGCCTCCCAGCGGGCGAACTCCACGGGGTCGCAGCGCTCGGTGATGTAGTCGCGCTTCTCCAGCCCCTCGGTGAGGATGACATGGGCGAGCGCGTTGATCACCGCCACGTTGGTGCCGGGGCGGAGCTGCAGGTGGTGCGAGGCCTTGACGTGGGCGGACTCGACGAGGTCGATCCGGCGCGGGTCGGCGACGATGAGCTTGGCGCCGTTGCGGATCGCCTTCTTCATGCGCGAGCCGAACACCGGGTGGGCGTCCGTCGGGTTGGCGCCGATCAGCAGCAGCACCTTGGCTTCGTCCACCGACTTAAAGTCCTGCGTTCCGGCCGAGGTGCCGAAGGTGCGCGACAGGCCATAGCCAGTGGGCGAATGGCAGACGCGGGCACAGGTGTCGACATTGTTGTTCTTGAAGGCGGCGCGGATCATCTTCTGCACCACGAAGACTTCCTCATTCGTGCAGCGCGAGGAGGTGATGCCGCCGATCGCGGTGCGGCCGTACTTCTCCTGGATCGCCTTGAAGCGCGCGGCGGTGTAGCCGATGGCCTCGTCCCACGAGACGACGCGCCACGGGTCGGTGATCTTGTCGCGGATCATCGGGGTGGTGATGCGGTCCTTGTGGGTGGTGTAGCCCCAGGCGAAACGGCCCTTCACGCAGGAATGGCCCTCGTTGGCGCCGCCATCCTTGTAAGGCACCATGCGGACGACTTCGTCGCCCTTCATCTCGGCCTTGAAGGAGCAGCCCACGCCGCAATAGGCGCAGGTGGTGACGACGGAGTGTTCGGGCTGGCCCATCTCGATCACCGACTTCTCGGAGAGCGTGGCGGTGGGGCAGGCCTGCACGCAGGCGCCGCAGGAAACACATTCGGAATCGAAGAAGGCCTCGTCCATGCCGGCCGAGACGTGGCTGTCGAAGCCGCGGCCGTCGATCGTCAGCGCGAAGGTGCCCTGCACCTCCTCACAGGCGCGCACGCAGCGCGAGCAGACGATGCACTTCGCCGGGTCGAAGGTGAAATAGGGGTTCGAGTCGTCCTTGGGTTGCCAGCGGATGTTCTGCGAGCCATCGGCGCGCTTCTTCGAGACGTGATTGTCGCCGTCATAGCCATAGCGCACGTCGCGCAGGCCCACGGCACCGGCCATGTCCTGCAATTCGCAGTCGCCGTTCGCGGCACAGGTGAGGCAGTCCAGCGGGTGGTCGGAGATGTAGAGCTCCATCACGCCCTTGCGCAGGTTGGCCAGCCGCGGCGTCTGCGTCTTCACCTTGATGCCGGGGGCGACGGGCGTGGTGCAGGAGGCAGGCGTGCCCTTGCGGCCCTCGATCTCGACGAGGCAGAGGCGGCAGGAGCCGAAGGCGTCCAGCATGTCGGTGGCGCAGAGCTTCGGGATCTTGGTGCCGAGCTCCATTGCGGCGCGCATGATCGAGGTGCCTTCCGGCACCGTGATCTGCTGGCCGTCGATCTCGAGGGTCACCATCTTGGTGGAGGTGACCTCGGGGGTGCCGTAGTCCGTTTCCTTGATGAGAGTCATCTGTGTGGCTCCTTATTCGGCCGCAAGCGCTGCTGGCTTGTCGAAATCTTCGGGGAAATGCTTGATGGCGCTCATGACCGGCATGGGCGTGAGGCCGCCCATGGCGCAGAGCGAACCATCCGTCATGGTCTGGCAGAGGTCGGAGAGCAGCTCGAGGTTGGCCTCACGCTCCTCGCCGGCGACGATCTTGTCGATCACCTCGACGCCACGCGTCGAGCCGATGCGGCAGGGCGTGCACTTGCCGCAGGATTCAATGGCGCAGAACTCCATGGCGAAGCGCGCCTGGGCTGCCATGTCGACGCTCTCGTCGAAGACCACGATGCCGCCGTGGCCGACCATGGCCTGGGCTGCGGCGAAGGTTTCGTAATCCATCGGCATGTCGAGCTGCGAGGCGGGAACATAAGCGCCGAGCGGGCCGCCGACCTGGATGGCGCGGATGGGCTTGCCGGTGAAGGTGCCGCCGCCGAAGGTTTCGACCAGTTCACGCAGCGTGACGCCGAAGGCCTTTTCGACCAGCCCGCCCTGCCTGATGTTGCCGGCGAGCTGGAAGGGCAGCGTGCCGCGCGAACGGCCCATGCCGTAATTCTTGTAGGCAGCCCCGCCCTCGGCGAGGATGAAGGGCACGGCGGCGAAGCTCAGCACGTTGTTGATGACGGTGGGCTTGCCGAACAGGCCCTCGAGTGCCGGGATCGGCGGCTTGGGACGCACCGTGCCGCGCTTGCCCTCAAGCGATTCGAGCATGGCGGTCTCTTCACCGCAGATATAGGCGCCGGCACCGCGGCGGACCTCGAGGTGGAAGCTTTTGTCCGTACCCTGAATATTGGGGCCGAGCCACTTGGCGGCGACCGCATTGGCAATCGCCTCCTTCATGGTGGCGATGGCATCGGGGTATTCCGAACGGATATAGACATAACCCTTCGTGGCGCCCACCGCGATGGCGGCGATCGTCATGCCCTCGATGAGCATGAGGGGGTCGCCCTCCATGACCATGCGGTCGGCGAAGGTGCCCGAGTCGCCTTCGTCGGCGTTGCAGCAGATATATTTCTGGTCGGCCTGTGCATCATGCACGGTCTTCCACTTGATGCCGGTGGGGAAGCCCGCACCGCCGCGGCCGCGCAGGCCCGACTCGGTGACTTCCGCCACGATGGCCGAACCGGCGAGGCCCAGCGCCTTCTTCAGGCCGTCGAAGCCGCCGTGCTTCACGTAGTCGGCAACGGAGACCGGATCGGTGATGCCGCAGCGCGCGAAGGTGAGACGCTCCTGATTCTTCAGATAGGGGTGATCCTCGATGTTGCCGAGGCGCAGCTTGTGGGCGCCG
>JBEARP010000033.1:0-3982 GCA_041163105.1 Pseudomonadota bacterium
TCACCGGCACCTGATCGTCGAGGCCTGCTTCCTTCAGCTTCAGCGCCAGGATTTGCGCCGCAAAGGGCGTGCAGTAGACGGGGCATTCGAGCTGCGGCCACAACCAGGCAACCGCACCGAGGTGATCCTCATGGGCATGGGTGAGCACGAGGCCATGAAGGCGCGACTTCTCGGCACTGATGAAGCCCACGTCGGGGAGCACCACATCGATGCCGGGGTCCGTCTCCTCGCCGAACTTCACGCCGAGGTCGACCATCAGCCAGTGCCGGTCATCTGCCGGGCCTGAGCCATAGACATAGCAGTTCATGCCGATCTCGCCGGTGCCGCCTAGCGGCAGGAAAACGAGTTCGCTGGGGAGTTGTGCTCTGCGCCGCGCGTTCATGCGTGTTTCCGCCTCAAGGCTTCGAGTTCGGCGAATGACACCTCGCCCGAGTGGATGGGGGTAAGTGAACCGTCCGCCTGCGCGAGGATCAGCGCGCCATCGGCCGCCAATCCCTTGAAGGTTCCGGTGAGCTGTCTAACGCCGGACGTCGCCGTCACGTGGCCGCCCATGCCCAGCGCGCGGGCTGCCCAGTCGGCGCGGATGCCGGCAAAGCCCCGGCCCTCGTCCCACTGCGCGAGACGGCAGGTGAGGCTGGCGTCGAGTTCCGTCAAGACGGTGGCGGCGGCAAGATCGGCGCCCAGCGAGGTCACGGGATAGGGTGTTCCCTCCGGCGCATGGGCGATGTTGATGCCGCAGCCGATGGCGATGCGCGTCGGACTTTCTCCGACGACCTCCGGCAAGACACCGCAGAACTTGGCGCCGCCGATGAGAACGTCATTCGGCCATTTGATGCGGGGGCTAAGTTCAGGGCGAAGCGCCATCACGGTGTCATGTACCGCCAGTGCGGCGACGAAGCTCACCTGTGCGGCGGCCTGCGGGCCTTCGGCGATGGTGAACAGGAAGGTCGCGTACAGGTTGCCGGGCTCGCTCACCCAACTCCGGCCGAGGCGGCCGCGGCCCAGCGTCTGTTCATCCGCCACAAGCCAGAGAGGCCCGCGCTCACCATCGTCAGCGAGTCTGCGAGCCTCAAGATTGGTGGAATCGATCCGGTCGAATTGGCGGACCGGATGTCCTGACGCCAAGATCAATAGAAGGACTTGGCCGCCGCCGCTGCCACCGCGATGACGGGGCTTGCGATCCACGGCAGGACGAAGAGCAGCGTGAAGGCGCCGGAGGCATAGGCGATGAGCTTCACTTCGCCATCCATCGGCTCAAAGGCCTCCTTTGGCTCGTCGAAGTACATGATCTTGACGACCCGGAGATAGTAGTAAGCACCCACCACTGAGGTGATGACGCCGATGATGGCCAGAGCATAGAGGCCCGCCTTCACGGCGGCGAGGAATACGAAATACTTGCCGAAGAAACCGGCAAGCGGCGGGATGCCAGCCATCGAGAACATCAGCATCGAGAAAACAAAGGCCAGGCCCTTGTGGTTGCGCGACAGGCCGGCGAGATCGCTGATCTCCTCTACCATGTGGCCCTTGCGGCGCATGGCCAGGATGCAGGCGAAGGCGCCGAGCGTCATGATCATGTAGATGATCATGTAGACCACCACGCCCTGGACGCCTTCCTGCGTGCCGGCGGCGAGACCCACCAGCGCATAGCCCATGTTGGCGATGGATGAGTAGGCCAAGAGGCGCTTGATGTTGCTCTGCCCGATTGCCGCGAAAGCGCCAAGCGCCATGGAGGCGATGGCGATGACCACGATGATCTGACCCCAGGCAGGTTGGATGGCGCCGAAGGCATCCATCATGGTGCGGGTGAACAGTGCCATGGCGGCCACCTTGGGCGCCGCCGCGAAGAAGGCCGTCACCGGAGTCGGTGCACCCTCATAGACGTCCGGCGTCCACATGTGGAAGGGCACCGCGGAGATCTTGAAGGCGAGGCCGGCGATCACGAATACAAGACCGAAGACCATGCCGATCGTTGCGCCGTCGCTGGTGAGATGCGCAGCGATCTCCGGGAACTCGGTGGAACCGGTGAAGCCGTAAACCAGAGAAGCGCCGTAGAGCAGCATGCCTGAGGACAGCGCGCCCAACACGAAGTACTTGAGACCGGCTTCGGAGGCACGTGCCGAGTCACGGTTGATGGCCGCGAGCACATAGAGCGACAGCGACTGAAGCTCGAGGCCCATATAGAGGGCGATCAGGTTGTTGGCCGAGATCATCAGCATCATGCCGATGGTGGCGAGCAGAATAAGGACCGGGTATTCGAAGCGCTGCGTGCCATCACGCTTCATGAAACTGACAGACAGGACGAGCGCAGCGGCCGAGCCGAACAGGGCCAGCACCTTCATGACGCGTGCGAAAGTGTCAACCATGAGCGCACCATGGAAGGCCAGGGCCTGGTGGTCAGGGGCAGATATCACCAGCAGAGCCGTGATCGCGAGAGCGATCAGGGCACCGAGCGTCACCAGGTCGGATGCATCCGACTTGCGGAAGACGCCCAGCATGAGAAGCGCCAGGGTCAGGACCGCAAGCACGATCTCCGGAAGGGCGGCCACGGCGTCTGCCTGTTCGAGAAGCCACATAGTGTCCTGGTCCTTACTGCAGCGAGGCGGTCGCCAGCGCATGCGCGGCGGCGGCGGCCTCGTTCAACGGCTTGATGATGGTTTCGACCGAGGGGCCGAAGAGATCGAGGATCGGCGCGGGGTATACACCGAAAAACACGGTGAGCACGATCAGCGGCAGCAACGTCGCCAATTCCCGCGGCGTCATGTCTGGAAGGTGCATAAGTGCCGGCTTCTCCAGCTTTCCGAAGACCACGCGGCGGTAGAGCCACAGCGCATAAGCTGCCGACAGGATAACGCCCAAGGTGGCGAAGAAGGCAACCCAGGTATTTGCCGCGAAAGCTCCCATCAGCGACAGGAACTCGCCGATGAACCCGCTGGTACCGGGAAGCCCGACATTGGCCATGGTGAAGACCATGAAGGTGAAGGCGAACAGCGGCATGGTCTTCACAAGCCCGCCGTAGGCGGCGATCTCGCGCGTGTGCATGCGGTCATAAACGACGCCCACGCAGAGGAACAACGCGCCGGACACAAGACCGTGGCTGATCATCTGGAACATTGCGCCGTCAATGCCCTGACGGTTCAACGCGAAGATACCCATGGTCACGAAGCCCATGTGGGCAACGGACGAGTAAGCGATCAGCTTCTTCATGTCATCCTGCATCAGCGCCACCAGTGAGGTGTAGACGATGGCGATCACGGAGAGCACGAACACGAAATCCTGGAAATACACGCTGGCGTCCGGGAACATGGGCAGCGAGAAGCGCAGGAAACCATAGCCGCCCATCTTCAGGAGGATCGCCGCCAGGATGACGGAACCAGCCGTCGGGGCCTCGACGTGCGCGTCAGGCAACCACGTGTGCACCGGCCACATCGGCATTTTGACTGCGAAGGAAGCGAAGAAGGCAAGCCACAGCCACTTCTGGGCTTCCGGGGTGAAGCCCGGATTGGCCAGAAGCTGGGCGATGTCCGTCGTGCCGCTCGTCCAGTACATGTAGATGATGGCGAGCAACATGAGCACCGAGCCCAGCAGCGTGTAGAGGAAGAACTTGAAGCTCGCATAGACTCGGCGCGGGCCACCCCAGATGCCGATAATCAGGAACATCGGGATGAGGCCAGCCTCGAAGAACAGGTAGAACAGAACGATGTCGAGCGAACAGAACACGCCGATCATCAGCGTCTCGAGCACCAGGAAGGCGATCATGTATTCCTTGACGCGGGCTTCGATCGCCTCCCACGACGCCAGGATGCACAGCGGCATCAGGAACGCGGTCAGGATCACGAACAGCATCGAGATGCCGTCGACGCCCATCTTGTATCTGATCGGCCCGAGCCATGCTGTTTCCTCGACGAACTGGAAAGCAGACGTCGAGTTGTCGAAGTTCCACCAGATCAGCAGCGACAGGCCGAAAGTGATGGCAGTTGTATAG
>JBEARP010000034.1:0-26296 GCA_041163105.1 Pseudomonadota bacterium
ACAAGGCGACGGTGGGTGCGTGGTTCCCGGTGGAGGACACGGTGTTCCCCGAAGCAGTGCATGACGCCTTCACCTACCAGACCTTCACCAAGGACGAGAACGCGCGCTATGGCCGTGCGCATCCCTCCAACACCAGGCTTCAGGGCAGCGAGCGCTTCACCTCCGTGCTGCCCACCATCTTCCCCACCCACATGTATGTGCTCGCACCCGATCACCTCTGGTACCTGTCGCTGAGGCCGGAGGGCACGGGCCAGGTTCACCTGCGTTTCGGCATCGCACTGGCGCCGGAGGTGCATGAGGCGCTGGGCGAGGGCAGGGACGCATGGGTCAAGGAGCTCGCCGATTTCTTCGACCGCGTGAACGCCGAGGACAAGTTCGTGGTCGAGGGCATCTACCAGGGTTCGAAGGCGCCCTACGCCTCGCGCGGGCCGCTGAGCTGGCTCGAGCGCGAGATTCATGACTTTGCCCGCTACCTTGCAAAGAGGCTCTGCTGATGCCGCACCGCCGCACCGGTTTCTTTTTTGACGAGAAGTGCCTGTGGCATTTCGGCAAGCCCTTTGCGCTGTTCTTTCCGGTTGGGGGATGGGTGCAGCCACCCAATGCCTCAGGCTTCTGCGAGAGCCCTGACAGCAAGCGGCGGCTGAAGAGCCTGATGGACGTCTCAGGCCTGACCGACGTGCTGGACGTGCGCACCGCCCCCATGATCGCCCGCGAGGACTTGGCTCGCGTCCACACCGGGGCTTATCTCGACCGTTTCGCCGAACTGAGCGCCAAGGACGGCGGTGACTTGGGCTTCGAGACGACCATCGGTCCGGGCGGTTTTGACATCGCGCGCGTCTCGGCTGGGCTCGCGGCGGAGGCGGTCGATGCGGTGGTGAGGGGTGAGTTGCGCAATGCCTATGCGCTGTCGCGCCCGCCGGGGCATCATTGTCTGCCCGACACCGGCATGGGCTTCTGCCTGCTCGCCAATGGCGCGCTGGCCATCGAGCGGGCGATCGCGCGCCACAAGCTGAGTCGCGTCGCCGTCATCGACTGGGATGTGCACCACGGCAATGGCACCGAGGCGATCTTCTATGAGCGCCCCGACGTGCTGACGATCTCGCTCCACCAGGAGCGCTGCTTCCCGCTCGATACGGGTGCTGCGAAGGATCGTGGCCGGGGCAGGGGCGAGGGTTACAACATCAATGTTCCCCTGCTGCCGGGCGGCGGCCATCAGACCTATGTCGATGCGATGGAGCTGATCGTGCTGCCGGCGCTGGAGCGTTACCGGCCGGAGCTCATCGTCGTCGCCTGCGGATATGATGCGAGCGTGGTCGATCCGCTCGCCCGCATGATGGCCTACAGCGACACCTACCGTTACCTGATGCAGACAACGCTCGATGCAGCGGCGGACCTTTGCAATGGCCGCGTGGTGGTGATGCATGAGGGCGGCTATTCGGAAGCCTATGTGCCGTTCTGCGGCCATGCGCTGATCGAGGCGATGGCAGGCCATCGCACGGAGGTCGTGGACCCCAATCTCGACTACGCCAGCAAGCAGCAACCGAATGACGACTTCCAGAAACTGCAGCGCCGCCTTCTCGAAGAGATGGCGAAGGAACTCTGACGGAGACTTGACCACATGACCTTTTCCATCGCCGGCCGCTGCGCCAAGTCGGGCGCCTTCGGCGTCGCCATCACCACGTCGTCCATTGCCGTGGGTGCGCGCTGCCCGCATGCCCGCGCCAAGGTGGGTGCCGTGGCGACCCAGAACGTCACCGACCCAAACCTGGGGCCGCTGCTGCTCGACCACATGGAAAAGGGCCTGAGTGCCGCGGATGCCATCGCCGCGGTGATGAAGGATCGCCCCTTCATCGACTACCGCCAGCTCACCGCGGTGGACAGCCAGGGCCGCTCCGCCACGTGGTCCGGCAAGAACATCCTCGGCACCCATGGAGTCTCGGAACAGCGCGACTGCGTGGCGGCCGGCAACCTGCTGAAGCATGCGACACTGCCCAACACCATGACGGATGCCTTCGCTGCCAATGCCGACCAGCACCTCGCCGAGCGACTGCTGCGCGCACTGGAGGCGGGGCTGGAGTCGGGCGGCGAGGAGGGGCCGGTGCATTCGGCAGCCCTCATCGTCTATCATGAGCAGGCCTTCCCGCTCGTCTCGCTGCGCGTCGACTGGGATGATGAGAGCCCGATCAGGGTGCTCAGGCGGTTGTGGGAGGACTACAAGCCGCAGATGGGCGCCTATCTCCAGCGCGCCGTCGATCCGACGCAGGCGCCGAGCTACGGCGTTCCGGGGGATCCGTAGGGGTCTCGCCGTCGAAATCACCACCCCTCATCTTCGCCGGGCTTGACCCGGCGATCCTCTTTGGTGTCGACAAAAAGGATGCCCGGGGCAAGCCCGGGCAAGGTGAATTGGGAAGGAGGCTCGGGGTCTTGATGACATTGCCGTGAGCCCCTTCACAACCTTTCATTTCATTGCCAGATTTTTCCCGAGACTGGGAGGACACGATGGCAAGGACCTACAAGGGCGGCTGCCTGTGCGGCCATATCCGCTTCGAGGCGGAGGGGCCCGCCCTCAAGCCGCACACCTGTTCATGCACCATGTGCCAGCACCACTCCGGTGCGCTGACGCTGCACTGGGTGGAGTTCCCGGCGGACAAGGTGCGGTGGAGCACAAAGCCTTCCGTCTGGCGGTCATCCGATTATTCCAGCCGCAGCTTCTGCCCCAAATGCGGTTCCACGCTGGGCGCCATCGATGACAAGCCGGTGGTGGCGCTGGTGCTGGGAAGTTTCAATTCTGCGAACCGCAGGGAACTGGCGCCGGAGTATCACTCCCATGCGGGGAAGCGGCCGAAGTGGATGGCCCGTTGATTGCCGTCATCCCGGCGAAAGCCGGGACCCAGTGTTCGTCAGATGCAACTCCCCGCCCTCACCTTGCGCGGACTTGATCCGCGCATCCTTTTCCGCTGCCACCAAAAAGGATGCCCCGGTCAAGCCGGGGCAAGGTGAATGATTGAGTGAGGAGTTCGGAGGCAAGAAAGCTGGACCCCGGCCTTCGTAGGGGTGACGGCGTTGTGGCGGCTAGCTCGATAGCTTCTCCACCAACCGCTCCAGCATCCGGTCGCACTGGGCCATCTGCGCTTCGCTCACATGCTCGTCCGGCTTGTGCGCGACCGCGATGTTGCCGGGGCCGCAGACGACGGCGGGTGTGCCCAGCGCCTGCTGGAACAGACCGCCCTCGGTGCCGAAGGTGATCTTGCCGGTTGAATTGCCGCCGGTCAGCGCGTGCACGAACTTCACCGCCTCGCTGTCCACCGGCGTGTTCATCGCGGGATAGCTCTGCAGATCCATGAACTCGAAGCGCGCCTTGTCGAAAACGCCGCGGTATCCTTCCGCGATTATCTCGGCGGCCGCCTTGATGCGGGTGACGATGGCGTGCTGGTCATCTTCCGGCAGGTAGCGGATCTCGAAATCGAAGGTGCAGCGGTTGGGCACGATGTTCATGACCTCGCCGCCCTGCATCTTGCCAACGTGCAGCGTGGTATACGCGACCTCATAGTCGCCGTCGCGCACGCCATTCTCGGCGATGTCCTTCTGTATCGAACGAATGGCGCCGATCAGGTCGCTCGCCATGTAGATGGCGTTGACGCCGATGGGGGCCAGGCTCGAATGCGCCTCGAGGCCATGAGCTGTCACCCGGAAGCCGAGCTTGCCCTTGTGCGCGGTGACGGCCTGCATCAGCGTCGGTTCGCCGACGATGCACAGGCGCGGCTTCACCGGTGCGTCCTTCAGGATGTCGAGCAGGCGCCTGACGCCCACACAGCCGATCTCCTCGTCATAGGAGAAGGCGAGGTTGATGGGCGTATGCAGCTTGCGCTGAGCTGCCATCTCGCCAGCGCGCAGGCAGCAGGCGATGAAGCCCTTCATGTCGGCGGTGCCACGTCCGTAGTAGTTGCCGTTGCGCTTTTCCATCCTGAAGGGATCGGAGGACCACGCCTGGCCTTCGACGGGCACCACGTCGGTGTGGCCGGACAGGACGATGCCCGGCACATCCTTGGGGCCGATGGTGGCCCAGAGGTTTGCCTTCCGGCCGTCCTCATTGTGCACCAGCATCGAGTCGATGCCGCAGCCTGACAGGAAATCGCGCACATAGGCAATGAGGTCGAGGTTCGAATCCCGACTCACGCTCGGGAATGCGATCAGTCTTTCAAGGTGGTCGAGGGAGGTTTTCATGGGGTCCCGATGTCGCGGCTCAATTCAGACGTTCCTGCCGGGAAATTTGATGCATGTCAAAGAAGCCAGCGCGAACCTCGCCTAAGTGTCAAAGGCACGGTGGTTTCGGCCATCGCGCTGGCGGGGTGGGTCTCTGAGAAAGTCAGCTGTCGCTTCGTTCCCCCCTTTCCTGAGGTCCCCCCGCCTATTCCTCCCTTGACTTGGGTCCTGTGAAAGCAGGACCCTTTTTCTTGGTCAGGGCCGATATGGTCAGGGCCACTGGGCGCCGACGCGCGCCGTCTCGATGGCATAGAGCGACGAGGTGGCGGTGATGAACATGCGCGACTTGCCGAAGCCGCCGAAGGTGAGGTTGGCCACCGTCTCCGGCACCAGGATGCGGCCGAGGCGTTCGCCGTCCTTGGCATAACAGTGGATGCCGTCGCCCGCCGAGATCCACAGCAGGCCCTCGGTGTCAACGCGCAAACCGTCCGGCACCTTCTCGTTGATGACGGCGACGATGCGGCTGTCCTTCAATGTCTTGCCGTCCACCACCTTGAGGCCGCGCACATGGCGCGGGCGGCCTTCCTCGAAGCCGAAGCCATGGCCGCGGGCATAGCCTGAGTCGGCGATGTAGAGTTCGGACTCATCGGGAGAGAAGGCGAGGCCGTTCGGGCGGTCGAAATCATCGGCCACCACGGACAATTCGCCAGTCGCGGGATCGAAGCGGTAGACATTGTTGTTGCCGATCTCGCTGTCGGCCTTGATGCCCTCGTGGTTGGAGATGATGCCGTAGGGAGGGTCGGTGAACCAGATGGTGCCGTCGGATTTCACCACCACGTCATTGGGCGAGTTGAGCCGCTTGCCGTTCCAGTGGCTGACGATCATCTCATAGCGGCCGTCCATGTAGGTGCGGCTCACGCAGCGCCCGCCATGCTCACACGAGATCATGTTGCCATCGCGGTCGCGCGTGTGGCCGTTGGTGCGCTGTGACGGCTGGCGGAACACCGACAAGCCGGTGACGGGCGACCAGCGCATCATGCGGTTGTTGGGAATGTCGGAGAAGCGCAGCTCGTTCAGCTCCGAGAACCAAACGGGCCCCTCGGCCCAGATGAAGCCGTTGGCGAGCTTGGTGAGCGCCGCCCCAGCCGGGAAGAGGTCGAGGAACTTCGGGCTGTCAGGTGCAAGGCAGGCGGCGTGTTTGCTCATGATCTGGTCTCAGCCCTTGATGATGGTGGGAATGCGCGTGGCGGGCGGTGTGTTGCGGCTGCGCTGGCACTTTACCAGCCCGTCGATCACCACCATGCCGATGCCGGGAAGGTCGCCCAATTCGATCGAGTGCAGAAGGTTGTCGCCCGCCGAATGCTGCGCCTTGTCCATGAACACGAAGTCCGCCGCGCGGCCCACCTCGATCAGTCCGCAGTCGAGCTTCCGCATGCGCGCGGTGTTGCCGGTGGCAAGGCAGATCGCCTGCTCGGCCGGAAGCTCGCCCAGTGCCGAGAGCATCGACACCATGCGGGCGATGCCCAGTGGCTGCACGCCCGAGCCCGCCGGGGCGTCGGTGCCGAGGATGACGCGGTGCAACTCCTTCATCTCGCGCGCCAGCCGCAGCGTGTAGATCGCCGCGCGCTCATTGCCGTTGTGCACGATTTCGAGTCCGCGCTTGCAGCCCTCGCAGATGCAGCGGATCTGCTTGTCGGGTAGCGCCGTGTGCCCGCCATTGATGTGGCCCACCACATCCGTGTCGGCATCGAGCACCACGTCGGCGTCGATGAGGCCGGAGCCGGGGATGGAGGGCCCTCCGGTGTGGATGGTGCTCTGGATTCCATATTTCCGCGCCCAGGCCACCATGCGCCGCGCGGTGGGTCCGTCCTTCACGCCGCCAAGGCCCACTTCGCCCAGCAGCGTCACGCCCGCGTCAGCAAGGTCCTTGAAGTCCTGCTCAACCATTTCGGGCTCGATGCAGGGGGCACCCGCATGCACCTTGACGCCCGAGGGCCGGAAATTGGCGAACTGCCGCTGCGCCGAGATCGCCAGCGCCTTGAGGCCGATCACGTCGCGCGGGCGGCCCGGCGTGTGCACCTCGCCCGCCGATATCATGGTGGTGACGCCACCATTGAGGTTGGAGTCGATCCAGCCGATCTGGTTCTGGCGGGGCGTCCAGTCACCCGCCACCGGGTGGACGTGGCTGTCGATCAGCCCCGGCGTCAAAGCCGTGCCATTGGCGTCGATGATGTGGGTGGCGTGTTCCTGGTCGATGTCCTTGGCGCGGCCAATGGCCGTGATGCGGCCATTCTCGGCCACCACCGTGTCGGCATCGAGGATCGGGTTTTCCATGGCGCCTGACAGCAGCAGGCCGATGTTGCGGATCACGAGTTTCTGCGGACCGGTGGAACCGGCCGAGGCGTCATGCGCCATGTTGTCCTCCTGGCAAACGCGCTGCTTCTGGGGCAGCGTCAGGGATGGCATACTGCGTCATCGCATGGGGCGTGTCGAGGGCAGGGGACGCATGAGGATCATTCGCAAATCGGATCTCGTCGAAGGCCGCTGGCGCAACGGCATGGGCGTGTCGTGGGACATCGCGTCGGACCCGCCGGGGGTGAACGACTTCGGCTGGCGCTTTGCCATCGCCCGCATCGATGCCGACGTGCCGTTCTCGAACTATCCGGACACCGACCGCATCTTCACCCTGATCGAGGGCAACGGCCTCGACCTTGAATTCGACGGTCACCGCAGCCTTGGCGTTCACCGCCGCTTCGTGCCGCATCCATACCCTTGCGACGTTCCAACATTCTGCCACCTGCGCGATGGCCCGTGCCGCGCGCTGAACCTGTTCACCAGGCGCGGCCGTTGGCGCGCCACCGCGGATATCCTGTCAAGCGGTGCCGAGCTCCAACATCCCGGCCCCATCCTGGTCTTCGCGTTGCAGGGTGCGGCGGATGTGAATGGCCATGCGCTGGGCGAGGGTGATGCCGCCATCGCCGCAGACGCCATCACCGCGGACACCGAAGGCTTCCTGTATGCGGCCCGCCTCGTCGCCGGGTGATTGGCGCAGGCGCGCTTTCCCGCTAGAAGGCAGCCAACCAGATCGGAGACAGTTTCATGAAAGCACGTGTTCAGTGGCTCGACGGCCGGGCCTTCGTCGGTGAATCAGGCTCGGGCCATGCCGTGGTGATGGATGGAGCACCCGACTCCGGCGGTCGCAACGTGGGCGTCCGCCCGATGGAAATGCTGCTGCTGGGCCTTGGCGGCTGCACCGCCTTCGACATCGTGATGATCCTCGAGCGCATGCGCGAGAAGGTGACGGGCCTCGACATCGCACTCGAAGCCGAACGCGCCGGCGAAGACCCCAAGGTCTTCACCCACGTCAAAATGATCTACAAGGTGACGGGCCGCAACCTGAAGCCGGCCAACGTCGAGCGCGCGGTGAACCTCTCGGCCGAGAAATACTGCTCTGCCTCAGCCATGTTCGAGAAGACAGCCAAGATCGAGCACAGCTTCGAGATCATCGAAGAGGGCGCTGCCGCAACGGGCTGATGAGTGATTACTTGCGTCATTGGTTGTGTTGTTGGATTTATTGCAACTTTTACGATTACTGATGACCAGTCGTATCCGGTGTCCCCGGCACCTGGTGGGGGCGTGGCCTTCGCAAAATGCATGGCAGCCCCAGGGGAACGCCGAAAACGCCTGAAAACGTGAGGTCAGCGCCTCCGGAGACGCTTAACCATGCCCCCGCCGCCGCTGGCTTCGGCCCGCCAAATCAGATTATGATTCTCCCAATGTCAGGCCGCTGCCTGGCAGCTTCTTCGCAGAAACTTGCCCGCCCCGCGCCTTCCCGGTGTGTCGGCGGGCATTTTTGTGTTCGGGAAGCTGTGGGAAGGTACTAACGTTATCGTGGGTTTAAACGTGGAGAAGGGACGACTCATGAGCAATAGTGAAACCACTGCGCGCGGCCTTGGTGCCGGCGCACTTCTGCTGCATGGCCTTGCAAAGCACTGGTGGCTGCTGGCGTTGCGCGGCCTTGCCGCCATCGTTTTCGGCGTGCTGGCTTTCGCTTGGCCAGGCATCACCATCCTCAGCCTCGTCATGCTCTATGGCGCCTATGCGCTGGTCGATGGCGTGTTCTCGATCATCGCCGCGATTGGCGGCGGCACACCGACACCGCGCTGGTGGCTGGCGATCGTCGGCATCCTCGGCATACTGGCGGGCCTCATCGCCTTCTACAATCCGGTTCTGGTGGGCTTCTACCTGCTGTGGTTCATCGGCGCGTGGGCCATCGTCAGCGGCGTCATGGAAATCATCGGCGCCATTCGCCTTCGCAAGGAGATCGACAATGAGTGGATGCTCATCCTGCACGGCGTGATCTCCGTGCTGTTCGGCATCATGCTCTTCGCCTGGCCGGTGACCAGCGCGGTGGCGCTCATCTGGGTGATCGGCGCCTATGCCATCGCCGCTGGCGTGATCATGATCGCGCTGGCCTTCCGGCTCAAGGGCCACGCCGGCCGCGCCGGCTGATCGTCGTAGCGATATCGACCAATGGAGAGCGGCCCCCCGGGGCCGCTCTCTTCGTTTCAGGCAAGCGACGGCGAACACGCGGCACGACAGCGATCGCAGAGCAGCCCGCAACGCCGAACCACCAGCAACACCTGTCTGTGCCGTGCGCATCGATCATGGCGTCTGGTGCGGAGGCGAGGCCCTTTCAGGCACCGATCCCGCAATTGACTTGCGCAACGTGATGTCCACGTTTGTGCGGGCTGCCGTGGAGCAGTGGAATTGCCTATGCTAAGTTCTCATGCTCGCGCTAGCATGATGCCCTGCGCAGGAGGTTTTGCCCATGACGGCTGAACGGATTCTCGAGAAGAAGGGCCACAGGGTCCTCAGCGTCGATGAGGGTGTCACTCTCAAGGCAGTGATCGCGGAGCTTGCCCGGCACCGTGTTGGCGTTTTGCTCATTACCAACGCCTCTGGCGATACGATTGGCATCATCTCCGAGCGTGACGTCATCGCCATTCTGGCGGAGGACCCCGATGCCATGCAGCGAACGGCAGCCAGCATGATGACCGGCCTCCTGGTGAAGTGCTCACTTGACGACTCCGAGGCCGACATGATGAGCCGGATGGCCAAGGCGCGTGTTCGCCACCTGCCGGTCCACCACGCCGGCAAGGTTGTAGGCCTGGTGTCGGCGCGCGACATCATGGACCTGCGGATGGAGAAGCTGCAGGAACTGATGCAGGGCATCATGAGCGAAGTGGCGAGGAAAACACGCTAGACGCAACGGTGGTCTCTTTCGGCATAATCCCTTGCACTGGCAGGGGAGAGCACGAACCGGCAATCCCAGGGTGGCATCGACTGAGGAGTGCAATTGGAAGGGGGCCGGGCCGACGTGCATGGTGCCACCGCAAGGACAGGTGATGGCTGCTCCAACGTCACATCACATCGACATGCCAACCACCCGCAGTCTGCTGGCGCACCAGGTCATGATGTTCTCCGACCCGATTGCCGTCATCCGGGTCAAATGACCCTACGATGGCGACGCAGGCCACGTGATGCTCGGCATGGTGTTTGCCGACTTGTCCGCGGCAGTGATCTTTCTCTACGCGCGGCCTCTTGCCGTGCCGGGCGTCAGCGCCATGTGGCTCAAGCCCACCTCCGGCCTGACATTCTTCCGCATCACGGGAGGGGATGGGGCTTATCCTCCAGCCGTCACTCTGGCGGCTTGGGCTCTCCTGGTGCGGGCACCCGGCCACAACCTGCTCTGCAGGCGGCGGGAGATGTCAACATGACCAAGGTGGTCGGGAATGGTGGGCGATACTGGACTCGAACCAGTGACCCCTGCGATGTGAACACAGTGCTCTACCAACTGAGCTAATCGCCCGTGCCTTTGGGGTGGGCTGCGTATAGGCGGAAGGCTTGTGCCAAGTCAAGGAGCCCTTCAGGCCTCGGCGAAGAGCTCCTGGATGGCCTCGTAGGCCTCGTCGAAGTGGTCGATCATGCGGTCCGGTCCGAATTCCACCACGGGCCTCGGCGTATAGCCGAAGGGCACTGCGATCACGGGTACGCCGGCATTGCGGGCGGTGAGGATGTCGGTTTCGCTGTCGCCCACCATCAGGGCGCGGGGGCTGTCGAGGTTCAGGCGGTTCACGGCCTCGTAGAAGGGCTTGGGGTCCGGCTTGGCGATGCCCAGCGTATCGGGCCCCACCACGGAACCGAAGTATTTGGCGAGGTCGAGGGCGTCGAGCAGCTGCACCGACAGGCCTTCAAGCTTGTTGGTGCAGACGCCGAGCCCGAAGCCCTCGTCTTTCAGTCGCTCCAGCAGCCGGACGAGGCCGGGGAAGGGGGTGCTGCCATGGGCGATATTGGCCGCATAGAACGCCACGAACAGCCGATAATCGGCCTCCACGTCATAGGCGTCCGGCATTCCGCCGGTGGCGGCGAGGCCGCGGGTGAGCAGTGCCCGGGCGCCGTGGCCCACGAAGGCGCGGACCTCCTCCATGGCCAAAGCCCTGCGCCCCATGCCGTTGAGCACGTGGTTGGTGGCCCGCATCAGGTCGGGCGCGGTATCCACCAGGGTGCCGTCGAGGTCGAAAATCACCGCACGATCGGGCAAGGCAGCCTCCGCAAACTGGCATGTTGGTTTCGGGCCGGACCCCGTGCTAAGAGGCCGCCACCCGAATGACAGGAGATCTCGAAATGGATATCCGCAAGACCCAGGTGCTGCGCGATTTACTGAAGGACAAGTCCCTCCTCAAGGAGAAATGCTACATCGACGGCAAGTGGGTCGGGGGCTCCGCCACCATCGACGTCACCAATCCGGTTGACGAAAGCGTCATCGGCACCGTCCCGAAGCTGGGCGCTGCCGAAACCCGGGTGGCGATCGAGGCCGCACAGCGCGCCCAGAAAGAATGGGCGAAGAAGACCGCCAAGGAGCGCGGCGCCATCCTCCGCAAGTGGTTCAACCTGATGCTGGAGAACCAGGAAGACCTGGCCCAGATCATGACGGCCGAACAGGGCAAGCCCCTGGCCGAGGCGCGTGGCGAGGTGGCCTATGGCGCCTCCTTCATCGAATTCTTCGCCGAAGAGGGCAAGCGCATCTATGGCGAGACCATCCCCTCGCCGTGGCCCGCCGCCCGCATGTTGGTGATCAAGCAGCCGGTGGGTGTCGTTGCCGCCATCACGCCGTGGAACTTTCCCAATGCCATGATCACCCGCAAGGCCGGCCCCGCACTCGCCGCCGGCTGCGCCTTCGTCTGCAAGCCTGCCAACGAGACGCCGTTCTCGGCGCTGGCGCTGTGCGAACTGGCCGAGCGTGCCGGCATTCCCGCGGGCGTGTTCTCGGTCCTGACCGGCGTCTCGCGCGAGATCGGCGCCGAGATGACCTCCTCCCCCATCGTCCGTGCGCTGACGTTTACCGGTTCGACCGAAGTCGGCCGCGTGCTCATGGCGCAGTGCGCGCCCACCATCAAGAAGGTGGGGCTCGAACTGGGCGGCAACGCGCCCTTCATCGTGTTCGACGATGCCGACCTTGATGCCGCCGTGCAGGGCGCCATGCTGTCGAAGTACCGCAACGCCGGTCAGACCTGCGTTTGCGCCAACCGCATCCTGGTGCAGGACAGTGTCTATGATGCCTTCGCCGACAAGCTTGCCGAGGCCGTGAAGAAGCTCAAGGTGGGCGATGGCACGGAGCAGGGCGTCACCACCGGACCCATGATCAACAGGGCCGCCATCGCCAAGGTGCAGGAGCACATCGATGACGCCGTGAAGAAGGGCGCCAAGGTCATGCTCGGCGGCAAGTCGCTGGGCGGCAACTTCTTCGAGCCGACCCTGATTCGCGACGTCACCGCCGACATGGCGGTCGCCCGCGAGGAAACCTTCGGCCCCGTGGCCCCGCTTTTCAGGTTCAAGACCGAGGAACAGGCCATCGAAATGGCGAATGCCACCGAGTTCGGCCTCGCCTGCTATTTCTATTCGCGTGACATCGGCCGCGTCTGGCGCGTGGCGGAAGGCCTCGAATATGGCATGGTCGGCATCAACGAGGGCATCATCTCGACGGCCGAAGCGCCGTTCGGCGGTGTCAAGGAATCAGGGCTCGGCCGCGAAGGCTCGCACCATGGAGTCGAGGAATACCTGGAAATGAAATACATGCTGATGGGTGGGCTCAACAAGTGACCGCAGACGAACAGAAGAAAGCCGCGGCGATCGCCGCTCTCGAATACGTCAAGGCTGGCAACAAGGTCGGTCTCGGCACCGGTTCCACCGCCAACCACTTCATCACCGCGCTCGCCGAAAAGGCACGCGGCGGCTTTGACGTGGAATGCGTGGCCACCTCGCGCGCCAGCTTCCAGCTGGCCTCGGGCCTCGGCCTGAAGATGACCACGCTCGAGAAGCACGCCCACCTCGACCTGACGGTCGACGGCGCCGACGAGTTCGACGGCAACTACCAGCTCATCAAGGGCGGCGGTGGTGCGCTGCTGGTCGAGAAGATCGTCGCCACCTCGTCGCGCTACATGGTGGTGATCGCCGACCAGTCGAAGAAGGTGAATGCGCTGGGCAAGTACCCGCTGCCCGTCGAGGTGGTTCCCTTCGGCGTCAACGCCACGGCCTGGAAGATCGAGCGTGCGCTGAAGATCTGCGATCTCAAGGGCAAGATGCAGCTTCGCCTCAAGGACGGAAAGCCCTTCGTGACCGACAGCGGCAACGCCATCATCGACGTCACCATCGGCCACATCCCCGAGCCGCGCCGCCTCGACAACCTCATCAAGTCGATTCCCGGCGTCGTCGATCACGGCCTGTTCATCGATATCTGCGGCATCATCCTGATGGGCACCGATGACGGCGTGCAGACCTTCCGCAAGGGATGACCGGCTTCGACTATGACCTCTTCGTGATCGGCGCGGGCTCCGGCGGAGTCCGCGCCGCGCGAATTGCGGCGCGTTATGGCGCCAAGGTTGCGGTGGCGGAGGAGTATCGGGTCGGCGGCACCTGCGTGATCCGCGGCTGCGTGCCCAAGAAGCTCTTCGTTTATGCCTCCAAGTTCGCCGAGGAGTTTGAGGACGCCATCGGCTTTGGCTGGACCACCGACAAGGTCTCCTTCGACTGGTCCACCCTGATCGAGAACAAGGACAAGGAGATCGACCGGCTCAACAAGGCCTATATCCGCAACCTGGAAGGGGCCGGCGCCGAACTCATCCTCGAGCGCGCCACGGTGGAGGACGCCAACACCGTGCGCCTCGCCTCGGGCCGCAAGGTGACTGCGCGCTACATCCTCGTCGCCACCGGTGCCACGCCCTTCGTGCCGCGGCACCTTCCCGGTCACGAGCTTGCCATCACCTCCAACGAGGCCTTCCATCTGGAACGGCTTCCATCGCGCATCGTCATCGTCGGCGGTGGTTACATCGCGGTGGAATTTGCCGGAATCTTCTCAGGCCTCGGCGTTGAGACGGTGCTGGTCTGTCGCGGCGCGCAGATCCTGCGTGGCTTCGACGATGACATCCGCAACCACCTTGCGGGCGAAATGAAGAAGAAGGGCATCGAGCTGCGTACCCAGGCCGATGTCTCCGCCATCGAGCGCTCCGGCACCGGCGTCCGCGTTACGTTGAATGATGGCACCGGCTTCGGCGCGGGCCAGATCATGTTTGCGACCGGTCGCATCCCCAATGTCGTGGATCTGGGGCTGGACAAGGCGGGCGTTGAACTGACGCCGCATTACGCGGTGAAGGTCGATGAATACTCCCGGACCACCGTGCCATCGATCTATGCGGTTGGCGACGTCACCAACCGCGCCAACCTCACGCCCGTCGCCATCCGTGAGGGCCATGCCTTCGCCGACACGGTGTTCGGCGGCAAGGACGTGAAGGTCGACCATTCTCTTGTCCCCACCGCCGTCTTCTCCCAGCCCGAAGTCGGCACCGTGGGCCTCACCGAGGCGCAGGCCCGCGAAAGCGTTCGCGCGGTCGACATCTACAAGACCAGCTTCCGCCCGATGAAGCACACGCTGTCGGGCCGTGACGAGCGCATGCTGATGAAGCTGGTCGTCGACGGCGAGACCGACCGCGTGCTGGGCTGCCACATCTGCGGCCCCGATGCGGGCGAAATGGCCCAGCTCCTGGGCATTTCGCTGCGCCTGGGCGCGAAGAAGTCCGACTTCGACGCCACCATGGCGGTGCACCCCACGGCGGCCGAAGAACTGGTGACGATGCGAGAGAAGTGGACGGGCTGAGAACCATTCCCCTCGGGTTCCATCCCCATGGAATAACCCCGCTTCTGCGGCGTAATCTCCTGCAAAGGACATGTCCATGGACTTCCGCCGTCAGCTTTCCGCCGAACTGCCCGTGCTCCGCCGCTTTGCCCGGGCGCTGACGGGAGATCCGGCACTGGCCGACGACCTGGTGCAGGATTGCCTCGAGCGGGCCATGCTCAAGTGCCATCTTTATGACCCGTCCCGGCCATTGCGCGCCTGGCTGTTCACAATGCTGAGGAACCTCCATATCAGCGGCATGCGCCGCAACAGCCGCGCCACGGTCGTGAAGACAGTGGACGACCTGATGGATGGCGAGGGTGCGGTTCCGCCGGAGCAGGAGAACAGCCTCGCTGCCGGCTCCGTGTCCGCAGCGCTGGCGCAACTGTCACTCCAGCATCGTGAGGTGATCGTGCTGGTGGGGCTGGAGGAGATGAGCTACCGCGACGTCTCTGAAATTCTAGGCGTGCCGGTTGGCACGATCATGTCGCGACTGTCGCGGGCGCGGGAACAGATGCGGCAACTGCTCGAAGATCGCGGGCACATTGGCCTGAGGCGCGTGAAATGACAAACGAACACATGAATGAGTGGGCGCTTCACGCCTATGTCGATGGCGAACTTTCGGCGGATCAGCGCGCCGAGGTGGAGACCCTCATGGCGCGCGACCCGGAAGCCGCCCGCAAGGTGGCCGGCTGGAAACGGCAGCGCGAACTGCTGAAGACAGAATTTGATGGCGTGCTGGGCGAGCCGGTGCCCCAGCAACTCGCCGCCGCGCTACGTGAGCGCGCCGCGCCGTCGCGCGTTTCACCATGGCTGGCCATGGCCGCCGCCGTGCTGCTACTGCTGTTCGGCGGGCTGGGCGGCTGGCTCCTCAAAGGTGAGACGGCGCCCACCGCCATGGCTGATCTTGGCCAGCAGGCGCTCGAGGCGCATAGCGTCTTTGCCGTCGAGGTGCGCCACCCGGTCGAGGTGCCGGGCGCCGACAAGGCCCACCTGCAGGCCTGGCTGTCGAAGCGCGTGGGCACCGCATTCAAGGTACCGGACCTGACGGAGCAGGGTTATGCGTTGCTGGGCGGGCGGCTGCTCTCGGGTGATGGAGGCCCCGCCGCCATGCTGATGTATGAAGACCAGGAGGGCCAGCGCGTCTCGGTGGTGCTCGCAGCACCGGGCACCGACATGGAAACAGCCATGAAGGTGCAGCAGCAGGGCAAGCTCATCGCCTGCACCTGGCAGGACGGAAAGCTGGCGGTTGCCGTCGCCGGCGAAATGGCGAGGGACCCGATGCTGGTGCTGGCCAAGGCGGTTTACGACAAGCTGGAGGGGTAGGGCTCCAACTCGCATCACACACACCCTCATCATGCCCGGGCTCGACCCGGGCATCCTTTTGCGTGCCGCCAAAAAAGATCGCCGGGACAAGCCCGGCGATGATGAAACCTGTGTGATGCTGCCGGGCCCTACTGGTCCAGCACCTCGAAATGCGCCTCGACCGTGACGCCGTTGTTGATCGGCAGCATGTCCTGCGGGCAGGCGGAAAACACCACGATGGCATCCATCTCGGCGCGGAACACCACGTAGTCGCCGGGCTTGCACAGGCAGTTGCCCCATTCCAGTTCGCCGTTCGGCTTCCATGGAATGTTCATGAACAGATTGAGCGAGTCGGGCGTGTAGGGAATGGTGAAGCCCAACTCGGCGAGGCCTGCATGCATGTTGTCGCGGCAGTTGTCGTGGTAGTGCGTGCAGCCCAGCAGGCCGTAGCGCTCGTTGTCACAGGGCGCGATCAGCGTGTCGTGGCGGCCGGGGCTTGCATCCTTCGTCATGGTCAGGATCGGGCGACGGCGGTTGGTGATCATCTTGTCGCCCTCGACGGGGAAAAGCCTGGTCCAGAAGGCCCTGCAGTGCTCCATTCCGAGGTATTCGCGCAGGTCACCCGCGTTGAATGCCCAGAAATCCACCACCTGGTTGCCGTGGGTGTTGATCACCTTCACGGATTGGCCCTTGTTCAAGCGAACGGCCTTGCCGCGGCGGGCCGGAATGGTCTGTAGTGTGGTGGTCACGAGGTCGTCCTCCCAATTCATGTCGAGGTATTGATAATGAAGAAAGACCCGCGCTTCCAGCCCGTCGATGCTGCCACCACGCCCCGCTTTGCCGGAATCGCAACCTTCATGCGCACGCAGCGCCATGATGTGTCGCCTGACCTCGACATTGCGCTCGTCGGCGTGCCTTTCGACCTCGGCGTCAACTACCGGTCCGGTTCAAGGCAGGGACCTGCCGCCGTGCGCGAGGCGTCGCGCCTCATCCGCCGCGTGCATAATGTTTCCGGCATCGCCCCCTATGACATCTGCAACGTGGCGGATGTGGGTGATGCACCGGTGAACCCCATCGACCTGCTGCGCTCGATCGACATGATCGAGGACTTCTTCGCCAGGATCCACGCGGCAGGCGCCCTGCCGCTCACCATCGGCGGTGACCACACCGTGCCGCTCCCGATCCTGCGAGCGGTGGCGAAGCACCGTCCGGTCGGCATCTTCCACATCGACAGCCACGCCGACACGCTCGACACGCTGGCCGGCACGAAAATCAATCACGCCACCACCTTCCGCCGCGGCGTGGAGGAGGGGCTGATCGACCCGAAGCGCACCATCCAGATCGGGCTCCGCGGCTCACGCTTCTCGCCTGACGACATCAAGTGGGGCGAGGATGCGGGTTTCACCTGCATCACCTTCGAAGATTATGAGCGCATGGGCCGCGAGGCGGTCATCGGCAAGATTCATGAGGTGCTGGGCAACGGCCCCACCTACATGACCATCGACATCGACGGCATCGATCCCGCCTGGGCACCGGGCACGGGTGTCCCTGAGATCGGCGGGCTCACCCCGCGCGAGGTGCAGGTCATGGTGCGGAGCCTGCAAGGCAAGGACCTGGTCGGCGGCGACATCTGCGAGGTGGCGCCCTGCTTCGACCCCACCGGCATCACTGCGGTGACGGCGGCGAACCTGATGTGGGAAATGCTCTGCGTGCTGGCGGATTCAAAGGCAAGGCGAGGATAGGATCACCGGATCGGCTCCTTTTTTCCCCCATGCCTGGGGGCAGGGGCCGGAAACCGAGGCGCTTTATCCACGCCCAAAACCTGCTAGAAGCCGCCCAAACCCTTGATTTGGACCTCCGAACCTCATGTCCGACGACAAGCCGCAGAAGAACGACCGCTACCGGGACACCGTGTTCCTGCCGAAGACCTCCTTTGCCATGAAGGCAGGACTGCCGCAGCGTGAGCCGGAGCTGCTGAAGCGCTGGGCGGAAATCGACCTCTACAACACGCTCCGCCAGCAGTCGGCAGGCCGCCCGAAATATGTGCTGCATGACGGCCCGCCCTATGCCAACGGCCACCTCCACATTGGCCACGCGCTCAACAAGATCCTGAAGGACATCGTCACCCGCTCGCGCCAGATGCAAGGCTTCGATTCCAACTACGTGCCGGGCTGGGACTGCCACGGCCTTCCCATCGAGTGGAAGATCGAGGAGCAGTATCGCGAGAAGGGCAAGAACAAGGACGAAGTGCCGATCAACGACTTCCGCAAGGAATGCCGTGCCTTCGCCGCGCACTGGATCGACGTGCAGCGCGAGGAGTTCAAGCGCCTGGGTGTGACGGGCGACTGGGATAATCCTTATCTCACCATGAACTTCCGCGCCGAGGCGCTGATCGCCAACGAACTCCTCAAGTTCGCCGAGTCCGGCCAGCTCTATCGCGGCTCCAAGCCCGTCATGTGGTCGGTGGTCGAGAAGACCGCACTCGCCGAGGCCGAAGTCGAGTACCAGGACTACCAGTCCGACACGATCTTCGTGAAGTTCCCGGTGCGCGAGGCCTCTGCCGGCAACCTGCTCGGTGCCTCCGTCGTTATCTGGACGACCACTCCCTGGACCATCCCCGGCAACCGCGCCGTCAGCTTCTCGTCCAAGATTTCCTACGGTCTCTATGACGTGAAGGCCGCGCCCGAGGGCAACTGGGCCAAGCCCGGCGACAAGTACATCCTCGCCGATCGCCTCGCCGAAGAGGTGATGAAATCCGCCAAGGTCGAAAGCTTCGAACGCCTTGGCGACGCCGATCCCAAGGGGCTCATCCTCGGCCATCCTCTGGCGCACTTGGGTTATGATTTCGCCGTGCCGATGCTTGATGGCGACCACGTGACCGACGACACCGGCACGGGCTTCGTCCACACAGCCCCCAGCCATGGCGCGGACGACTACAACATCTGGGTCGCCAGCGAGGCCTATATCAAGGGCAAGGGCATCCCGCACGCCATCCCCTTCACGGTCGATGCCGATGGCTTCTACACCAAGGATGCGCCGGGCTTCACGGGCAAGCGCGTCATCACCGACAAGGGCGACAAGGGCGACGCGAACGACGCGGTCATCCGTGCACTGAGCGAAGCCGGCGCGCTGATCTCGCGCGGCCGCCTCAAGCACCAGTATCCGCACAGCTGGCGCTCGAAGAAGCCGATCATCTTCCGCAACACGCCGCAGTGGTTCATCTCCATGTCGAGCCATGGGCTGCGCGACGTGGCGCTCAAGGCCATCGACGAGACGACCTTCTATCCGCCGGGCGGCCAGAACCGCCTGCGCGCCATGATCGAGCAGCGCCCGGACTGGGTCATCTCGCGCCAGCGCGCCTGGGGCGTGCCGATTGCCGTCTTCGTCAACCGCGAGACGGGCGAGATCCTCAACGACCCGAAGGTCAACCAGCGCATCGTCGATGCCTTCACCGCCGAGGGTGCCGATGCCTGGTTCGCGGAAGGGGCCGCCCAGCGCTTCCTCGGCAATGACCGCTCGATCCTCGAGTGGGAGCAGGTGAGGGACATCCTCGACGTCTGGTTCGATTCAGGTTCCACCCACGCCTTCGTGCTGGAGCAGCGGCCTGACCTCAAGTGGCCGGCCGACATCTATCTCGAAGGCTCCGACCAGCATCGCGGCTGGTTCCACTCCTCGCTGCTCGAAGCCTGTGGCACGCGCGGCCGAGCGCCTTATGATGCGGTGCTGACGCATGGCTTCGTCGTCGCAGAGGACGGCCGCAAGATGTCGAAGTCGATGGGCAACATCGTCAGCCCGCAGGACGTCATCAAGCAGTCGGGTGCCGACATCCTGCGCCTGTGGGTGGCCTCGGCGGATTATGCCGAGGACCTCCGCCTCGGGCCGGAAATCCTCAAGACCAACATCGAGGCCTACCGCAAGCTGCGCAACACCATGCGCTACATCCTCGGCGCCGTGGACGATCTCCAGGACTGGGAGTTCGTGCAGGCCAAGGACATGCCGGAACTCGACCGCTACATCCTGCACCGCCTGCACGAGCTCGAAGCACAGGTGCGCCAGGCCTATGAGGTCTTCGACTACAAGCGCCTTTTCGCGCTGCTCACCAATTTCATGACGGTCGACCTCTCGGCCTTCTATTTCGACATCCGCAAGGACTCGCTCTACTGCGATGCCTGGTCGAACCTGCGCCGCCGCTCCTGTCGCACCGTGCTGGACCAGCTGTTCCATTGCCTCACCACCTGGTGGGCGCCAGTGCTGGCCTTCACCATGGACGAGGTCTGGCTGTCGCGCTTCCCCGGAGAAGGTTCCTCCGTTCACCTCATGCAGTTTGCCCGCTGCCCGGATGAATGGGCCGCACCGGAACTGGCCGCCAAGTGGGACAAGGTCCGCGACGTCCGCTCCGTCGTCACGGGCGCCCTCGAAATCGAGCGCCAGGTGAAGAAGACCATCGGCTCGGCCCTTGAAGCTGCACCCGACGTCTATGTCTCCGACCCTGATCTGCTGGCCGCGCTCGACGGCGTCGACCTCGCCGAAATCTCCATCACCTCGGGCGCCAGGCTCATCGCGGGCGAAGGCCCGGCAGATGCGTTCCGGCTCGATACCGTGAAGGGTGTCGCCGTGGTCTTCAAGCCCGCCGAAGGCCGCAAGTGCGCCCGCTCCTGGAAGATCACCCCCGAGGTTGGTAGCGACTCCGAATTCCCGGACATCACCCCGCGTGATGCAGAGGCAGTGCGCGAGTGGCAGGTCCGTTTCGAAAAGACCGTCTGATGAAGCCGAGGTTCTGGGGTCCGCTCGCACCGCTGACGCTGGGCCTCGCGATCATCGTTTTCGGCATCGACCAGTTGCACAAATACTGGATGCTGGATGTCTACGGCATCATCGAAAAAGCACCCGTCCACATCACGTCCTTCTTCGATCTGGTGATGGTCTGGAACAAGGGCGTGTCCTATGGGCTGTTCACCACTCACACCCAGGAATGGCTGATCGCGGTGTCGCTCGCCATCGTCGTTCTGCTGTGGGTCTGGGCCTGTAGCGCCAGGCGGGCAATTGCCGCTGCCGCCCTTGGCATGGTCATCGGCGGCGCTCTTGGGAATGCCTTCGACCGCTTCACGCGGGGTGCGGTGGCGGATTTTTTTCATTTTTATTATCAACAGTTTAGCTGGTATGTCTTCAACATTGCGGACGTCGCCATCGTTGCCGGCGTGGCGTTGCTGATGTATGAGTCGCTGTTCCTTGGCGAGCATGACAGCCGCCGTGGAAAAGCCTGAATCCGGCGGCATTGAAGTGGCCGGTTTGACAAGGGTAGCTGGATGAATCGTGCCGCAGTAACTGTGCTGCTCTGCCTCGCGGGGTTTGGTCTCGCGGGCTGCTCCAACACGATGCGCGGCTACCTCGAGAAGGAAACGCCGAGCGAGGCGCTCAACACCCGGCAGGACCTTGCCATGCCGCCCGACCTGCGCCTGCCGCCGCCCGGAACCACGGCCGCAGCACCCGATACAGGCGCGGTCAGCACGCCGGCCGCCACTCAGGCGGCCGCGCTTACCACGCCGCCCACCACGCCTGTCTCCACTGCACCAAAGGCCGCGGCGCCCGCCGTAAAGACCGCAGCAACCACCACGGTGCCCGCCAGCGGGCCTGACGCGATCTACACCAATGTCGGCATCTCGGTTTACAATCCTGACGGCACGCGCAAGACCGACCAGCAGCTGCGCGAGGAACTGCAGGACTATTACATTGCCCAGAAGAAGGCGAAGAACCCGAAGTATGGGTCCGTCCTCAACATCGGCAACATCTTCAAGGACGAATAGACGTCGCCCGGCAGCGCTTCCCATGGCGGCCGTAACCTCCCGAGGAAACCCATGATCCTGTTCAAGCGACTGGTGCCTGTCGTGTTCGCCATGCTGGCTGCCACCGGCCCCGCCCGCGCCCTCGACATCGACGTCACAACCTTCAAGCTCGAGAACGGCATGGAGGTGGTGGTCATCCCTGATCATCGCGCACCCGTGGTCACCCACATGGTGTGGTACAGGGCGGGCGCGGCTGACGAAGCCCAGGGCAAGGCCGGTGTTGCGCATCTGCTCGAGCACCTGATGTTCAAGGGTACGCCGAAATACCCGGACGGTTCCTTCAGCCGCATCGTGCGCGCCAATGGTGGCGCCGACAATGCCTTCACCACTCAGGACTACACCGCCTATCATCAGAAGGTGATGAAGGATCGGCTGCCGCTGGTGATGGAACTCGAGGCCGACCGCATGCAGAACCTTGTGCTGACCGACGAGACGGTCCTGCCGGAGCGTGCCGTGGTTCTGGAGGAGCGCCGCCAGCGCACTGACAACGAGCCCGCCGGCCTCCTGCATGAGCAGCTTGATGCGGCGATGTACAACGCGCACCCCTATGGCAAGCCGGTCATAGGCTGGATGTCGCAGGTCTCCAAGCTCACGCGCCAGGATGCGATGGACTTTTACGCCCAGCATTACGAGCCGGCGAACGCCATCCTCATCGTTGCAGGAGATGTGACGCCCGAAGAGGTGAAGACACTGGCTGAGCGCTACTACGGCCCCCTCAAGAACAAGCGGCCCCTCATGGAGCGGGTGCGCGCCGAAGAGCCGACGCCCAATGCCGAACGCCGCGTCACCATGCAGGATGCCCGCGCCAGCGCCCCCAGCTGGCAACGCCAGTATCTTGCCCCGGCCGCGCGCCACCTTCCGCAGCGCGAGGAACTCGCCCTGTCGCTGCTTGCCGAGATCATCGGCGGCAGCAACCAGAGCCGCTTCTACCAGACGCTCAATCTCGACAAGAAGCTCGCCGCCTATTCCGGTGCCTGGTTCGACGCCGACCAGCTCGACCACGGCAGCTTCGGTGTCTATGCCGCTCCCAATCCGGGTGTCACCGTGGAACAGGTCGAAGCGGAGATCGACGCGATCCTCGCCGACGTGGCGGCGCGCGGCGTCACCCAGGAAGAACTCGACCGCAGCCGCAGCAAGATGATTGCCAGCGCCGTCTATCTGCTCGACTCGCAGGACAAGCTGGCGCGTATCTTCGGCGTGGCACTGGCCACCGGCCAGACCACGCAGGACGTGCTGAACTGGGATGACGACCTCGCAACCGTCACCGTCGAGGACATCAACAAGGCCGCCCGCACCGTGCTTGACCGCAAGGCTTCTGTCACCGGCGTGCTGCTGCCGGAAGAAAAGAGCCAATGATGGAAATGATGAACCGCTTGCCCATGTCGCTTCGCGCTCTCGTCCTGTTTGTCGGCCTGTTCTTTGCCTCCGGCACGGGCGCCAATGCCTTTACCATTCAGGAGGTGACGAGCCCCGGCGGCATCAAGGCCTGGCTGGTGGAGGAGCACGCAATTCCGTTGCTTGCCATGAATTACTCCTTCCGCGGCGGCACCGAGCGTGATCCCGCCGGCAAGGAAGGCGTCTCCGAATTCCTTACCGGCATGATGGATGAAGGTGCGGGTGAAATGCTCTCCGCCGAATTCCAGAAGAAGCGGGACGAGCTCGCCTTCCGCATGTCGTTCGATGCTGGCCCCGATTTCTTCGAAGGCGGCTTCCAGACACTCACTCGGAACCGGGATGCCGCGACCGATCTTCTGAAGATGGTCGTTACCGCGCCGCGCTTCGACGCCGAGCCGCTGGAGCGCGTACGCCAGCAGTATCTTCTGAACGTCAAGGAAACGGAGCAGGACCCGCAGTCCATAGCCTGGCAGGCCTGGATGGAAGATATTCTGCCGGGTGATCCCTATTCCCGTCGCGACGGAGGCACGGAGGCCACCATCGCAGCCATCTCTGCGGATGATCTGCATGCCGCGCACCGCCGCATCTTCAACCGTGAAACCCTTCAGGTGTCCGTGGTGGGAGACATCACCGCGAAGGAACTCGGCCCCTTGCTCGACAAGGTGTTCGGCGGCCTTCCCGAGAAGGCAACGGAGCAACCGGAACTGCCCGAGGCCAAACCCGTCATGGGTCCCGTGGTCAAGGTTATCGACCGCAACATACCGCAAAGCGTGATCGTTTTCGGCACCGAAGGCATCAAGCGTGACGACCCGGACTTCATACCGGCCTTCGTCATGTCGGAAATCCTGGGCTCTGGTGGCCTCACATCGCTCCTGTCCGAGGAAATCCGCGAGAAGCGCGGGCTCACCTATGGGGTCAGCTATGGGCTGTCGCCAATGGGTCGGGTCGGTCTTTATGCGGGTTCGCTGCAAACCAAGAATGAGTCCGCTGGCGAGGCGCTAGATGCCGCGCGCGAGGTAATCCGGAAATATGCCGAGGAAGGACCGTCCCAGCAGGACCTGGATGATGCCAAGACCTTCCTCACGGGCTCCTATGCGCTGCGCTTCTCGTCCAATGCCGCCATCGCCAACCAGCTCCTCGGCATCCAGCAGCAGAACCTCGGCATCGACTACGTCGAGAAGCGTAACTCTCTGGTGGATGCCGTGACGCTCGACCAGGTCAAGGGCCAGGCCAGGCGTCTGCTGCATCCTGACCGGCTGGTCGTTACCGTTGTCGGCAAGCCCCAGGGCGTGAAGTAAGCGCCGGGGCTTGATCTCCTCCCCCTGCTGGGAAGGGAATCGCCGGGGCGGGGGGATAACTCAGCTCGGCTGTTTGGCCGAGGGGGCTCCCCTTGCTAGTCTCTGCCAATGCGAATCCGAAGGCTCTCAGAAGGAACGGTGAACCGCATCGCGGCGGGCGAGGTGATCGAACGCCCGGCGAGCGTGGTGAAGGAACTCGTCGAGAATGCCGTAGACGCTGGCGCCGGCCAGATCGACGTGGCCTTCCGGGGTGGCGGAAAGAGCCTGATCCGCGTTTCGGACGATGGCATTGGCATGGCATCCGAGGACCTGGCGCTCGCGGTCGAGCGCCATGCCACCTCGAAGCTCTCTGACGATGACCTGATCGACATCCGCTTTCTCGGCTTTCGCGGCGAGGCGCTGCCCTCCATCGGTTCGGTCAGTCGTCTGTCGATCACGTCCCGGCCGCGCAGTGGAGGTGATGCTCATGTCATCACCGTGGAGGGCGGCCACCTGACGCCGCCACGCCCGGCGGCCCTCAACCTCGGCACCGAGATCGACGTCAAGGACCTGTTCTTCGCCACACCGGCACGCCTCAAGTTCCTGAAGGCGGACCGCACGGAAACAGTCGAAGCCGCCGAGGTGGTGCGCCGCATGGCGCTTGCGCATCCGGAGATCGGCTTCGCCTTCGTGACCGAGGAGCGCCGCCTCGTCGATGTGCCCAAGGAGGAGGGCGAAGAGGCCCGCATCCGCCGCATCCTCGGCGGCGAATTCATGGACAATGCCATTGCCTTCGACCTCGAGCGCGAAAGCTTTCGCGTCCGTGGGTACGCAGGGCTTCCGACATGGTCGCGCAACAACTCCGCCCAGCAATACATGTTCGTCAACGGCCGCAGCGTGCGTGACAAGCTGATTTCCGGCGCCATCCGCGGCGCCTATGCCGATGTACTGCCCTCGGGCCGCTTCCCCGCGCTGGTGCTGTTCCTCGACTGTCCGCCGGAGCGGGTGGACGTGAACGTGCACCCTGCAAAGGCCGAGGTTCGATTCCGGGACGGTGGGCTGGTGCGCGGCCTCATCGTCAGCGCCATCCGGGACGCATTAGGCAGGAAGCGTGCGCCCGACACCGGCCTGTCGCGCCAGACCGTGTCCACGTTCCGGCCCGGCATGCCGCGCCCCTTCAACCACCGCGGCTTCGACGAGGAGGAGAAGCAGGCGGCACTTGCCATGAACATGCCGCCCGCGTCCGCGCCTATTGGCGAGTCACAGGTGGTGCAGCCGGATTATCCCCTTGGCAATGCGCGTGCCCAGATTCATGACAACTACATTGTTGCCCAGACGCGGGATGGCTTCGTGCTTGTCGACCAGCACGCCGCCCATGAGCGCCTCGTCTACGAACGCCTGAAGCGCGAGCGCGCCGACCGCGGTGTCGAAAGCCAGCCACTGCTGGTGCCCGAGGTCGTCGATCTCGACCCGGTGGACGTCGAGCGCCTTGCCGCCGCCGCCGACCTCCTGTCGAAGACCGGCCTCGTGCTTGAAGCATTCGGCGACGGGGCCGTCATCATCCGCGAAGTGCCCGCCGCCATCGGCAAGGCGGATATCTCCGGCATCGTCCGCGACGTTGCGGACGAGCTTGCGGAACTGGGTGTGACCACCAGCATCGAGGACCGCATCAACCACGTGCTCGCCACCATGGCCTGTCACAATTCCGTCCGCTCCGGCCGAAAGCTGCGCCCCGAGGAAATGAATGCCCTGCTGCGCGAGATGGAGGCGACGCCAAACTCGGGCCAGTGCAACCACGGGCGACCGACCTTCATCGAACTGAAGCTGGCAGATATCGAGAGGCTGTTCGGGAGAAGGTAGAGGCCCAGAAGTGGCGTCATCCCGGCGAAGGCCGGGATCCCGCTTTCCCTTCACGTGGCATCTTCCATCCATTCACCTCCCCCGGGCTCGACCCGGGGGTCTTTTTCCCCGGCCACGAAAAGGATGCGCGGATCAAGTCCGCGCAAGGTGAATGGGGGGAGAACGCACCGCCCCACCACCCC
>JBEARP010000035.1:0-8862 GCA_041163105.1 Pseudomonadota bacterium
CCACAAGCGCGCCACGCTCATCGGCACGCGCAGCTTCGGCAAGGGCTCGGTGCAGACCATTATCCCGCTTGGCGGCGAGGGTGCCCTGAGGCTGACCACGGCGCGCTACTACACGCCGGCCGGCCGTTCCATCCAGGCCAAGGGCATCGACGCCGACATCGTGATCGAGGAAGAGCTTCCGCCCGAACTCAAGGGCAAGAACGTCTCGACCGAGGGCGAGGCCGGCCTCAAGGGCCACCTCACCAACGAGGGCGGTGGCGACGAAGGTGGCGGTTCCTCGGCCTATGTGCCGGAAGACAAGACCAAGGACCTGCAGCTCAAGGCGGCGATCGACCTGCTCAATGGCGTGAAGGTGGTGTCCAACGTCAAGCCCAAGGAAGAGAAGCCGAAGGACGGCGAGAAGCCGGACACCACGGCCAACTGATTCTCCGCACCAGTCTGAAACGACGATACCCGGCCCTGGTGGCCGGGTATCTTCGTTTTACCTTCCGGATGTTTTATCAACTTATCCGTTATGATTAACAGGTCGTTAACGGTCATGGACCGAAAGTCGGGCATCCGAATCATGCATGAAGAACCAACCCATGCCCCGCGATGAATTACGCCGACCCCTGAAGCGGCTGAGCCTTGCGCAGCGGCTGTGGCGCAGGCGCCCGCAGCCCCTGGCGGCAACTGCCTTGGCCCTGGTGGCCGGATTCGCCCTGGGTGGACTGTGGCTGGCGCGCATGCCGGCCCCGCTGGCGGGTGAACCCGTCGTCACCGCGGCCATTCCCGCCACCGCGGAACTCGTCACCTCGTCCACCTCTTCGGCCGAAGACGAAGCCATGCCAGACGGCACAATGGAGAACCCGGAATACGTCATCGACCAGAACGCCATCGAGATCATCGGCGGCGACCCGCCCGACGATCTGGCACCGGAGGACGAAGCCGCGCCTGAGAAGAACGAGGCGATGATCATCGTGGCGCCGCACCGGCCGCTGAAGCCGGCCCCCCTCAAGGCGGTGACCGAGACGACCGACATCGGACCCTTGCCGCGCATCGGCGACGGCGGCCGCAAGCCCTTCGACGCCTATTCGCAGGTGACGCCGTTGGCGGTGACCCATTCGGACATGCCGAAGATCACGCTGGTACTGGGCGGCATGGGTCTCAATGCAACGCTCACGCAGAAGGCCATCGACCTGCTGCCGGGCGACGTGACGCTGGGATTTGCACCCTATGGCGAGAACCTGCAGGCGCAGGTGAACGAGGCGCGCGCGGCGGGCCACGAAATCCTGCTGCAGGTGCCGATGGAGCCCGTGGGCTACCCCGGCAACAGCCCGGGCCCCGGCACGCTGCTGAGCGATGCAACGCCCGAGCAGAACCTCGCATCGCTCAAATGGCTGATGAGCCGCTTCGCCGGATATTCCGGCATCACCAACTACATGGGCGCGCGCCTGCTTGGCGCCGAGGATGCGTTGCGGCCGGTCATGAAGGAGGTGGCGTCGCGCGGCCTTGTCTACCTCGAAGATGCCAGCGTGAACCTGACCTTGTCGCCCAAGGTGGCACAGGACCTGCGCCTTCCGCTGCAACGCGCCATCATGGTGATCGACGCCAACCCGACCGCGCCCGCCATTTCGGCCGCACTCGCCAAGCTGGAGAAGGAGGCCGCGCGCAATGGCTCGGCCATCGCTACCGGATCGGGCCTCGACGTGACCATCGAAACAGTTGCCGAGTGGGCGAAAACCTTGCAGGAGAGGGGCATTCTGCTGGTGCCTGTGAGCGCCACCTACAAGGGAAGAGCCACCTGATGACGAAGCACCCCGAGATCACCGAATACCGCGCCTGCGTGGGCGTGATGCTGATCAACAAGGCAGGCCTCGTGTGGGTTGGTCGCCGCTTCGACAAGCAGAACGACGAAGGCAAGGGCCACTGGTGGCAGATGCCGCAGGGCGGCATCGACAAGGGCGAGGACGTGCGCGCGGCAGCGCTGCGCGAACTCGCCGAGGAAACCGCCGTCACCTCCGCCGAGATCGTCGCCGAGTCGAGCCGCTGGTATCACTATGACTTGCCCGAGCACCTGATCGGCAAATCGTGGAACGGCAAGTATCGCGGCCAGACCCAGAAGTGGCTGGCGCTGCGCTTTACCGGCGATGACGGTGAAATCGATCTGGCTCCACCGGGCCAAAAGCAGGAATTCGACCAGTGGCGCTGGGCCCACATGGACGAGTTGATGGAGCTGATCGTGCCCTTCAAGCGCCAGGTCTATGAGCAGGTGCTGGCCGAGTTCCGGCACCTCGGTACCTGAGGTTGCCCTGAACCGCAAAGCCTTCTAAATCTTGCAGCCATGTCAGCCGCACAAACCGTCCAGATCCTGATCACGATCTTCGGCATCGCCCTTGCGATGATCGTCTTCCTGTTTGGCCCCTTCGAGATGCTGGGCAATGGCATTGCCGCCTTCCTGATCTTCGTGGCAGCAGGCACGGCGGCGGGCTACGCCTATGCCAAGCTCTCGAAGAAGGACTGAGGCATGCCGCATGTCATTTTCGATTGTGACGGCGTGCTGGTCGATTCCGAGCCGCTGTCGATGCGCGTCGACGTGCAGATCCTCGCCGAGAACGGTGTTGTCATGAGCGAGGAGGAAGCGCACCGGCGCTTCGTCGGGCGCACCTTCTCCGCCATGCTGGACGAGATCGCCCAAGAATTCGGCGTCAGCTTTCCCGCCGACGCCTCGACCCAGAAGGACCTGCGGTTGCTCGAACTCTACGAGACCGACCTGCGCGTGGTGGATGGTGTCGAGGCCACACTCGAGGCCCTGGGGCCGCAGCACTTCAGTGTCGCCTCGAACTCTCCCCATGAGCGCGTCGAAACCGCGCTGCGCATTGCCCGCCTCACCCGCTTCTTCGGCAACCGCATCACCACCTTCGAGCATGTGGCCCGCGGCAAGCCCGAGCCAGACGTGTTCATCGAGGCAGCACGGCGCGCTGGATATGCGCCAGAGGACTGCATCGTGGTCGAGGATTCGGTGACCGGCGTGACGGCGGCGCACCGCGCCGGTTGCCACGTGCTGGGCTTCACCGGCACCCACCCGCACCCCGACGAGCAGGGACCGAAGCTCCTAAAGGTGGGTGCCGCCAATGTTTTCAGTCACATGGGCCAGCTGCCGCGGCTGGTCTCTGAAAGAATACTTTGACATTGCACTGCAGCACGCCCATATGGGGCCTGTCGCAAGTGGCCGACAGGAATACGTGAGGCGCACGCAAGGTGCAGCCGTTCCGGCCCGAACAGCAAGCGACACTCCCGAACATACCTTTCACGTGGGTAGGTTTCAGCGCCCGCCCGGCCTGATGCAGATGATCTGCATTCGGCTCTTCGGACATGGCATGCGCTGCCCACTCATGCTCCGAAGACCGAAAGAAGAATAACAAGTGACGACTTTTAATGACCTCCAGCTTTCCGAACCCCTGCTCCGCGCCTTGACGGCCGAGGGCTACGAGAAGCCAACCCCCATCCAGGCCCAGTCGATCCCCAGCCTGCTCGCAGGCAAGGATCTCCTCGGCATTGCCCAGACCGGCACCGGCAAGACCGCAGCCTTCGCGCTGCCGATCCTGCAGAAGCTGGCCGCGCATCCGGAACGTGCCGCAAAGGGCACCTGCCGGGCGCTCATCCTGTCTCCCACGCGTGAGCTCGCCGCCCAGATCGGCGAGAGCTTCCGCGTCTATGGCAAGTTCCTCAAGGTCTCGCGCGCCGTCGTGTTCGGCGGCGTGTCGCTTGGCAAGCAGATCGACATCCTGCGCGGTGGCGTCGACGTCGTCGTCGCAACGCCGGGCCGCCTCGTTGATCTCATCGAGCGCAAGGCGCTGACGTTGTCGAAGGTCGAGATCTTCGTCCTCGACGAAGTCGACCAGATGCTTGACTTGGGCTTCATCCACGCGATCCGCAAGATCACGGGCATGCTGCCGAGCCAGCGCCAGAACCTGTTCTTCTCGGCCACCATGCCGAAGGAGATCGCAGGCCTTGCCAACAACCTGCTCACCGACCCGGTGCGCGTCGAGGTGGCGCCCGTCGCCACCACGGCAGAGCGCGTCAACCAGTCCGTGGTCCACGTCGATCCCGCCAACAAGGCGAAGCTCCTCGTGGAACTCCTGAAGGACAACAACATGACGCGCACGCTGGTGTTCACCCGCACCAAGCACGGCGCCGACAAGGTGATGAAGAACCTCTCCGCCGCGGGTTACACCGCAGCGGCGATCCACGGCAACAAGAGCCAGAACAACCGCGAGCGTGCGCTTGCAGGCTTCAAGGCCGGCAAGATCCTCGTCCTCGTGGCGACCGACATTGCCGCCCGCGGCATCGACGTCGACGGTGTCAGCCACGTGGTGAACTACGATCTCCCGCATGTGCCGGAGAGCTACGTCCACCGCATCGGCCGCACCGCGCGCGCCGGAGCCGATGGTTCCGCCATCGCCTTCTGCACGCCGGAAGACCGTGGCCTGCTGCGCGACATCGAGAAGACCATCCGCGCCCAGGTGCCGGTGGTTGAACATGCGCTCGGCCTCAAGGGTGTGCAGCAGCTTGCCCCCACCTTCGGCTGGAACCCGGCCGGCAAGGACAAGCCCGCTGCAAAGCCGCATCACCGTGGCCAGAAGCCCAACCGCAACCACTCGGCTGGCCAGGGCAAGCCGCAGGGTGCAAAGACCCAGGGTGCGAAACCCCAGGGCCAGCACCAGCCCAAGCGCGACGGCGGCAATGCCGGCGGCGCCCAGGCCCCCAAGCGCACCTCCGGCGGCAGCTGGATGAGCGAACTCGGCAAGCGCCAGGGCTAAGCGGCCTTACATCACGAATCGAAAAGGCCCGCCGGAAACGGCGGGCCTTTTTTGGTTGGGCTCAGTTCCCACAATCGGCGTCACCCCGGCGAAGGCCGGGGTCCCGCTTCATGGCTCAGCATGCGTAGACACAAAGCTGGATCCCGGCCTTCGCCAGGATGACGGCATCGAGAAACAAAATCGCCGGGGCATGCCCCGGCGATTTGAATTCTGCGGTGACCGTCAGATCAGAGCGTGCCCTGCAGCGCCTTGAGCTGGTTGAGGACTTCCGTGGCCTTGCGCTGTGCTTCGCCCGGCTTCGCATCGGCGAGGTCGGCTTCAGCGGAGGTGATCTGCTTGGCCATCAGCTCGGCGGTGAGTTCCGCCATGGGCACGGCGACCTCGGCCAGAAGCGTGAGACCCTGCGGGTTCACTTCCGCCATGCCGCCCTTGACGAAGATGCGCTCGGCCGCACCACCGTCACGGGTGACGGTGACGACGCCGGGGCGCAGCGTGGTGAGCACGGGCGAGTGGCCCGGATAGATGCCCATCTCGCCCTCGGTTCCGGGGATGGTGACCGAAGCCACGCTCCCTGAGAACAGAAGCCGCGCCGGGCTTACGAGTTCGAAATGAAGACCAGCCATCTGGATTACGCTGCCTCGGCGGCGAGGCGCTTGGCCTTCTCGACGGCCTGCTCGATGGTGCCGACCATGTAGAAGGCGGGCTCCGGCAGGTGGTCGTAGTCACCGTCGCAAAGGCCCTTGAAGCCCTTGATGGTGTCTTCGAGCTTGACCTGCACGCCGGGCGAACCGGTGAACACGGCAGCGACGTCGAAGGGCTGCGACATGAAGCGCTCGATCTTGCGGGCGCGGGCCACCGTGAGCTTGTCCTCTTCCGAGAGCTCGTCCATGCCGAGAATGGCGATGATGTCCTGGAGCGCCTTGTAACGCTGCAGGATCGCCTGCACGCGCCGCGCCGTCTGGTAGTGCTCTTCACCGACGATGCGCGGGTCCATCATGCGCGAGGTGGAGTCGAGCGGGTCGACGGCGGGGTAGATGCCCTTTTCGGCAATCGAGCGCGACAGCGTGGTGGTCGCGTCCAAGTGGGCGAAGGAGGTGGCGGGTGCGGGGTCGGTCAAGTCGTCGGCCGGCACGTAAATGGCCTGCACCGAGGTGATCGAACCCTTGGTCGTGGTGGTGATGCGCTCCTGCAGGTTGCCCATGTCGGTGGCGAGTGTCGGCTGATAGCCCACGGCCGACGGGATGCGGCCCAGAAGGGCGGACACTTCGGAACCGGCCTGGGTGAAGCGGAAGATGTTGTCCACGAAGAACAGCACGTCCTGGCCCTGGTCACGGAAGTGCTCGGCAACCGTGAGGCCCGACAGCGCCACGCGCATACGCGCGCCCGGCGGCTCGTTCATCTGGCCGAACACCAGGGCGCACTTCGACTTGACGCTCGGATCGGGATTGTGCGGATCGGCGTTCACCTTGGATTCGATGAACTCGTGATAGAGGTCGTTACCTTCACGCGTACGCTCGCCCACGCCGGCGAACACGGAGTAACCACCGTGCGTCTTGGCGACGTTGTTGATGAGCTCCTGAATGAGCACGGTCTTGCCCACGCCAGCACCACCGAACAGGCCGATCTTGCCGCCCTTGGCGTAAGGCGCCAGAAGGTCGACGACCTTGATGCCGGTGACGAGGATCTGCGCTTCCGTCGACTGGTCGACGAAGTCAGGGGCTGGCGCATGGATGGGACGACGGAGCGAAGTCTTGATCGGCCCTGCTTCGTCGATTGCCTCGCCGATCACGTTCATGATGCGGCCCAGCGTCTCCTCGCCGACCGGAACCGAGATCGAGCTCTTGGTGTTGGTGACGGCCTGGCCGCGCACCAGACCTTCGGTCGAGTCCATGGCGATGGTGCGGACGGTGTTCTCGCCCAGATGCTGCGCCACTTCGAGGACGAGGCGGTTGTCGCCGTTCATCGTCTCGAGCGCGTTCAGGATTTCAGGGAGTTCACCATCGAAGGCGACGTCGACGACGGCGCCGGTGACCTGGGTGATGCGGCCGGTTGCGGCCTCGCTGTGTGCCATATGTCTGATCCTTCCCGTGTTCGCTTAGAGCGCCTCGGCGCCCGAAATGATTTCGATGAGTTCCTTGGTGATCTGCGCCTGGCGCTGGCGGTTGTACTTGATCGACAGCTTGTTGATCATGTCACCGGCGTTGCGGGTGGCGTTGTCCATGGCGCTCATGCGGGCGCCCTGCTCGGACGCCGCATTTTCGAGGAGACCACGGAAAATCTGCACCGCGATGTTGCGCGGCAGGAGATCAGCCAGGATTTCGCCCTCTTCGGGCTCTGCTTCATAGACTGCGCCGCCGAGATCGGCGGGTGCAGCACCCGAGACGTCCGCCGGGATCAAGCGCAGCGCTGTGGGCTTCTGCGAGATCACCGACTTGAACTCGGAGAAGAACAGCGTTGCGACGTCGAACTCCCCATTGTGGAACATGTGGAGCACCTTGTGCGCCACCGTCTGGGCTTCGGCGAAGGACATTGCCTTCACGCCGCGGAAGTCGATGTGCTCGACGATGTACTTGCCGTAGAGCCGCTTCAGCGCGTCATTGCCCTTCTTGCCGACGGTGAAGATCTTCACCGTCTTGCCCTGGGCGATGAGGCGGTCGGCGTGCTCGCGCGCGATCTTGGCGATCGAGGAGTTGAAGCCGCCGCAGAGGCCGCGCTCGGCGGTCGCCACGATCAGCAGGTGTGTTTCGGCAAAGCCCGTGCCGGTGAGCAGCGTGGGCGCACCCGCCTGGCCGTTCATGGCCGAGGCAAGGTTGCCGATCACCGCCGACATGCGCGTCGAGTAGGGACGCGCCGCGACGGCTGCTTCCTGGGCACGACGCAGCTTCGCCGCGGCCACCATCTGCATGGCCTTGGTGATCTTGCGTGTCGCCTTCACCGAGGCGATGCGGTTTCGTAAGTCCTTGAGACTTGCCATCGGGGTTTAAGCCTTAAGCAAAGGACTTGGCGAAGGCTTCGACCGCGGCCTTGAGCTTCGGCATGGTGGCATCCGAAATCGCCTTCTCGCTGCGGATCGCCTCGAGGATCTCGGGGTGCTTGTCACGCACGAAGCGGAGCAGGCCTTCTTCGAAGGGCTTCACCTTGTTGACCGGCAGCGGGTCGAGATAGCCGTTGACGCCGGCATAGATCGACACGACCTGGTCTTCCGTCTTCATCGGCGAGAACTGGCCCTGCTTCAGCAGCTCCGTCAGGCGGGCGCCGCGGTTGAGCAGGCGCTGCGTCGAGGCGTCGAGGTCCGAGCCGAACTGGGCGAAGGCGGCCATTTCGCGATACTGGGCGAGCTCGCCCTTGATCTTGCCGGCCACCTGCTTCATCGCCTTGGTCTGGGCGGCGGAACCGACGCGCGACACCGAGAGACCGACGTTCACGGCCGGGCGAACGCCCTGGTAGAACAGTTCGGTTTCAAGGAAGATCTGGCCATCGGTGATCGAGATCACGTTGGTCGGGATGTAGGCCGACACGTCGTTGGCCTGGGTTTCGATGACCGGGAGAGCGGTCAGCGAACCGCCGCCCAGCGTGTCGTTCATCTTGGCCGCGCGCTCGAGCAGGCGGGAGTGGAGATAGAACACGTCGCCCGGATAGGCTTCGCGGCCCGGCGGGCGGCGCAGCAGCAGCGACATCTGGCGGTAGGCGACGGCCTGCTTCGAGAGATCGTCATAGGCGATCAGCGCATGCATGCCGTTGTCGCGGAAGAATTCGCCCATGGTGCAGCCGGTGAAGGGCGCGAGGTACTGCAGCGGGGCGGGATCGGACGCCGTGGCGGCGATGACGATCGAATATTCGAGCGCGCCATTGTCTTCCAGCACCTTCACGAACTGCGCCACGGTGGAGCGCTTCTGGCCGCAGGCGACGTAGACGCAGTAGAGCTTGTCCTTCTCGGGGCCTGCGATGTGGATGGGCTTCTGGTTCAGGATGGTGTCGAGGATGATGGCGGTCTTGCCGGTCTGGCGGTCGCCGATGACCAGCTCGCGCTGGCCGCGGCCGATCGGGATCAGCGCGTCGA
>JBEARP010000036.1:0-8220 GCA_041163105.1 Pseudomonadota bacterium
CCGAAATGCCGGGGCTCGAGGTCCAGCACCTTGGCGATGTCGCTCAGCGCGTCATCGTACTTCTTCATCATGAAATAGAGCGTGGCGCGCTTGTTCCAAGCCTCGGCAAAGTCCGGATTGGCGCCGATCAACCGGTTGAGGATCGACAGCGCCTCGGCGGGTGCGCCGTCCTCGATCGCCCGCTTGGACTGTGCCAGCAAGACCTCCGCAGTGGGGGAATCGGAAGCGCTCCACAATTCCCAGATCCGCTCCTCCACCTTGTCGCTCGGCATGCCCTTGCGGTGCAGGTGCCCGAACAGGGTGTCGAGTTGATCGGCGCGGAGTTCGGCGGGCGACCGCTGCTTTTCCACCGGGGCCGCTGTTCCCGGCAGGGCTGGCGCCTCGCCCACGGCGGGCGCGTCCTCGGCAAGGGCGGCGGAGGTCAGGGCGACGACGGCGAGAAGGGTTGCAAGGCCACGCATAACGGACACTCTACACCCCATTTCATGGCAACAAAAAGAGCGCCGTGGACGGCATCCCGTCCACGGCGTTCACAATTCCGGCAGAAGCGTGAGCTTAGCCCTGGCGCGCCTTGAAGCGCGGATTGGTCTTGTTGATTATGTAGATACGGCCCTTGCGGCGCACCATGCGGTTGTCGCGGTGGCGCTTCAGCAGGGACTTGAGAGAATTGCGGACTTTCATGGACTTCACCTGATAATTCAGGCAGAAGGAGCGCCGCGCCCCGTCCTGCCTGTTGAACACAGGCGGTTCCTTAGCGGGGCCACCCCTAGCTGTCAACCAATCGTCCCTTGCTATGCCCGATCTTGCATCCCACGCCGAATTCCTCATCACCCTCGCCGTTTTCCTCGTCGCCGGCGGCATCGTGGCATACCTGTCATGGGCCGATCGTCGCCCCCGCAAGAGCCTGGAACCGCGCCTGTTCTCAGGCACGCCAATCGTGCTGCTCTTTGGATTCATTGCGCTTTTGGCCTTGGTGCATCTCGTCAACATGGGCGGCTTCATAACCGGCCACCGCCCGAGGCTCTGACCGCCATGCTCCCCCCCAGCCAAACACTCTACTTCGAAGATCTGGCCCTCGGCATGACCGAGACCTACGTCAAGGAGGTGAAGTCCTCTGACGTCGTGGGATTCGCCGAGATCTCCGGCGACCGGAACCCCATCCACCTCTCCGAGCACTTCGCCGCCCGGACCCCCTTCGGCGGTCGAATCGCCCATGGCCTTTATACGGCGAGCCTGATCTCGGCCGTGATCGGAACGAGGCTCCCCGGCCCCGGTGCGGTTTATATGTCCCAGACGCTCAACTTCAAGGCACCCGTCAGGATCGGCGACATGGTGGAGGCCTCCGTCGAGGTGGTCGAACTGGCCGAGAAGGGCCGCCGCGTGAAGCTCGCCTGCCGCTGCAAGGTCGGCGACACGCTGGTGCTGGAAGGTGAAGCGCTGGTGAAGGTGCCGGGCAAGCCCGAGGGCTACTGAGGCTCCTTGACTCCTGATGCCGCCCCACTAGCCTTCCTCAAAAATTCCGGGAGGACTCCGTCATGCTGCGCAACTTCGACAACCGCCTCAACGCGGACGTGATCCGCTGTCTCCGTGCCATGGGCCATGGCGACGACCTGATCATCAGCGACACCAACTTCCCCGCCGACTCGGTCGCCCGCCAAACGGTCACGGGCAAACTGCTGCGCATGGAGAACCTCACGGCGGCAGAAGCCATCGACGCCATCCTCTCAGTCATGCCGCTGGACTCCTTCGTCGACACGCCCGCCGAACGCATGGAGATGGTGGGCAAGCCCACCGAGATCCCGCCGGTGCAGCAGGAAGTCCAGAAGGTCATCGACAGTCGCGAGGGCAAGTCCTGGCCCATGGGCTCCATCGAGCGATTCGCCTTCTATGAGAAGGCACGCAAGGCCTATGCCGTCATCGTCACCGGCGAGACGCGCTTCTACGGCTGCTTCGTCCTCAAGAAGGGCGTGATCCCCCCGAAGGCATGAGCGCGATGAAACAGGGCATCGCCATCCTCGGCATCTTCGTCGCCGATCTCGCGTTCCGTGCCGGCCGCCAGCCCGTCATGGGCGAAACGCTGATGGGCTCGGGCTTTGCGATGGGCCCGGGCGGCAAAGGTTCGAACCAGGCGGTTGCCGCCGCCCGCGCCGGAGGCTTGGTCAGCTTCATCTCAAGGCTTGGCAAGGACGCTTTCGGCGACATTGCCATCGCCACGTGGAAGGCCGAAGGCATCGCGCCGAACGTCGCCATCGCTCCCGATGAACCGACAGGCGCGGCCTATATCTTCGTCAGCGACGCGACCGGCGAGAACGCCATCATCGTGGTGCCGGGTGCCGCAGGCGGTCTGTCATCGAAGGATGTTGAAGCCGCGCGAGGCGACATCGAGCGGGCAAAGGTCTTCGTCACCCAGTTGGAACAGCCCATCGACGCGGCGCGCAAGGGTTTGGAGATCGCGCGGGCCGCGGGCGCCATCACCGTCTTCAACCCCGCCCCTGCCGCGCCTGTGCCGGCCGACATCTACGCGCTGTGCGACTACGTCATCCCCAACGAGACGGAAGCCGCAGCCCTCACGGGCCTTCCCGTCGATACCGATGAGCAGGCCCGCAAGGCAGGCGACGCCCTGCTGGCCATGGGCGCGAAGAACGCACTCATCACGCTCGGCGCACGCGGCGCATTGCTGCACAATGCGACGGGCTCAACGCTCATCCCATCCTTCAGCGCCGGCAAGGTGGTGGAAACGGCAGGCGCGGGCGATGCCTTCGTTGGCGCCTTCGCAGCGGGCCTCGCCGAAGGCATGGAACCTGCCGCCGCTGCCCGCTTCGGCTGCGCGGCCGCAGGCATATCCGTCACCCGCCCCGGCACGGCGCCTGCCATGCCCACACGCGCCGAAATCGAAGCGCTGCTCAGAGCCTGACGAGTGCTGCGCGCACCACCGCGCGTTCTGCCGGGTCGAGGCGCAGCACGTCGGTCGGGTGATGGGTCTGCAGCCGGTCCGCCGCCTGGTCGCAGAGGGTGAGATAGGCCTCGACGTCACCATCCGTCGTCAGCAGCCTCTTCGTGCCGCACAAAGACTCGAGGTGGCCCACGAGATAGCCCGCATCAGCCAGCGAATCGGCGGCGGCGAGCGCGGCACGCGATGAGGGAACCACACGCGGCACCAGTTGCAGTGCCTGCACCACGTCCGGCACCTGCGCAGCGAGTGCCGCAAGCAGCGCCACGCCACCGTCAGCCTCCGCATCCACGCCGTGCTTCAGCGCCTGGTGCCGTGCGAAGCCTGCGACGTAGCCCGCCGTGAACATGGCCTCAGCACGGCCCTGCTCCGCCACGCAAGCCAACGCCGCCGCGACCGCCTTGCGCAACACCGCTGCAGCGCGCTCCTCGCCTTGCGCCATGGGGACAACCGCCACGTCGATGCGCGGCTTGCGGCGGTTCATGTTGATGTCTCTCCAGCCCATGATGGTGTTCTCGCAAAAGACAGGGGCCGCGGCAAGCCGCGGCCCCTTCAACGATGAAGAAAGATCAGTTGGCCTTGGGCAGCGTCATCTTGCCGACAAGTTGCGGATACTTGGCCGTGATCTCGTCGAACTTTCCGGCCTTGGCCATGGCGCTGATCGCCGCGTTGAGCTTGTCCTTGAGGGCCGTGTCCTCCTTGCGCACGCCTGCACCCACGCCTTCGCCGTAGATGCCCGGATCGTCCTTGGGCTTGTCGACGATGGACTTCAGCTCGCAGCAACCCTTGCCCTGATCGGTGTCGAGGAAGTCATAAAGCGCCGAGCTGTTGGCCAACACATAGTCGAGGCGCCCTGCCGCGAGATCGTTGTTGGCCTCGTCCTGTGTCGAGTAGGTCTTGAGCTCGACGCCCGACGGCACAAGGTACTTCGAGGCATAGCGCTCATGACCGGTCGACACCTGCACGCCCAGCGTCTTGCCCTTCATGTGATCGGCAGAGGCATCCATGTCGCCGTTCTTGGCGCCGATGATGGCGGGCGGCGTGTCATAGTAGAACTGCGTGAAGTCGATCACTTCCTTGCGCTTCTCGGTGACCAGCATGGAGGCAACGATCACGTCGATCTGCTTCGAGGTGAGTGCGGGAATGATTCCATCCCACGCGGTGGCGACGATCTCGCACTTCTCCTTGACCTCGGCGCAGAGCGCCTCGGCGAAGTCGACCTCCCAGCCCACCCACTTGCCCGTCGCATCCTGCGAGGCAAACGGCGGATAGGGCTCGGCGGCAAGGCCGATCTTCAGGTCTGCCATGGCCGGTGTGACGGCGGCGAGGGATGCCGCAAAAGCGGCTCCGAGGGCAATGCGGCTGGTCCACTTCATGATCGTTCTCCCAGTGTTCGTTGCGAGGTGTCGTGACGGCAGAAGAAGGATTCTGAGGGCAGACGTCCTCTCAAATGCGAAACTGCATGAAAGCAGACGGCACAGCAAGATGATTGCTGATGGTCGGCGCGTCGATAACTGCAGGGCTCGACTATCTGTGCGGGCATCGGCGCTTGACCCCGCTGCCATGGCGGCAATAGGCTGCGCCCGGCTGCGGCGTCGATGGTCTTCGCCCTCCCACAGGCGGTCAACCAGACGTGACGGATTTCGCTCTTCTGTTGCTACTCGCCGGCTTCCAGGTGAAGCACGTGCTGGGCGACTATGTCTTCCAGAATGCCTACATCCTGGAGCACCGCCGCATCTGGGGCCACCCCGGCGGAGTGCTGCATGTCGCCATCCACGCCGCGCTGACGCTGCCGCTGCTGCTTCTGGCGGGCGTGCACGGCGTCTTGTTCTTCGCCATCCTGCTGGGTGAGGCGCTGTTCCACTATCACGTCGACTGGGTGAAGGATGGCTGGATCAACCGCACCGGGCTGACGTCCGGCGACAAGCTCTACTGGTGGCTCACCGGCACAGACCAGATGCTCCACCAGCTGTCCTATCTGGTGATCGTGGGAATCATCGCCACCTAGTCGCAGTGGCAGCAGCGACGGATCACGCCGCAATCGAGCGCATGTAGAAATCGAGCATCGCCATCAGCGACTGCGGGTCGCGGCGCAGCCGGCTGCGGAGCGCCGCACCCTCCCAGCAATCGACCAGCAGGTGCCCCATGTGCTCGACGTCGACAGATGCCGGAATGTCGCCGCGCGCCTTCGCCTCCGTCAGGCAGGCGACCATACGCTCACCGATCGAGGAGAAGCACCATTCGATCTTGCGGCGGAAGGTTTCGCTGGTGCCGGAAAGCTCCTGTCCCAGACCGCCCATCAGGCAGCCCATGTAGCCATCCTCGCGGTACTTCTGCGACACGATTTCGAAGAAGCGGCGGATGCGCTGAAGCGGCGGAAGGCTCTCGTCGCCGAGGCACATGTCCAGCGCCTTGTGAACTTCGCCGATATAGGTGTCGATCACCGTGAGGGCGAAGTCCTCCTTGTCCTTGAAGTGGTGGTAGAAGGAGCCCTTCGGCACGCCGGTCTGGTCCAGCAGCGCCTGAACGCCCAAGCTGCCGTAGCCGCGCTCGAGAAGCATCGAGAGGCCGGCCTCGATCAGGCGCTGCTTGGTTGGCTGTGTCATCACTCTCTAATAGGGCCGCCGCGCACTGCGGCGCAACGGCCCCCGGCGGGATCAGGCCCCCGTCTTGGCCTTCATGTGGTCGATCACATGGTTGTGCTCGTGCTGCGGGCTGAACATCACGATCTCCGCATCGCGGTCCACATGCACGTTGTGCCCGGGCGGCCAGTAGAACAGGTCGCCGTCGGCCACGCTCTCCGTCAGCCCCTTGGCATCCGTGGTGGTGATGGCGCCGGAAAGCACATAGCCCCAGTGCGGGCACTGGCAGAGGTTGCCCTCCAGCCCCTCGAACAGCGGCGTGGTGTCGACACCGGCCGAGAGCGTGAAGAACTCCCCGCTGATCTTGCCATAGCCCGTGGCGTCCCCGAAATCCCGCCGCTGGCGGATCACCGCACCGGGCACCTGCATCCGGACGTCAACCTGTTCCTTGGCAATTCTCATGGTCGTTTCCTCCTCGACTGATGCTGCCTAGACCGATCGGTCTAGTCACACAGTATTCCGACCACTGAGGAAGTCAATAAACCCGCAGTTGGCGAAAACCGCCCGCTTCGCGAGGCTGGTGGCACACCTTCAGGTCACACTCCAGGAGAAGGCCACCAACTCTCGTCATCCCGTCGAAGGCCGGGGTCCCGCTTTCTCGCCGTCCCACCCCCTCATCATCGCCGGGCGAGTCCCGGCGATCCTTTTCGCGGCGCCAAAAAGGATGCCCGGGACGAGCCCGGGCATGATGATGTTTGAAGCCGGCGCGATGAACACTCACCCGATCGTCATCAAACTCGCATTGCCACCCGCCGCCGCGGTATTGACCGACATGCTCAGCTCTTCCACCAGCCAGCTCAGGCAATAGACGCCGGTATCAGCAGCGAGCTCGGCGGAACTCGCCGCCTGCACCAGCACCAGCGGCCCACCGAGCTTCGCGATGCGCGCGTTCACCGCGCGCACCAGCGCACTGTCACCCTCGACGAGCGCCCCCGCGAAGGGCCCATCCGCCTCCCAGTCACCGCTCCACGTCACGCGCGCCGCAACACTCGGCGGTAATCCGCCAAGCGATTCCGAGAGCCCGCTCGCCGTCTCGATCACCACCGCGTTGCCCGCGGCAAGTGCTGCCGCCATCTGGCGGAACAGCCCCTTCGCCGTCTGCGGCACAAGCAGCACCCGCCCGCGTGGATGCAGCGAATAGACATTGCGCTCGCCCACCGGTCCGGGGAGTTCCTTCACCAGCCCCAGCGCCGAGAGTGCGCCAAGCTCGCGCGCCGCGTCGGCATCATCATTGTGCCCGCGTTGGCCAAGCCAGGTGGCGAAGTCACGCAGTGCCGGGTCAGTCCGCACCGAAGAGTGCAGCGGCGGTACTGGCGCCTTCTGCACCAGCCGCCCGATGTAAAGAGGCCCGCCCGCCTTCGGACCGGTGCCGGACAATCCCCGTCCGCCGAAGGGCTGCACGCCCACCACCGCGCCGATGATGTTGCGGTTCACATAGAGGTTTCCCGCCTTCACCCGCTCGGTGACGTTCAGGATCGTCTCGTCCAGCCGAGTATGCAGGCCGAAGGTCAGGCCATAGCCCGTGGCGTTGATCTGCTCGATCAGCGCATCCATGTCCTCGCGCTTCCAGCGCAGCACATGCAGCACCGGGCCAAACACCTCGCGGGTGAGCTGCCCGATGTCGTCGATCTCGATGATGGTGGGGGCAACGAAGGTGCCCTTCCCGGCCTCATGCGGAAGCGCAAGCTGCTCCACCCGGCGCCCAGCCTCCCGCATCTTCGCGATGTGCCGCTCGATATTGACCTTGGCCTCCGCCGTGATCACCGGCCCGATGTCGGTCGACAGCCTGTCGGTGCGCCCGAGCGAGAGTTCGGCGAGCGCGCCATTGAGCATGGCCAGCGTGCGCTCCGCCACGTCCTCCTGCAGGCACAGCACGCGCAGCGCCGAGCAGCGCTGGCCCGCGCTGTCGAATGCGGATGCGATCACATCCGCCACCACCTGCTCGGCAAGTGCGGAGGAATCGACGATCATCGCATTCTGCCCGCCCGTCTCGGCGATCAGCGGAATGGGCTTGCCCTGGGCGGACACACGTTCCGCCAGTTGCGCCTGGATCAGCCGCGCCACTTCCGTTGAGCCCGTGAACATCACGCCCGCTGTCTCGGGCGCTGCAACGAGTGCGGCACCCAGCCGGCCGTCGCCGGGCGTGAACTGCAGTACAGCGCGCGGCACGCCCGCTTCATGCAGTATCTTCACGCTCTCGAAGGCAATCAGCGGGGTCTCCTCGGCGGGCTTGGCGATCACCGCATTGCCCGCAACGAGTGCTGCCGCCACCTGGCCCGTGAAGATCGCCAGCGGAAAGTTCCATGGGCTGATGCATACGACAGGCCCCAGCGGACGATGCGACGGCCCCAGCGTCTTCCGCGCCTGCTCCGCATAATAGCGCAGGAAGTCCACCGCCTCGCGCACCTCGCCAACCGCATTGGCCGCCGTCTTGCCCGCCTCGCGCATGGCGATGCCCATCAGCACGTCCATGCGTGCCTCCATCATGTCCGCCGCACGCTCGAGGCAGGCCGCGCGGTCGGCTGCTGGCCTCGCGGCCTGCCTCGAGCGTGCGGCGGTCCTGGGGGAGGCACGCAGGGTCGTGGTGATGGGCATCGCCATGCGCGAGGCGGGCCAGTCGGCGGCCAC
>JBEARP010000037.1:0-3083 GCA_041163105.1 Pseudomonadota bacterium
GTGCCGCCCCGGCGGAGCGCCATTTGCAGTCCGTCCGCCGTCTCGACGTCGATGTTCCAGCTCTGCTCGCCGGTCTGTCGCCAGTCGAGGTCGGCGGTGAACTCGGCCTCGCCGTCCCATGACGGCTTGAAGGTGATCTGCGCGGCAATCGGTGTGGACTTGTTGCGCGGCGTCTCCAGCATGGCGGACTTCACGAAGACCGGTTGCGGCAGGATCTTGGTGACGATCGAGAAGGCGTTGATGCCGGGGTCGAACACGCCGAAGCCACCCGGTTCCCAGATCCACTCCTGACCGGGGTGCCAGTGGCGCACGTCCTCCTTCCAGCTGACGTGCAGGCGGGTGACGCGCTTGCCGGATAGCATGCGCTGCGCTTCATCAACCGCCTTGTTGTACTGCGAGTGCCAGGTGGTGAAGAGGATACGACGAGCCTTTTCGGCATGGGTGGTAATCGCGTCGAGCTCGCCCACCGTTGGCGTCGGCGGCTTTTCCATCAGCACGTGCAGGCCGGCGTCCAGCGCATCGCGCGCGATGGCGAAGCGCGGCTCCGGCGGCATGCAGAGTGCGACGGCATCAAGCTTCATGCCACTGCGGAACAGCTCGGCGGCCGTCTTGAAATGCGGCACGTCGCGATAGCCCTCGCGCGAGGAGACGACGGCGGCGAGGTTGAAATCCTTGTTCTTGGCGACGACCGGCAGGTGCTGGTCTTGGGCGATCTTGCCGAGGCCGATGATGGCGAGTTTGAAGGCCATGGTTCAAGCGCTCCTGATCTGGCGGGTGATGGATGAGAGCAAGGCATCAACCTCGGCTTCCGTGTTGTAATGCGCAAGGCCGACGCGCAGCACGCCGCCCTTGTCCATCAGCCCCATGCGGCCGACGGGTTCGATGGCGTAGTTGTGGCCGGACCAGACGAAGATGTTGTCCTTGGCGAAGGCCTTGGCGAGGGCCTCCGGGTGGTGGCCATCCAGCGTGAAGGAGACGGTAGGCACGCGACGGTGCATGGCATTGGCGGAGGTGATGCCACGGATGGTGAGGCCCTTGAAAGTCTTGAGCCCTTCGATCAGCTGCAGCGTGATCTTGTGCTCGTAGTCTGCAAGATTGTTCCAGGCGGAGGCGACACGTTTTGCCCGCGTCCCGCCCGTGCCAAATTGCTCGAGATATTCAATGGCGCCCAGCGTGCCGGCCATCCCCTCATGCGATAGCGTGCCAGTCTCGAACTTGTGGGGCAGTTCCTCGCCGGCGGGTCGGACCTTGTAGCCGAAGGTGTCCTTCAGCAATTCCTCGCGGCCCCACAGGATGCCCTGATGCGGGCCGAACCATTTGTAGGCGGAGGAGACGACGAAGTCGGCACCGAGGTCCTGAACGTCGATGGCGTAGTGCGGCGCATATTGCACGGCATCGAGATAGACGATGGCGCCAGCCTTCTTTGCTTCTGCCGCAAACCGCTTTGTGTCGTTCACCGTGCCGGTGCAGTTGGACGCCATGCCCATGGCGAGGAGCTTCGTCTTGTCGCTCAGGACCTTGGTGAGAGCATCGTCGGGGAACTCATAGGTCTCGGTGTCGAAGTCGATCCAGCGCACCACGAGGCCGAGGTCATCAGCCAGCAGCAGCCAGGGGGCGACATTGGCATCATGGTCCATGCGCGAGAGCACGATCTCGTCTCCGCGCTTGAACTGTTTGCCGAGGCAGCGCGACATGTGGAGCGTCAGGCTGGTCATGTTCTGGCCGAACACGATCTCGTTCATGCTCGCGGAGTTGTAGAAATCCGCACAGGCCTGGTGGGCGAGATCGACCAGTTCGCCGGCCTCCACCGTCGTGACGAAGTAGCCACCGAGGTTGGCGTTGCGGTTGGCGAGGCAGTCCACCGTGCGCTCGATCACCCGCTGCGGCACCTGGGTGCCGGCCGGGTTGTCGAAGTAGATCCGGTCGCGGCCGCCGTCCTTCACAGCGAGGGCGGGGAACTGGGCGCGGATGGCGGCGACGTCAAGGGCGGCGGTCATGGTGAAAAATCCGGTTCAAACAAAGGGAAGCAACCATTAACCGGGCTTTCCGCTTGCCTCAACCGTCGCTTTCCGGCATGGGGAGGTCGCCCGCTGGCCAAAGCCCTGACGCGCCCGGGCCTATTGTGAACTTTCAAAGATTTGTCCTTCGGAGACGGCTAATGAGCGATGATGGTGAACTTGACCTGAACTCCCTCAATGACGAGGAACTGGTCCAGCAGGTCCATGACGACCTTTACGACGGCCTCAAGGAAGAGGTCGAGGTGGCGGTTCACATCCTGCTGAAGCGTGGCTGGACGCCCTACAAGGTACTGACCGAAGCCCTCGTCGAAGGCATGCGCATCGTCGGCGTCGACTTCCGCGACGGCATCCTTTTCGTTCCGGAAGTGCTGCTGGCGGCCAACTCGATGAAGGCCGGCATGTTCATCCTCCGTCCGCTGCTCATCGCCACGGGTGCCCCGCGCCAAGGCAAGATGGTGATTGGCACCGTCAAGGGCGACATCCACGACATCGGCAAGAACCTTGTCGCCATGATGATGGAAGGCGCCGGATTCGAGGTGCTGGACCTTGGGATCAACAATTCCGTCGACAAATACCTCGAGGCGCTGGAGCGCGAGCAGCCCGATATCCTGGGCATGTCCGCCCTGCTGACCACCACCATGCCCTATATGAAGGTCGTGATCGACACGATGAAGGAAAAAGGCCTGCGCGACGATTACATCGTGCTGGTCGGCGGCGCGCCCCTGAATGAAGAATTCGGTCGTGCCATTGGCGCGGATGCCTATTGCCGTGACGCCGCCGTGGCGGTGGAAACCGCCAAGCAGTTCGTCGCGCGCAAGCACAACCAGCTCGCCGGCTGATCCGGCGCGCCGGCCCTGCGGGGCCGGCCTTGGCGCAGGCGGCCCCGCCCCCCATCTTGGGGAAAAAGGATGCCGCCGATGCCCCCCAAGACTTTCCTTCTGTTGATCCTCTCGGTGATTGCCGCTGCCGGCGTGACCATCGCCCTCTGGGCGGTGGCAGGCCTGCCCTTGATCGCCCTTGGTACCGCCGCCCTGCTGGGCAGCTTTCTGCTGGGATGGCGGGGGC
>JBEARP010000038.1:0-44228 GCA_041163105.1 Pseudomonadota bacterium
GTGAGAAAGTCCTTCGACCCGCGCAACCTTTAGGCAGTTTCTGGACTGGGAGACCCCCTCACCCTGGCCTCTCCCCCACATGCGTGGGGGAGAGGAATGGCGCCTGCGTGGCGCATGTCCAGTGCCCGAGCGGGGTCAGGAAGCTCCGTCCCGAAGTGTCAGCCCAACCCGACTTACACACTGTATCTGTCTATTGACACATTGGAGTGTAAGAGTAAGCTGACATGTAGGGAGTCTGTTGGCTGGCCTTCATGGCCTGGCCGGACTTCTGGGGAGACCGAAAATGGAAACGGTCGCAGTCGTTCTGGAACAGCCAGGCAAACTGGCGCTCAGGACGGTCGCATTGCAGGATCCTGGGGCGGACGACTTGGTCGTTGACGCTGTCTGGAGCGGCATTTCCTCCGGCACCGAGCGCCTGCTGTGGGCAGGCCGCATGCCGAATTTCCCCGGAATGGGCTATCCGCTGGTGCCCGGCTACGAAACCGTGGCGCGCGTTTCCCAAGCCACTGCAGGATTTTCCGAGGGCGACCTGGTCTTCGTGCCCGGCGCCAATTGCTACAAGGACGTGAAGGGCCTGTTCGGCGGCGCTGCAAAGCGCATCGTGCTGCCGGCCTCCCGCGCCGTGAAGCTCGACGGAATCACGGACGAGGAAGGCATTCTCATCGCGCTCGCAGCCACCGCACACCACGCCGTGGCCCACGCCCTGCCCCAGCTGATCGTCGGCCACGGCCTGCTCGGCCGACTCATCGCGCGCGTCACGCTGGCGCTGGGCGGTGAAGCACCAACCGTCATCGAAACACAAGCCGCGCGCCATGATGGCGCTGCGGGCTACACCGTTGTCACACCCGAGCTGGACACGCGCCGCGACTACGCCACGATCTGCGATGCCTCCGGTGCCGCGGGCCTTCTCGACACGCTCATCCCCAAGCTCAGGAAGCAGGGCGAGATCACGCTGGCGGGCTTCTATGAAGAGCCCCTCTCCTTCACCTTCCCGCCCGCCTTCATGCGCGAGGCGAAGATCCGCATCGCGGCGGAATTCACCATGGCCGACATGCAAGCCGTGAAGGCACTGGTGGCCGACCGCCGTCTCAGCCTCTCCGGCCTCATCAGCCACCACGCATCGGCGTCAACCGCCGCTGAAGCTTACGAACAGGCATTCACCGACCCCAACTGCATCAAGATGGCCCTCGATTGGAGCGCGCTCGCATGAACAGCATCGACCTCAACATGGAAGTAGACGCTACTCCGAAGAAGGAGACGCAGATCATCGCCATCTACGGCAAGGGCGGCATCGGCAAGAGCTTCACGCTCGCCAACCTTTCCTACATGATGGCCCAGCAGGGCAAGCGCGTGCTGCTCATCGGCTGCGACCCGAAGAGCGACACCACCTCGCTCCTCTTCGGCGGCAAGGCCTGCCCCACCATCATCGAGACCTCGGCCAAGAAGAAGCTGGCTGGCGAAGAAGTGAAGATCGGCGACGTGTGCTTCAAGCGCGACGGCGTGTTCGCGATGGAACTCGGTGGCCCGGAAGTGGGTCGCGGCTGCGGCGGGCGCGGCATCATCCACGGCTTCGAACTGCTCGAGAAGCTGGGCTTCCATGAATGGGGCTTCGACTACGTGCTGCTCGACTTTTTGGGCGACGTGGTCTGCGGCGGCTTCGGCCTGCCGATCGCGCGCGACATGTGCCAGAAGGTGATCATCGTCGGCTCGAACGACCTGCAGTCACTCTACGTCGCCAACAACGTGTGCTCGGCGGTGGAATATTTCCGCAAGCTGGGCGGCAACGTCGGCGTGGCCGGCATCGTCATCAACAAGGATGACGGCACCGGCGAGGCCGCGGCCTTCGCCGAGAAGGTGGGCATTCCCGTCCTCTCCGCCATTCCGGCCAACGAGGACATCCGGCGCAAGAGCGCCAACTACGAAATCATCGGCCGCCCGGGCGGCGAATGGGGCGCGATGTTCGCGGAACTCGCCGAGAACGTGGCCACCGCCCCGCCCATGCGCCCCACACCGCTGGACCAGGACGGCCTGCTCGGCCTGTTCTCGGGCGATACGGTGGGCCGCAACGTGGTGCTGGAGCCCGCCTCGCTTGAAGACATGTGCGGCGGCACGCTGATCGTGAAGCCATCCCTCGAAGTCATCTACGACGCGGTGTAAGGCACATGGCAACCACCCTCATCGACAGGACGAGACCCGGAACGGAACCGACGCCCAAGGCGGCGGATGCCCCTGGCGTGTCCTGCCATGCGGGCAAGGAAGAACTCACCAAGGCCGCGGCCGCCGCCGGCAAGTCGGAAATCCTCGAGCAATATGCGCGTGACTATGCGCTCGGCCCCCACGACCAGCCGCAGAGCATGTGCCCCGCCTTCGGCTCGCTGCGCGTGGGCCTCCGCATGCGCCGCACCGCGACCATCCTTTCGGGCTCGGCCTGCTGCGTCTATGGCCTGACCTTCACCTCGCACTTCTATGGCGCGCGCCGCAGCGTGGGCTATGTGCCCTTCAACTCCGAAACGCTGGTGACGGGCAAGCTGTTCGAGGACATTCGCGAAGCGGTGTTCAACCTCGCCAAGCCTGAAGACTACGACACCATCGTCATCACCAATCTCTGCGTTCCCACCGCTTCGGGTGTGCCGCTGCAGCTGCTGCCGAAGGAAATCAACGGCGTGCGCATCATCGGCATCGACGTGCCGGGCTTCGGCGTTCCCACCCATGCAGAAGCCAAGGATGTTCTCTCCGGCGCCATGCTGCGCTATGCCGCCGAGGAAATCCGCCAGGGCCCGGTTGCGGCACCGCGCACCGCGCGCGGCGCGCTTCCCACCATCACGCTGCTGGGCGAAATGTTCCCGGTCGACCCGGTCTCGATCGGCCGCATGCTGGAGCCGATGGGGCTTGCGGCAGGCCCAGTTGTTCCGGTGCGCGAATGGCGCGAGCTGTTCTCGGCCTTCGATTGCGCCGCCGTGGCGGCCATCCACCCCTTCTACACGGCCTCCGTCCGCGAGTTCGAATCGGCAGGCCGCAGCGTGGTGGGTTCCGCCCCCGTGGGCCATGACGGCACGGCGGCCTGGCTTCAGGCCATCGGTGACGCCTGCAATGTGGCGCCCGCCAAGATCGCGGCCGCGCAGAATGCCATTCTCCCCGCCATCAAGGGCGCGCTCGCCGCGAAGCCCATCAAGGGCCGCATCACCGTGTCGGGCTATGAAGGCTCCGAGCTGCTCGTCGCCCGCCTGCTGATCGAGAGCGGCGCTGAAGTGCCTTACGTCGGCACCGCCTGCCCCAAGACCCGCTGGTCGGACGCCGACCGCGAATGGCTGGAGGCGCGCGGCGTCACCATCCAGTTCCGCGCCTCGCTGGAACAGGACATCGCGGCGATGAAGGACGTGAACCCCGATCTCGCCATCGGCACCACCCCGGTGGTGCAGAAGGCCAAGTCCATGTCGATCCCGTCGCTCTACTTCACCAACCTGATTTCGGCGCGGCCCTTGATGGGCCCCGCCGGTGCAGGTTCGCTTGCCCAGGTGATCAACGCGGCACTGGGCAACAAGGCCCGCTTCGACACCATGAAGGACTTCTTCGAGGGCGTGGGCGAAGGCCATTCCGCCGGCGTCTGGGAAGACGTGCCTGTCGACCGCCCGGAGTTCCGCAAGAAATACGCCGGCATGCTGGCCGCCAAGGCCAAGTCGGAAGAGGCGGTGGGAACATGACAACCATCGCCAGAGCACAGGTGACGCCATGTTCGTGATCGATCACGACCGCGCAGGCGGCTATTGGGGCGCTGTCTACGTCTTCACCGCGATCAAGGGATTGCAGGTGATCATCGATGGCCCGGTGGGCTGCGAGAACCTGCCCGTCACCTCCGTGCTGCATTACACCGACGCGCTGCCCCCGCATGAGCTGCCCATCGTCGTCACCGGCCTCTCGGAAGAAGAGCTCGGCCAGCACGGCACCGAAGGCGCCATGCGCCGCGCCCACAAGACGCTCGACCCCACCATGCCGAGCGTGGTCGTCACCGGTTCCATCGCCGAGATGATCGGCGGCGGCGTGACACCCCAGGGCACCGGCATCCAGCGCTTCCTGCCGCGCACCATCGACGAGGACCAGTGGCAGTCCGCCGACCGCGCGCTGAACTGGCTGTGGACGGAATTCGGAATCAAGAAGAAGCAGGTCCCCTCCGCCAAGCCCCGCAAGGAAGGCGAGAAGCCGCGCGTCAACATCATCGGAACCATCTACGGCACATTCAACTCGGCCTCGGACCTCGCCGAGATCCGCCGCCTGGTCGAAGGCATCGGCGCTGAAGTGAACATGGCCTTCCCGCTCGGCAGCCACCTCGCCGACGTGCCGAAGCTGGCCAATGCCGAGGCCAACATCTGCATGTATCGCGAGTTTGGCCGCAAGCTGTGCGAAGCCCTCGACCGCCCCTATCTGCAGGCACCCATCGGGCTTCACTCCACCACCAAGTTCCTGAGAAAGCTGGGCGAGATCCTGGGGCTTGACCCCGAGCCCTTCATCGCGCGCGAGAAGCACACCACCATCAAGCCGCTGTGGGACCTGTGGCGCTCCGTCACGCAGGACTTCTTCGGCACGGCAAGCTTCGGCGTGGTCGCCAGCGAGACCTATGCACGCGGTCTGGAGAATTTCCTCGGCGAAGAGATGGGGCTTCCCTGCAACTTCGCCGTCTCGCGCAAGTCGGGCGAGAAGACCGACAACGTCGCGATCCGCGCACTGGTGAAAGAGAAGACGCCGCTCATCCTGTTCGGGAGCTACAACGAGCGCATGTATCTGGCGGAAGCTGGCGGCCGCGGCATGTATATCCCCGCCTCCTTCCCCGGCGCCATCATCCGCCGCCACACCGGCACGCCCTTCATGGGCTACGCGGGTGCGACCTACCTCATCCAGGAAGTGTGCAACGCGCTGTTCGATGCGCTGTTCAACATCCTGCCGCTCGGCCCCGACATGGACAAGGTCGAGGCCACGCCGGCACGCCGCGAGCAGGATATTGCGTGGGACGCCGATGCCAAGTCATTCCTCGACGAGTGGCTGGAGCGCCAGCCGGTGCTCGTGAGAATCTCCGCGGCCAAGCGCCTGCGCGACGGGGCGGAAGCCCATGCGCGCAAGCAGGGTGCCGCCACTGTCGCCGAAGAAAACGTCCGTTCTGCAACCCGGGAGATCGCGTGATGGCGATGCTCTCATCCCCCTTTTGACTGACATCGGGAGTTAACAGCATGTCGATGATCAACGCCCACCGCCAGGAAGACTCGAAGCTCGAGTTCAGCCTCCTCATGTGGCTGGCCTTCGGAGTCTTCTTCGTGGCGATCGCCATGACCAGGCTGATGCCCCGCTCGATGCGCCCGCGCGTCGGCGGCCATGACGACGGCAAGTCCATCTTCGCCGCCGCCAAGGCCGCAACCTACAACTCCATTCCCTTCGCCTTCATGTGAGCGAAGGGCCAGCCATTCGCCCTGCCCTTCGGGACAGGCGGATACGCCGAAGGCTCTCCACCAGCCACAGGCAACCGGGCCGCGCGGTCTTTCAGCGGTAACGGGCCCTGCAGAAGGGGCCTCATGACGGAGGTCAGAAATGGCCGATAACAGAGGGTCAAGCCCGTCGGGCATGACCGAAGCCGAAGCCAAGGAATTCCATGGCATGTTCGTCACGAGCTTCATTGCCTTCACGCTGGTGGCGATCGTCGCCCACTTCCTGGCGTGGCAGTGGCGCCCGTGGATCCCTGGACCCAATGGCTATGAAAGCACCGACCTGAGCCCGCTTCTCGGCACGCTCACGTCGATGTTCACCTAAGGAGGATCGGATATGTGGCGCATGTGGCTGTTGTTCGATCCGCGCAGGACCCTGGTGGCGATGGCCGCCTTCCTGTTCGTCCTTGCTCTCGTCATCCACTTCATCCTGCTGTCGACAGACCGGTTCAACTGGCTGGAAGGCGGCGTGGCGAAGAAGGCAGCGAGCCTGGACGTGACGATCAGCGAGATGGTCGGCTGAGGCCGTCCATCCCGCAGCTCTTGTGGACGGAACGTGCCTTCACGTCGCGTTCCGTCCACACACCACCCTGAACGAAAGGCCGGCTGGAGCCGGCAGGAGTGACCACCATGGCCATGCTGAGCTTCGAGAAGAAATATCGCGTCCGCGGCGGAACGCTGATCGGCGGCGACCTGTTCGACTTCTGGGTCGGCCCCTTCTACGTGGGCTTCTTCGGCGTGCTCACGGCCTTCTTCGCCTCCATCGGAACCGCCCTCATCGTCTATGGCGCGGCAATCGGCGGCACATGGAACCTCTGGCAGATCAACATCGCGCCGCCTGACCTCAGCTATGGCCTGGCGCTGGCGCCCCTGAAGCAGGGCGGCCTCTGGCAGATCATCACCTTCTGTGCCACCGGGGCCTTCGTGTCCTGGGCGCTGCGCGAGGTGGAGATCTGCCGTAAGCTCGGCATCGGGCTGCACGTGCCCATCGCCTTCGGCTTCGCCATCTTCGCCTATGTGACCCTCGAGATCATTCGCCCCATCCTGCTGGGCGCCTGGGGCCATGGCTTCCCCTATGGCATCATCAGCCACTTGGACTGGGTGTCGAACGTCGGCTACCAGTACCTGCACTTCCATTACAATCCGGCGCACATGATCGCCATCACGCTGTTCTTCACCTGCACGCTGGCGCTGGCGATGCACGGCGGCCTCGTGCTGTCGGCAACCAATCCCGCCAAGGGCGAAGCGGTGAAGACGGCCGAGCACGAGAACAGCTTCTTCCGCGATCACATCGGCTACTCGATCGGCACGCTGGGCATCCATCGCTTAGGCCTGTTCCTGGCGCTGGGCGCGGTGTTCTTCAGTGCCGTCTGCATCGTGATCTCGGGGCCGTTCTGGACCCGCGGCTGGCCTGAATGGTGGAACTGGTGGCTCGACCTGCCGATCTGGTCTTGAGCGCGGAGGACAGACAATCATGATGATCGAATATCAAAACATCTTCACCCGCGTTCAGGTCCACGGCCCGAATGACCTCGGCGTGCCCTTGAAGCCCGGCAACTGGCCGCGCGAAAAGGGTATCACCACCAACTGGCTCCTGGGCATCATCGGCGACGCGCAGCTGGGCCCCATCTATCTCGGCGGGCTCGGCATCATGTCCCTGCTCTGCGGCTTCATCGCCATCGAGATCATCGGCCTCAACATGCTGGCCTCGGTGAACTGGAACCCGATCCAGTTCGTGCGGCAGCTGTTCTGGCTCGGCCTCGAGCCGCCGCCGGCGAAATATGGCCTGGGCCTCGCACCGCTGCGCGAAGGCGGCTGGTGGCAGATGGCAGGCTTCTTCCTCACCGCCTCCATCCTGCTGTGGTGGCTGCGCACCTATCGCCGCGCCCGCGCGCTCGGCATGGGAACCCACATCGCCTGGGCCTTCGCCGCGGCGATCTGGCTCTACCTGGTGCTGGGCTTCATCCGCCCGCTGCTGATGGGCAGCTTCGAGGAGGCCGTGCCCTTCGGCATCTTCCCCCACCTCGACTGGACGGCGGCCTTCTCGATCCGTTACGGCAACCTCTTCTACAACCCCTTCCACATGCTCTCGATCGCCTTCCTCTATGGCTCCGCACTGCTGTTCGCCATGCATGGCGCCACCATCCTCGCCGTCTCGCGGCTGGGCGGCGAGCGCGAGATCGAGCAGATCATCGACCGCGGCACGGCGTCCGAGCGCGCCGCCCTGTTCTGGCGCTGGACCATGGGCTTCAACGCCACGATGGAGTCGATCCACCGCTGGGCGTGGTGGTTCGCGGTGCTGTGCCCGCTGGTCGGCGGCATCGGCATCCTGCTCACCGGCACGGTTGTCGACAACTGGTACCTGTGGGGCGTGAAGCACGGGGTTGCCCCCATGTATCCGCTCGACCTGACGGCGCCCGTCATCGATCCGGCGACGGCGCAATAGGAGACGGCTGAACATGAAACTCTCGGCAACCACCCTCACCGCCTCGCTCCTCGTCAGCGTCATTGCCATCCTGCTCATCATTCCCATGATGCTGCAGTGGGAGCGCCCGCCGATGGACTCCACCCAGCTGGGCTTCCGCGGCCTCGGCATGGAGCAGATCACCAATCCGCGCATCGCCGAGACGCTGAAGGCGCTCAACGCGCTGCCGGTGCCCGACGACCCAGTTGAGAATGACGGCGTGCTCGTCAAGAACGACACCGAGAACTACAAGAACGTGCAGGTGCTGGGCGACCTCGACACCGCGCAGTTCGTGCGCCTGATGAACGCCATCTCGACCTGGGTGGCCCCGCAGGAAGGCGACAACGCCGGCTGCGCCTATTGCCACAACCTCGAGAACATGGCTTCGGACGAGGTTTACACCAAGGTCGTCGCGCGGCGCATGATCCAGATGACGCGCGCCATCAACACCCAGTACAAGAGCCACGTCGCCGAAACCGGCGTCACCTGCTACACCTGCCACCGCGGCAATGCCGTGCCGGCCAATGTCTGGGCCACCAACCCGGGGCCGAAGCAGGCGGGCGGCATGGCTGCCAGCCGCGACGGCCAGAACCTCGGCGGCCAGCCGGTGCCGGCCTACGCGTCGCTGCCCTATGATCCCTTCACCACGCTGCTCAACACGCCGGCCGAGAGCATCCGCGTGGTCGCCACCACGCCGCTGCCGGGCGGCACCGGTGCCAGCATCCGGGCGACGGAGAAGACCTATTCCCTGATGATGCACATGTCGACGGGGCTCGGTGTCAACTGCACCTTCTGCCACAACTCCCGCCAGTTCTCGAGCTGGGCGGAAAGCCGCCCGCAGCGCGTGACGGCCTGGCATGGCATCAACATGGTGCGCGACGTCAACGGTAACTACATGACGCCGCTGACCGACGTGTTCCCGGCCAATCGCAAGGGCCCGATGGGCGACGTGCTGAAGGCCAACTGCGCCACCTGCCACAACGGTGTGAACAAGCCGCTCTATGGCTTCTCCATGGCCAAGAGCTACCCCGAACTCTCGGTTCCCAATCCATGAGGACCGCGAGCAACCCGAACCTTGTCGTTGATGAAATGACGGGAAACCTGCGTGCGGGTCCAGCACGAAACCAACCTCAGTCTGGAGGATAGCAGAATGGACGATCCGAACAGGGTGTGGCCCACCGGCCTCACCATCAGGGAATCAGAAGAGCTGCACAAGCACGTCATCGATGGCGCGAGGGTGTTCTTCGTGATCGCCCTCTTCGCTCACTTGCTGGCGTACATCTACTCGCCGTGGCTGCACTAGGAGGAACATGACATGAACCAAGGTAGAATCTGGTGTGTCGTGAACCCGACAGTGGGCCTGCCGCTGTTCATCGGCGGCGTGGCGGTGACGTCTCTCGTGGTCCATGCGTCAGTGATGACGCACACCGCCTGGGTGTCCAACTTCTGGAACGGCGGCGCGGCCAAGACGGCTGCCGTCGACACCAACATCGCGCCCGTGGCGTCCAACGTTATGAAGACGGCTGACGGCTACGTCATCACCGTCAACGTGACGCCCGGTGCCTCGTCGCTGGACGGCGCGGAACTGGCCGCGAAATAAGTGGCCGGGTCGTTCCGCAAGGGACGGCAACGACAGCGCGGGAGGTGCGTGGGCCCGAGGGGCCTGCTCTCCTCCCGCACGATTATCTCATTCCCCCTCGCCCCCGCGCGGGAGCGGTCGGACGTGGCGACAGGACGCATCGTAGGACCATGAACCGCATCAGCCAGAGCATGATGAGAGCCTGGGCCGGGCTCGGCGCGAAGTATCTGCCGTTCGCGGATGCCGCCAGCGAGGACGTGCCGCTGGAGCGGCTGCTGCGGCTCTCCCTGTTCCAGGTCAGCGCCGGCATGACGCTGGTGCTGCTGGTCGGCACGCTGAACCGGGTGATGATCGTCGAGCTGGGCGTGCCGGCCTCGCTGGTTTCGGTGATGCTCGCCATTCCGCTGGTCGCCGCGCCCTTCCGCGCGCTCATCGGCTTCAAGTCTGACACCCACCGCTCGGCCCTGGGCTGGAAGCGGGTTCCATTCATCTACAAGGGCACCATGGTGCAGTTCGGCGGGCTGGCGATGATGCCCTTCGCGCTGCTCGTGCTGGCCCAGCAGGGCCATGCCGCCGAAGTGCCGCCGATCATCGGCCAGATTGCCGCCGGTGTCGCCTTCCTGCTGGTGGGCACCGGGCTGCACATCACCCAGACGGTGGGTTTGGCACTGGCCACCGACCTCACCCCGCCCGAGAAGCAGCCCAACGTGGTGGGCCTCATGTATGTGGCCCTCCTGGCGGGCTCGATCGTCAGTGCGCTGATCTTCGGCGCGCTGCTGGCGGATTTCTCCAACGGCCGCCTGGTGCAGGTGATCCAGGGCGCGGGCGTCGCCACCGTTGTCCTGAATGGCATCGCCGTGTGGAAGCAGGAGGCGCGCGGCCAGGCCCGGCCACGCCACGCCGCCGCACCCGACCCCACCTTCCAGCAGTCCTGGGCCAGCTTCATGGCGGGCGACAAGGCGCTGGCGCGGCTCATCGCCGTGGGGGTGGGGACGCTTGCCTTCTCCATGCAGGACGTGATGCTGGAACCCTATGGCGGCCAGGTGCTGGGCCTTGCCGTGTCGCGCACCACGCTGCTGACGGCGGCCATGGCGGCAGGCGGCCTCTTCGGCTTCAGCCTCGCATCCTATGTGCTCAGCCGCGGCTTCGATGCCTTCCGCATGGCCTCGCTGGGGGCCATGCTGGGCGTTCCGGCCTTCGTGCTGGTGATCCTCGCGGCACCGCTGCTCTCGCCCATGCTCTTCGGTATCGGCACCTTCCTGATCGGCTTCGGCGCCGGGCTGTTCGGCCATGGCACGCTGACCGCCACCATGAACAACGCGCCGCCAGACCAGCGCGGGCTGGCGCTGGGCGCCTGGGGTGCGGTGCAGGCGACGGCCGCCGGCATCGGCGTGGCGCTGGGCGGCATCATCCGCGACACGCTGTCGGCGATCGACGGCGCAAGCCCGCTGACACCCTACCTCGCGGTCTATATGCTGGAGGTGATCCTGCTGATTGCCGCCATCGTTACCATGACTGCCCTGTTCAAGACCCCGTCTGCCGCCACCACGCCTTCGGCCCATATCCGATGAGCCGCCCGCCAAACCCGATCTGCCCCCCGATCTGACACCCTGATTTGACAAGGAGCCGAGATGAGCACCGAAATCACCCGCATGTATGCCAATGCCGCAACGGCCGCCAAGGCTGCCTCGGAACTGCGCGAGGAAGGCTATGACGACGTCTTCGTCGTGGGCCCGCCCGCCGCGGACACGCCGGTCTCGGCCATTGCCGCGCAGATCGCGCAGGGCCGCGTGCTGCTGGCCGATGCGAAGATCTATGCCAAGGGCGTGGCGGCCGGCCATGCGCTGGTCACGGTGCATGCGCCCTTCGGCTCCGGCGCGGTGGCCACCAGCATCCTTGAATCCTATGATCCGGTCGCCTCCGGCATGCCGGAGCCCGAGCCGGTGAAGCTGTATGACGAGGCCACTCCCCTCTCCAGCGCCATGATGATCCCGGTGCTGCTGAACGACCCGGACCCGGTGTCGAAGATCATCGGCATCCCGGCCGTGACCGGCAGCAACTGCAGCCTGTCGGAAACCATCGGCCTGCCGCTGCTCAGCAGCAGCGACATGGGCGACAAGGGCCGCCTCGGCATTCCGTTCCTTTCGAACAATCCGACCCCGCTGTCTTCGCTGCTCGGCCTGCCGCTGCTGAAGGAGTTCCGCCCCTGGACATAGGCGCGGCACGGCACTGCTGACGACAAGGTCGCCGGGTTCGCCCGGCGATTTTTTGTGGGCGGAGCGTTTCCCTTGATGGCGTCACCCCGGCGGAGGCCGGGACAACGGCACGATCGAACCTAGAGCAGCGCCGCCCTGCCCAGTGCCTTCAAGTCCTGCGACCCGGTTGCGAGGCAGGCGATCCGCAGGGCATCGGCAAGCGCCTCCACATGCGCCACCACGGCTTCGGTGCCCTTCATGGCGGCAGGCAGCAGTGCTGCGGCCTGGCCAACAAGCGTGGCGCCCAGCCGGATGGCCTTGGCGGCGTCGAGCCCGTGGCGAATGCCGCCCGAGGCGATGAGCGGAATGTCCGGGCAGGCGGCGCGCACCTCCGCCAGGCAGACCGGCGTGGGAATGCCCCAGTCGCGGAAGATCTCGCCCAGGTTCTGGCCTTCGGGTGCCGCAAGCCTGGCACCTTCGACGGCGGCCCAGCTGGTGCCCCCCGCACCTGCCACGTCGATGGCGGCAACACCGCAGGCCACCAGGCGGCGGGCCACCTCGCCCGAAATGCCGCTGCCCACCTCCTTGGCGATGATCGGCACCGGCAGGGAGCGGGCCAGCCTTTCGATGGCAGACTGAACGCCCGCCCAGTTGCGGTCGCCGCCCGGCTGCACCGCCTCCTGCACGGGGTTGAGATGGAGGATCAGGGCATCGGCCTGAAGCTGGTCCACGGCGCGGCGGGCCTCCTCGAGGCCCATGCCGTTGACGAGCTGGATGGCGCCCAGATTGCCGTAGATGGGAATGGAAGGCGCGATGCGGCGCAGCTCCGGGCCGAGGCCTGATGTGTCCTTGGTGGTGAGCGAGATGCGCTGCGAGCCCACGCCCATGGCGAAGCCCAGCTGCTCCGCCGCCTCGGCGATGGCGCGGTTGATGCGATCGGAAACATCCGGCCCGCCGGTCATCGATGAGGCGAGGACAGGCAGCCGCAGCGGCCGCCCGAGGAAAGTGGTGGACAGGTCGATCGCCGCGAAATCAACCTCCGGCAGGGCATTGTGCCGGAAGCGAAGAGCGTCAAAGCCGGCGGGCACGCTGTGGCGTGCCGCGCCGGCCAGGACGATGTCGATGTGATCGCGCTTGCGGCGCTCGATCTCGCTCATGCGGCTAGACGCCTGAGCCGATCATGCGACGAGCGATCAGGGGTGCGCCGCAAGGAAGGCGATGAGGTTCACCACGTCCTCAGGCTTCTTCACGCCGGCATAGGCCATCTTGGTGCCGGGCACATAGGCCTTGGGGTTGGGCAGATAGGCCGTGAGGGTGGCCTCGTCCCACACCACGCCTTCCGCACCCTTGGCGGTCATGGCGGCGGAATACTTGTAGCCTTCGACCGAGGCAGCCTTGCGGCCAACCACGCCCTTCAGCGTCGGGCCAACCTTGTTCACGCCCTTTTCGACCTCATGGCAGGCCTTGCACTGGTTGAACACCTTTTCACCGGCGGCGGCATCGCCCGCGGCCTGGGCCGGGGCGGCGAACAGCACCGCGGAAGCGAGGGCGGCGAAGACGGCTTTCTTGATCATCGGAATTTCCTTCACGGTTTGACTTCAATTCAATCGGCGGACGGCACGCCCCCGGCATGTCGCGTGGCGCTCAGTCTTAGAACCACATCGGCCAGATGCGCAAGCAGTCCCCCCAGAAGGTAGATTGCGACAAAGAGCCATCCCGATTGCTGCAGTGCGGCGCGCAGCGCCAGCACCAGAGCCGCCCCGGCAAGGCCATTTGCCACAAAGGACAACAGGAGGAAGGTCCTTTGCCTCCGCCAGAAGTAGTAGCCCGCGACGGCAATCTCGATGGCCAGGACCACCAGCATCACCGTCGCGATCTGACCTGAATTTACGAACTGCTCCATGGCCGGATCACCCGAAGGGCCCGTTCATCTGCACGATCCGCAGATTGAGGAAGGAGGCGATGGATACCCACAGCAGGTAGGGCAGCAGCAGGATGCCCGCCCATGTGGATGAAGCACCCAGCACGATGACGAGGCTGAGCACCGAGCACCACAGCAGCACGACCTCGCGCAGCGCCCAGTCCGGGCGGCGCATCTTGAAGAAGATGCCGCTCCACGCAATGTTGACGATGGCATTGATAGCCAGCGCCCAGAAGATCAGCGGCCGGGCACCCGTGCCGGCTGAGGCCTGCCAGGCGAGTGCGGTGGCGATCACCGCCAGCACAAAGATCGTCGTCCAGACCGGGCCGAAGGCCCAGTCCGGTGGCTTCCACGCGGGCTTCTTCAGGGTGTCATACCAGGCGCCGGTCTCGGTCAGCACCGCACCGGCAATGGCAACGACAATGGTAACCGCTGAGGCAATGCCGAGCGGCCAGAGGAATTCGGGTGTCCAGCTCATGTCGGCCGGACAATACCCAAAAGATGCGCCATGTCCTTGAGGAAAATCTTGACGTGGGCGATGGGCCCTTTGCGGGACAGTTTCTTCTCGGTGTAGGACTCCCAGGTCAGGCGCTGGACGTCCTTGTCCTCGCACATCTTGACGAAGCTTTCGCGGCGCTTGTCGCTCGAGTACCAGAAATACTGCATGATGCCGAGGATGAAGAAGATGCGGCCATGCTCCTTCATGAAGCGCTTGCGCGCCGTTGTCAGCTCGCGTGCGTCGCCGGTCCTGAGGAAGGCGATGGCCGCATCCGCCGCCAGGCGGCCGCCCAGCATGGCGTAGTAGATCCCTTCGCCCGAGGAAGGCGCCACAACGCCCGCGGCATCGCCCGCCAGCACCACGTCACGGCCATTGTCCCAGCGCTTGAGCGGCTTCAACGGAATGGGCGCGCCCTCGCGCCGGATGGTCTGGCCGTCAAAGCCCATCTGCTGGCGCAAATCGGCGACCGCACCTTTCAGCGAGAAGCCCTTGTTGGCGCTGCCGGTGCCAACACTCATGGTCTTGCCGTGCGGGAACACCCAGGCATAGAAATCGGGCGACAGGCTGCCCCGGTAATAGACATCGCAGCGGTCGGACTCATAGGCTTCGGAGCGCGCTTCGGGCGCCTCGATGATCTCGTGATAGGCGAAGACGTAAGGCATCTTGTGCGCACCGCGCACGGTGTCCTTGCCGATCCTCGAGAGCGCGCCATCGGCACCGATCACGCAGCGGGCGCGCAGCGTGCCCGGTGTTCCGTCCTTCTCCTTGTAGTGGATGGTGGCGGTGCCATAGCCATCGCGCGAGAAGCTCTCATAGGTGCCGGTGCGGCGTTCGGCACCTGCCTGTGCAGCTCGCTCGCGCAGCCACTCGTCGAACGGGCCGCGGTCCACCATGCCGACGTAGGAATTGGTCACCGGCATGTCGACCTTGCGATCGGACGGTGAAATGATCCGCGCCGAGAAGATGCGCGCCACCAGCATCTCCGGCGGAATCTCGAAGTCGCGGATGCAGCGCGGCGGAATGGCCCCGCCGCAGGGCTTGATGCGCCCTGCCCTGTCGAGCAGCGCCACGTTGAGCCCGGCCCGCGCGGCATCATGCGCCGCAGTGGCGCCCGAAGGCCCGCCGCCCACCACCACGAGGTCATAGATCGTTTCTGCCAGCATGTTGCTAACTCCCGCTTGCCTGGTGGCGCGCCGCGAGCACCAATGGGTTCGCGGCGGCGCCGAAGCCTTGCCTGTTGCCAACTGCCGCGGCCAGCAGGGCCGCCGCGATGAAGAAGCACGCCTCGACGGCGAAGACCGTCGCATAGGCCATGACCGGCGAGCCGAGCACCAGGCGCGACACGTCCGCCAGCACCGTGCCCGCGAAGCCGCCGATGCCGAAGGCAATCGCCTGCGATGCGCCGAACAGCCCCATGCGCACGCCCTCGCGCGAGGTGCCGTCATTGGCCATGTTGAACATCGAACCGATGGCCGCCACGGCGAACACGCCGTTGCAGAAGCCCAAGGCGAAAACCGAAGGTTTCAGCGGCCAGCCTGGCCCCACCTGTGCCGCGGCAACGAGGCCGACCAGCGCCAGCGCCGAACCGAGGCAGCCCAGCACCGTCCAGTTCCGCAGCGTCATCAGCCGGGGCAGCAGTGTGGAGGCCGCGCCCACCAGCACCATGCCCAGCAGCACACCGGAATTCTGCACGCCCGACAGCGAGGTGGACTGGCCGGGGGTAAGCCCGAAGACGAGCCCCGCGAAGGGTTCGAGGATCAGGTCCTGTGCCGAATAGGCCAGCATCGAGACGAAGATGAAGATGGCGAAACGGCGCGCCGTGCGGTCATCCCACACCTGCGCGATGGCCTGTTTGAAGGGCACCTTGTCGGCCGCCTTCTTCGTGATCACGCGGTCGGTCTCCAGCCCGCGCACCGCGACGAGGGTGAGCAGGAAGGCGCCCGCGCAGATGCAGGCGGCAACCACCATCAGCCGCTCGGTCGAGAACGGGTCGAGGAAATGTCCGGCCGTCGCCGCGGTGACGATGAAGCCCGCGATCATCATGATCCACACGATGGTGGCCGCGGCCGGGCGCCGCGCCTCCGCCACCTGGCTTGCCAGCAGCACCAGCAGCGAGGTGCCCGCGGCACCAACGCCCGCGCCAATCAGCGTGAAGGCGACAATGGCGGCGAGTGAGCCCAGCAGCATGTCCTGCGCCATGAGGTGAACCGACAGCGCCGCGCCGAAGCCGCCCAGCGCCAGCGTGCCCATGCCCGCGATGATCCACGGCGTGCGGCGGCCTCCCTTGTCGGAGCCATGCCCCCATGAGGGCCTCAGCACCTGCAGCGCATAGTGCCACGTCACCAGCAGGCCCGGCACCATGGCGGGAAGCGCCAGCTCGACGATCATCACGCGGTTGATGGTGGAGGTGGTCAGCACCACGATGGCGCCGAGCGCGGCCTGCACGAGGCCAAAGCGCGCGATGCCGAGCCAGCCTGTCATGCCAGCCCCCTGAGCGCGAAGGCGCTCACCATCATGCCCGAAACATAAAGCGGAACGCCGAAGCCCGAATACCACAGCGCGCGCTGCACGGGGTCAGCGAGGAAGCGGCGCATCATCACCAGCTGCACGATCAGCAGCGCCAGCACGGCGGCCGCATGCAGCGGCGCGCCCCACATGAACAGCAGCGCGATCACCACCACCTGCGGCAGCGCCATCACCGCTGAAGCCGTGCGCGCGGCACCGGCAACGCCAAGCTGCACGGGCAGCGAGCGCACGCCCATCCGGGTGTCACCCGCGATGGCCTTGAAGTCGTTGAGCGTCATGATGCCATGCGCGCCCGCCGAATAGAGCAGCGCCAGCGCAATGATGGGCCAGCCCGGCACGGCGGCCAGCAGCACGGCCGCACCGGTAAACCACGGCAGGCCCTCGTAGCACAGGCCCACCGCCGCGTTGCCCCACCAGCCATTGCCCTTGAAGCGGAAGGGCGGTGCCGAATAGGCCCAGGCCATGGCCATGCCGAACACCGCGGCCCAGAACACCACGGGCCCCAGCGCCAGCGCCACGGCCAGCGACAGCACCGTCCAGATGATCGCGATATAGAGCCCCCAGCGGCCGGGAATGCGGCCGGAGGGAATCGGCCGGTTCGGCTCGTTGATGGCGTCCACGTGGCGGTCGAACCAGTCATTCACGGCCTGGCTGGTGGCGCAGACGAGAGGCCCCGACAGCGCCATGCCGGCCAGCACCAGGCCCCAGCGATCGGTGAGGGAAAGGCCGGAGGAGATCGCCCCGCAGGCGAAGGCCCACATGGGCGGAAACCACGTCACGGGCTTCAGCAGCTGCAGCACCGCCGAAGGCTGCGGCAGCGATGTTCCGACGCGTGTGGAGGCAAGGTTTGCCATGGGCGATGACGGTATAACCGACAATTCAAGTTGTCAATCTGTCTTGACGCTCTGTCAGCCTGACAACACACGCCGTCAATCGAATTTCCGCGGTCACTTTGCAACTTCGCGGCGGTGGGTCAGCAATGCTTTGCACCCGCATCCGGAATGCAACAACACCAACATGCCGCGGTTGCACGCCGAACGCCAAGGGCGTGACAACGGCGACAACATCTTTTTCAACGCAAAATGCATCCGCGGTGCAACGGACATCAACCCGAATGCATCCGTTGCGCAACCCACGCAGCATTGCCGGGTGCGCCCCGACATTCGCTTTGCGGCCACAAAAAAGATGCGCGGGTCAAGCCCGCGCATGATGAATGTCTGATGTCTGACGTGCGACGGGAGGACGGCCGACCTAGTCCTCGTCGCCGCCCGACTTGTCCTCGATGCCGTAGCGGTGGAGCTTCACGTAGAGGCTCTGGCGGGAGAGGCCCAGCATGTCAGCCGCGCTGGCGCGGTTGTTCTCCGAGATCTGGAGCGCCGCCTCGATGCACAGCCGCTCGATGATGTCGGTGGTCTCGCGCACGAGGTCCTTGAGCGGCACCTTGCCCACCAGCTTGGTCATCTCCTCCACCGAGCGCAGCAGGCTGCGCTTGCCCACGTCGGGCTCAGACGCCCGGCGGCTGGAGCGGCGGATCGCGAAGCCATAGCAGACCGGGTTGGCGGGGGGCGAGGCGACGCCCGACACCTCAACGTCCTCGGTAGTGCCGAACTGGCCGCGCAGCACCGTCTGGAACTGGCGCACCGTGCCGTTTTCGGCCAGCGAATTGAACAGCACCGAAACATCGACCCCGGCACGGCCCATCGACCGCTGGATGGGCTCGCCCCGCGCCTGCTCCTCGGAGCCCAGCTGCGCGGCATCGAGGAAGGCGGCGTTGGCGGAAAGGATGCGACGCTCGAGATCGGTGACCACGAAGGCCTCCGGCAGGTCGCGCACCGCGTTGACCACGGCGGCCTGGCCCTTGGAGACGACGATGCCGCTGGCGCCCGACGCCATGGGCTGCAGCCGCATCAAATAGAAGCTGGCGTTTTCCTGGCGGAAGATGGTGGCGCCAAGCACCGCCTGCTGCTGGCGGCCCTCGAGGGTGAGCGCCACGTCATCAGCCCGGCCGGTGGCGCGCAGCGCCGTCATCAGGTCCTCGACGCGGGCCGTGTCCGGGCCATCGAACATGGCGGCGAACTGCGCGCCCGTCAGCCGCTTCAGCGGCTTGTTCATCAGGTTGGCGGCCGCCGCATTGGCCTCGACGATGCGGCCGGTGCGCGAATCGACCACCACGATCGCCTCGGATGAAACCTGCATCAGCAGGCGGTAGCGAGTCTCGGCGTGGCGGAGCCTGGCATATTCCTGCTCGATCGATTGCTCGGCGGCGAGCAGCTTCTGCTGCACGGCGGCAACCTGGCGCAGGTCGCGGCCCATGGCCACGAACTGGCCGCCGCTGCCGGCCTTCATCACGCTGTAGCGGACGGGAATGTCGGCACCATCCGGCTGCTGGTGGTTGATCTGCCGCCAGCGCGGCGGCAGGCCCATGGCAGCCTCCTGCAGCATCTGCTCGATCTTCGGGCGGCTCTCGATGGTGGACACGTCGGTCCAGGCCTTGCCCGGCCAGCTGGCCAGAAGTTCGGCCGGCAGGTCAGGCCCGGCGAACACCCGGTCACTCAGCGTGCCGTCGGCATTGATGACCAGGGCAATGTCGGCCGCGGCCGACAGGAGCAGCGCGGACTCGCCCGCGTCAAGCTGTTGCAACAGGCCGGCGAGACTGGCCTCCCGATCCCGGGGATGAGAGGGCACGCTCTTGAGCGTCACGTCGTTGTCCTTCCATGAGCTGCGGCGGTTCGGAACATATTCACTCCACACCCGCCAAGCCGGACCACTCGCTGGCTTGGTTCACTGCGTCCTGCGCGTCCAATACGATGGCATCGACGTCAATGTCCCTGGGCGCAATGTTGCGTCCATCAAACAGGACACCCCCAACGGCGATTCGCACGTTTCGGTTTCGTGAAGACGATCTCAGGCTCCGAATAGCCGAGCGAAGCGCCGGAAGCAAGCGCTCGGATGAAACAGAAAACCCTATAAAATCAAAATGCTCCTCAGCAGCAAGGCGAGCGATCTCGGCCTCGCCAACCTTGAGAAGAGCGGTCACTCTCCAGCCGGCGCGCAGCAGGTGCTCTTCCACCAGCCGGATGCCAAAAGTGTGCTGTTCGCCTGGCACTGGCACCAGTAAGGCATGCCCATGCAGCTCCTCCGGGGCGGCGGAGGGCAACCGGAACTGGCGCACCAGCTGCTGCATCCTGGCCATGCCGAGCGTCACCTCGACGAAGTCGCGCCGGTCCTGGCACCAGCACTCGCCCATCAGCCGGGCGGCCGGCGCGAGCAGCGTCAGCATCAGGGCTTCAGGCGAGGCGCCGCCGGACAAAAGGTCCTCCACCATGTGGTGGGCCTCATCCTCATGGCCGTCACAAATCAAGCGGGTAAAGCTTTCCACCTGCTCGGCGGAAACGGGTGGCACGCGGAATGGAGAGGCGTCGTTCACCTTAATCCTCCCTGTACGGCAAAACCCTCAAGCCTGCACATATGCCGCCAAATGCTCCTGGTTCAGACCCCGGTACGCCGCTCCGGCTCCTTCCGGTGGCGGCGGCACGCACGGCAATGGGGACGCTACCCCAGCGAGAAGCACTATGTACTATTTTTCAGACGTCAACAAGTCTTGACACTTTTTTTTATGGGGGCTAGCCTTCGAACAGGGCTGCAATCCTTCACCCCGTCACCAAACGGGAGTGCAGCGGGCCCGGGAGAACGAAGATGCAAGTGCTAGGCGGCCAGCACGAGATGCGGACGGGGCTCTATACCGATGCCCAGCGGAAGCGCCGCGATTCATCGCCCTGGACCCTTGTCCAAGGCATTCTCGCACCCCTGCAATTCCTGGTGTTCCTGGTGAGCCTCGGCCTCGTGCTGCGCACACTGATCACCGGCGAAGGCGCCGGCATGGCCAATGCCTCCGTCATCCTCAAGACCATGCTGCTTTACACCATCATGGTGACGGGCTCGCTGTGGGAGAAGGATGTCTTCGGCAAGTACCTCTTCGCTCCGGCCTTCTTCTGGGAAGACGTGGTCAGTTTCGGGGTCATCGCGCTGCACACCGCCTATCTCGTCTGCCTGCTCCAGGGCTGGCTGAGCGAGAGCGGGCTGATGTGGCTGGCGCTGGTGGCCTATGCCGCCTACGTGACCAACGCCACGCAATTCCTTCTGAAACTTCGTGCCGCAAGGCTGCAGCAGGCGGGAGCCGCGTCATGAACCTTCCATTCCGCGCGCCCTCATCCGCCAGTTGCAACGACATTCCGGTGCTGCGCGAGCGTGGCCAGCGCGAGGTGTTCTGCGGCCTCACCGGCATCGTGTGGCTGCACCGCAAGATCCAGGACGCCTTCTTCCTCGTCGTCGGGTCGCGCACCTGCGCTCATCTCATCCAATCCGCCGCCGGCGTGATGATCTTCGCCGAGCCCCGATTCGCCACCGCAATCATCGACGAGCGCGATCTGGCCGGCCTTTCCGAAATCGACGACGAACTCGACCGTGTGGTGAACCGCCTGCTGGAGCGCCGCCCCGACATCAAGATGCTGTTCCTCGTCGGGTCCTGCCCGTCCGAGGTGATCAAGCTCGACTTGAAGCGCGCCGCGTCGCGCTTGTCCCAGATCCACTCCCCGAAGGTCCGTGTACTGAATTATTCCGGCAGCGGAATCGAGACGACCTTCACGCAGGGAGAGGACGCCTGTTTAGCCGCGCTGGTCCCCATCTCCCCCCTTCCAGCCAACGGCTATGTGCCCCCGCTTCTTGTAGCGGGGGCACTTTCCGACGTGGCCGAAGATCAGTTCCGCCGGATCTTCGCCGAGATGGGGCTGCCCGACGTGGCCTTCCTTCCCGCCCGCACCGCGGCTGCCATGCCCGCAATCGGGCCAGGGCAAAAATACCTGCTCGCACAGCCCTTCCTGAACGACACAGCACGCGCGCTTGAAGAGCGCGGCGCCACGCATATCCCTGCCCCCTTCCCGCTGGGTGCAGAAGGAACCACCGGCTGGTTCAAGGCCGCGGCGGATGCTTTCAACATTCCTGAGGCGAAGTTTCGCGCCGCCACCGAGGCCGGGCACATCCGCGCCAAGCTGGCGCTTGAGCCGCACCGCGAGATGCTGGCCGGCAAGCGCATCTTCTTCTTCCCCGATTCGCAGCTTGAAATTCCGCTCGCCCGCTTTGTCTCGCAGGAACTGGGCATGGAACCGATCGAGGTAGGGACGCCGTACCTGCAGCGCGCACATCTCGCGCAGGAGATCGGACAGCTTCCCGCCGGCACCGTGGTGAGCGAAGGACAGGACGTGGAAAAGCAACTCGACCGCTGCCGCGAAGCCAAGCCCGACCTCGTGGTCTGCGGCCTGGGCCTTGCCAATCCGCTGGAGGCCGAGGGCTTCACCACCAAGTGGTCCATCGAACTCGTGTTCACCCCGATCCATGGTTATGAGCAGGCAGGCGACCTGGCACGCCTGTTCTCACGCCCAATGGACCGCCGCACCAGGCTGGGGGTGTAGAGATGCAACTCACCCTCTGGACCTATGAAGGCCCCCCGCATATCGGCGCCATGCGCATCGCCACGGCAATGGACGGGCTGCACTATGTGCTTCATGCGCCGCAGGGCGACACCTACGCTGACCTGCTGTTCACCATGATCGAGCGCCGCAATGCGCGCCCGCCCGTGACTTACACCACCTTCCAGGCGCGCGACCTGGGCGGCGACACGGCGGAACTGTTCAAGACCGCCGCGGCGGATGCCTACGCGCGCTTCCAGCCCAAGGCGATGATCGTGGGCGCCTCCTGCACGGCGGAACTCATTCAGGACGATCCGGGTGGCCTTGCCAAGGCACTGGCGCTGCCGATCCCCGTCATTCCGCTGGAGCTACCCTCCTACCAGAAGAAGGAAAACTGGGGCGCCTCCGAGACCTTCTACCAGATCGTGCGCGGGTTGGCACAGCCGCGCGCCGAAGCCGAAGTGAACCCGCGCAGTTGCAACATCCTCGGCCCCACGGCGCTGGGCTTCCGTCACCGCGACGATCTCACCGAAATCGTGAAACTGCTGGAGTCGCTGGGCATCACCGTCAATGTGGTCGCGCCCCTCGATGCCACGCCCGACGACATCCGCCGCATTCCGGCCGCCGCCTTCAACGTGGTGCTCTACCCGGAAGTGGCTGAGACCGCTGGCCGCTGGCTGGAACGCAATTTCAAGCAGCCGATGACCACCATTGTTCCCATTGGCGTCTCGGCCACGCGTGAATTCATTGCGCAGGTGGCGCAGCTCGCCGGACTCGACCCGCAGGCTGCCCTCGCAGCGGGTGAATCGCGGCTGCCGTGGTATTCGCGCTCGGTCGACTCGACCTACCTGACAGGCAAGCGCGTGTTCATCTTCGGCGATGCAACGCATGCTCTGGCCGCAGCACGCATCGCCAAGGAAGAACTTGGCTTCGAGGTCGTCGGCCTCGGCACCTACTCCCGCGAATTCGCACGTCCAGTGCGCGAGGCCGCCGCCAAGCTGGGCCTCGAAGCGCTGATCACCGACGACTATCTCGAGGTCGAGGCCAAGGTGGCCGAGCTTCAGCCGGAATTGGTGTTGGGCACGCAGATGGAGCGCCATATCGCCAAGAAGCTGGGCTTCCCGTGTGCCGTGATCTCCGCCCCCGTGCATGTGCAGGACTTCCCCGCGCGCTACTCGCCGCAGATGGGCTTCGAGGGCGCCAACGTCATTTTTGATTGCTGGGTGCACCCGCTGATGATGGGGCTGGAGGAACACCTGCTCCACATGTTCCGCAACGACTTCGAATTCAACGACAAGGCTGCGGCATCCCACCTCGGCCACGGCGCGTCGAAGCCCACACCCGGTGCCGCCGCTGCCAGTGTCGCCAGCGGCTGGGCCAACGAGGCCGAACGCGAATTGCAGAAGGTACCCTTCTTCGTGCGCGGCAAGGCGCGCCGCAACACCGAACGCTTCGCCGCCGAGCGCGGCATCACCCTCATCACCATCGAGACGCTGTACGATGCCAAAGCCCATTACAGCAGATAAGGCGCAAAAAGCGCCCTGCCGCGTGGTGATCGTCACACTCGACAATCACCTGACGGGGGCGGTTGCCCGCGTCAACGCGCAGCTGGCGCGCCAGGTGCCGGGGCTCACCCTCTCCGTCCATGCGGCCTCCAACTGGGGTGCCAATCCCGACGCGCTGGCCCACTGCATCAACGAGATCGGCCGCGCCGACATCATCATCGCCACCATGCTGTTCATGGAAGACCACATCCAGGCCGTGATGCCGGCGCTGACCGCCCGGCGCGACACTTGCGATGCCCTGGTGTGCTTCATGTCGGCCGGTGAAGTGATCAAGCTAACCCGCATGGGCCGCTTCGCCATGGGTGGCAGCCAGGGCACCATCGTCAACCTGCTGAAGAAGCTGCGCGGCGCCAAGACCAACAAGGATACCGAGAAGGCCACGGCGGGCGAGAAGCAGCTGGCCATGCTGAAGCGCCTGCCGAAGATCCTGCGCTTCATCCCCGGCTCGGCCCAGGACGTGCGCGCCTATTTCCTCGCCATGCAATACTGGCTGGCTGGCTCGGAAGAGAACATCGGCCAGATGGTTCGCTTCCTCGTCTCGAAATTTGCCGATGGTCCGCGCAAGGAGCTGCGTGGAATCAACTTCGAAGACCCGCAGAGCTACCCCGAGGTGGGCGTCTATCATCCGCGCATGGCTGCCCGCATGAGCGAGAAGGCCGATGCCCTGCCATCGCCACCTACGGTGCGCAAGGGCACAGTGGGGCTGCTGCTGATGCGTTCCTACGTGTTGTCGGGCGACACGGCGCATTATGACGGCGTAATCGCCGCCTTCGAATCGCGTGGGCTCAAGGTGATCCCGGCCTTCGCCACCGGACTCGACCAGCGGCCCGCAATCGAGCGCTTCTTCATGAAGAATGAGAAGCCCGTCATTGATGCACTGGTTTCGCTCTCCGGCTTCTCGCTGGTGGGTGGCCCTGCCTACAATGACGCGCGCGCCGCCGAAGACATGCTGGTCAAGCTGGACGTCCCCTATCTGGCGGCACAACCCGTGGAATTCCAGACTCTCGAGGAATGGGAAGAATCAGAGCGCGGGCTTCACCCCATCGAGACCACCATGATGATCGCCATCCCCGAGCTTGACGGAGCGGCGGGTGGTGTCGTGTTCGGTGGCCGCTCGATCGCCGACCAGGGCGAGCGCAGCATGCGGGTGCATGCCGAACGCGCCGCAATGCTTGCCGCCCGCGTTGCCCGGCAGGTGGCACTGCGGCAAACGCCGAAGCACGACCGCAAGGTTGCGATCGTGCTGTTCAACTTCCCGCCCAATGCAGGGGCCGTGGGCACCGCGGCCTTCCTGGCCGTGTTCGAATCACTGTTCAACACGCTGACCGCCATGAAGGCGGACGGCTATGACGTCGAAGTTCCGGCCACCGTTGACCAGTTGCAAGCGCGCATCCTCAAGGGCAATGCCGAACGCTTCGGCGCGGATGCCAATGTGGTGCATCGCATTCCCGCCGATGAGCATGTGCGGCGCGAACCTCATCTGAACGAAATCGAGGCGCAGTGGGGCCCAGCCCCCGGCCGCCAGCAGGCCGATGGCTCGACGATCCACGTGCTGGGTGAGCGCTTCGGCAATGTTCTGGTCGGCATCCAGCCTGCCTTCGGCTACGAAGGCGACCCGATGCGGCTGCTGTTCGAGAAGAGCTTCACGCCGACCCATGCCTTCTCCGCCTTCTACCGCTACCTGCGCGAGGACTTCGCCGCCAATGCCGTGCTCCACTTCGGCACCCATGGCGCGCTCGAATTCATGCCCGGCAAGCAGTCTGGCCTCTCCGCCCAATGCTGGCCGGACCGGCTGATCGGCGATGTTCCGAATCTCTATCTCTACGCCGCCAACAACCCGTCGGAAGGCACCATTGCCAAGCGCCGCTCCGGCGCAACGCTGGTCAGCTACCTGACGCCGCCCTTGGCTCAGGCCGGCCTCTACCGCGGGCTTGTTGACCTCAAGGCCTCGATCGGCCGCTGGCGCGGGCTGGAACCGACGGCTGCCGAGCGCAACGACCTCGCACTGCTCATCCAGGCGCAGGCGGCAACGGTGGACCTCGCCGCCTCAGAGCCCGAATGGAGTGACGCAGAGGCGAGAATTCACGCCCTGCAGAACCAGATCCTCGAACTCGAGTACACGCTGATCCCGCATGGCCTGCATGTGGTGGGCCAGCCGATGGATGCAGAGGCCCGCCGCGAAACGATAGCCAGCGTTGCTGAGGCAGGCACAGCGGCCGACCTTGCGGAAATGGACCGTCTGCTGTCGGAAGACCACGAGATCCAGGGTCTTCTCAACGCCCTCGATGCGCGCTTCATCCGCCCGGTGGCGGGTGGCGACCTGATCCGCTCGCCCAACATCCTGCCGACGGGTCGCAACCTGCACGGCTTTGATCCCTTCCGCATCCCTTCCGCCTTCGCGGTGAAGGATGGCGCCCGCCAGGCACAGTTGCTGCTCGACACGCATGTGGCTGCCGGTAAGCCGCTGCCTGAGACGGTGGCGCTGGTACTGTGGGGCACCGACAACCTGAAGAGCGAGGGCGGCCCGATCGCGCAGGCCCTTGCACTGCTGGGTGCGGCACCGCGCTTCGACAGCTTCGGCCGACTCTGCGGCGCCAGCCTGCAGCCGATTGAAGAGCTCGGCCGTCCGCGCGTCGATGTGATGCTCACCCTCTCCGGTATCTTCCGCGACCTGCTGCCGCTGCAGACGCGCATGCTGGCCGAGGCCTGCTGGCTTGCCGCTTCCGCGGATGAGCCCGAGTGCATGAACTTCGTGAGAAAGCACGCGCTTGCGCACATGGCCGCACATGGCTGCGACCTCGAGACCGCCGCACTCCGCGTCTTCTCCAACGCCGATGGCGCCTATGGCTCCAACGTGAACATGCTGATCGACAGTGGGCGCTGGGACGACGAGGACGAACTGGGCGACATGTTCGCCAAACGCAAGAGCTTTGCCCATGGCCGCCACGGCCATGTAGCTCAGCAGTCCGGGCTGATGGCCTCGGTGCTGTCGGGCGTCGACCTCGCCTACCAGAACCTCGAGAGTGTCGAACTCGGCGTTACCACAATCGACCACTACTTCGACTCGCTCGGCGGCATCAGCCGGGCAGCAGAGAAGCAGAGTGGGCAAGCGGTACCGGTCTATATCGGCGACCAGACGCGCGGCGCGGGCGTTGTCCGCACGCTGGCTGACCAGGTCGCCCTGGAAAGCCGCACCCGCGTGCTGAACCCCAAGTGGTATGAAGGCATGCTGAAGCATGGCCACGAAGGCGTTCGCCACATCGAATGTCACCTCACCAACACGGTGGGTTGGTCGGCGACGACCGGACAGGTGGCCCCCTGGGTCTACCAGCAGTTCAGCGAGACATATGTTCTCGACGAGAAGATGCGGGATCGCCTCGCATCACTCAATCCCAAGGCGGCGATGAAGGTGGTGAACCGCCTTCTCGAAGCCCAGCGCCGCGATTTCTGGTCGCCGGACGCGGAAACCCTCGCGGCACTCGAACGTGCCGGCGAAGAACTTGAAGACAAACTCGAAGGCATTGGAGTGGAGGTTGCGGCATGACATTGGTGATTGATCGCAAGCCACGGGTGGCTCAGCGCGGAGACGGCGAAGGCAGCGTGCAGGTGCACCTGGACCCCACCGCCTCGATTGGCACCGCCAAGGTGTTCTCGGTCTATGGCAAGGGCGGCATCGGCAAGAGCACGACCTCCTCCAACCTGTCAGTCGCCTTCTCAAAACTCGGCAAGCGGGTGCTGCAGATCGGCTGCGACCCCAAGCACGATTCGACCTTCACACTCACCAAGAGCCTGGTGCCGACGGTGATCGACATTCTCGAGCAGGTAGACTTCCACTCGGAAGAACTCCGCCCCGAGGACTTCGTGTTCCAGGGCTACAACGGTGTGATGTGTGTCGAGGCCGGCGGCCCACCGGCGGGCACCGGCTGCGGCGGCTACGTGGTGGGTCAGACGGTGAAGCTGCTGAAGGAGCATCACCTTCTGGAAGACACCGACGTCGTCATCTTCGACGTGCTGGGCGACGTGGTGTGCGGGGGCTTCGCCTCTCCCCTGCAGCATGCCGACCGGGCACTGATCGTGACGGCCAACGATTTCGACTCGATCTTTGCGATGAATCGCATCGTGGCGGCTATCAACGCCAAGTCCAAAAACTACGGTGTCCGCGTTGGCGGCGTCATCGCCAACCGTTCCAAGGATACCGATCAGATCGACCGCTTCGCGGACGCGACCGGCCTGAAGCGCATCGCGCACCTGCCCGACGTTGATGCCATCAGGCTCAGCCGGCTCAAGAAGTCGACGCTGTTCGAAATGCCCTCCTCCCCGGAAGTGGACCACGTGCAGCGCGAATACATGCGACTGGCGGCGGAACTGTGGACCGGGGGTGAGCCCTGCGACGCGCGTTCCATGAAGGACCGTGACATCTTCGACTTCCTGGGGTTCGACTGATGAGCGACAGCTACCTCGAACGCCGCGGCGAAATCGAAACCTACTTCGACCGGACTGCTGCGCACACATGGCAGAGATTGACCTCGGATGCACCCGTGAGCGGAATCCGCGCCACGGTTCGCGCCGGTCGCGACCGCATGCGCAGCACGCTTCTCTCGTTCCTCCCCGATGACCTGCGTGGCTGCCGCGTGCTGGACGCCGGTTGTGGAACAGGCGCCCTTGCCGTGGAAGCCGCCAAGCGCGGCGCCGACGTGACAGCGGTGGACATTTCCCCCACGCTCATTGGCATCGCCAGGGAACGGGTGCCGGAGACGCTCGGCCACGGCCGTGTTCACTTCATGGCGGGCGACATGCTCGACAAGAAGCTGGGGAGCTTCGATCACATCGTGGCGATGGATTCACTCATCCACTACAGCCTTCCCGACATGATCGGCATGCTGGCCCGGCTTTCCGAAATGAGTCGCAGCGGCGTGCACTTCACTTATGCGCCACGCACGCCGGCCCTCGCCGCCATGCATTTTGTCGGCAAGGCCTTTCCGCGCAGTGACCGGTCGCCTCGCATCGTGCCGCATGCAACCTCCGCACTGTACAAGCGGATCAGCCATTCCGAGCACCTCGGCGACTGGCGGCCGGGCCGCAATGCGCGGGTGTCCAGCGGCTTTTACATATCCCATGCGCAGGAGCTGAAGCGCATATGATGGGGATCAACCGCAAGTTCATATCGGCGCTGCAGCAGATCGGTCCGCGATTCCTGCCCTTCGCCGATGCCGCGACAAGGGACCTGCCCTTGTCGCGACTCTTGCGGCTGTCCTTGTTCCAGGTCTCTGTCGGCATGGCGCTGGTATTGCTCACCGGCACTTTGAACCGTGTCATGATCGTCGAACTTGACGTGCCGGCGTGGCTGGTCGGACTGATGGTGTCGATCCCCGTGCTCATCGCGCCGTTCCGCGCGCTGATCGGCTTCAAGTCTGACACCCACAAGTCGGTGCTGGGTTGGCGGCGTGTGCCCTATATCTGGTTCGGCACAATGATGCAGTTCGGCGGCTTCGCCATCCTGCCCTTCGCACTCCTGGTGCTGACGGGCGACGGCCACGGCTCGCCCATGTGGGGTGAGATCGGTGCGGCGTTGGCTTTCCTGCTGATCGGGGCGGGTATCAACACGACGCAGACCGCTGGCCTTGCGCTGGCCAACGACCTTGCTTCGGAAGAAACACGGCCGCGCGTGGTGGCGCTCCTCTACGTGATGCTGCTCCTCGGCATGGTGGTGAGCGCCCTTGTGTTCGGCTCGCTGCTGCATGACTTCACCGCGAAGCAACTCATCCAGATCATCCAGGGCGTGGCCGTCATCACCGTGGTGCTCAACGTCATCGCCATGTGGAAGCAGGAAGCACGCAATCCAAAGCTCACAGCAAGGGATGCGCCGCGTATCAGCTTCAGCCAGGCCTGGGCGCAATTCAGTGCCGCGGGTCGCGCCAAGCGCCTGCTCATAGGCGTCGGCCTCGGCTCTGCGGCATTCAGCATGCAGGACATTCTTCTTGAGCCCTTCGGCGGCCAGGTGTTCGGCCTGAATGTCGGCGAGACGACCTGGCTCACCGCAACGCTGGCGCTCGGTACGCTGGCGGGCTTCGCGATTTCCGCCCGGCGGCTGTCGAGCGGGGGCGACCCTTACCGGTTGGCTTCGCTGGGCATCCTGGCGGGCATCATGGCCTTTGCTGCGGTGATCTTCTCTCCCGTACTCGACATGGTTTCTCTGTTCCAGACCGGTGCCTTCTTCATCGGCCTGGGTGGCGGATTGTTTTCTGTGGGCATGCTGACGGCGGCGATGGACCTCGCCTCGAGTGGCACCGGCACCATGAGTGGCTTCGCGCTCGGCGCATGGGGCGGCGTGCAGGCAACGGCGGCAGGCATCGGCGTAGGACTCAGCGGAGTGTTGCGCGACGCGGTTTCCGGCTTTGCAAGCGACGGCGCACTGGGTGCGGCCACCTCGCCCGCCACCGGATACATTACCGTCTACCAGATCGAAATCGTGCTTCTTTTTGCAACGCTTGCCGTCATCGGACCGCTGGTTCGCAGCGGCAAGCGCACAACCCGACAGCCGGGCTTTGGCCTGGCGCAATATCCAGGCTGATCGAAGGAGGACCACCATGTCTGCAGCCTTGACCCAGTACGTCGATGTCGCCCAGGTCGTGCTCTATGCGTTCTGGATCTTCCTCGCCGGGATCATCATCTACCTCCATCGCGAGGACAAGCGCGAAGGCTACCCGCTGGAATCGGAGCGCTCCGCTCACATCGTGGTACAAGGCTGGCCGGCTGTGCCCGCGCCCAAGACCTACTTGCTTGCCGATGGCTCGACCGTGCAGGCGCCGCGCCCCGAACCCCATGACAGCCGCCCGATCAAGGCCACGCCCATCGGCCCGTGGCCGGGTGCGCCGCTGGAACCCGATGGCGACCCGATGGTGGATGGCGTGGGGCCCGCCGCCTATGCCGAACGCCTCGATATTCCCGATGCGCTGTTCACCGGCGAGCCGAAGCTTTCGCCACTCCGCAACAATCCTGATTGGCATGTGGAAGAGCGTGACCCCGATCCGCGCGGCATGCCGGTGATCGGCTGCGACGGCAAGCAGGGCGGCACGGTCAAGGACGTGTGGGTTGACCGCTCCGAGTACATCATGCGCTACCTCGAAGTCGAAGTGAGCGACAAGGAAGGCCACACTCGCAACGTGCTGCTGCCCACCACTCTGGCCCGCATCTGGGGCAGCAAGAACCGCATCGAAGTGAAGTCCATAACCTCCAAGCAGTTCATCAAGGTGCCGGGGCTGCGCAACCCGGACGTCGTCACCAGGCTTGAAGAGGACAAGATCTGTGCCTTCTATGCGGGTGGCCACCTTTATGCCACCGCCGACCGGGCCGAGCCGCTGGTATGAGCGAGCACCACGACGACTTCGACTTCGAGCCGGTGCGCGGGTTGCCGCAGCACTTGCCCAAGGGCGAGCGCATGTTGTGGCAGGGCGCGCCACGCTGGCAGGATCTTGCGGTGCATGCCTTCCATGCCCGCAAGGTGATCTGGTACTTCGCTGGCCTGACCATGCTGGCCGGCGTGCTGCGCCTGGCCGAGGGTGAGAGCTTCGCCTCGGCAATCAAGCCGTTCCAGTGGTTGATGCCGATGGGGCTTGTCGCTGCAGCCTTGCTGGTGGGGCTGGCCTATCTGAGCGCCCGGACGACCGTCTATACCATCACCTCGAAGCGCCTCATCATGCGCGTTGGCATGGCGCTTCCCGTTTCCATAAATCTGCCCTTCTCCCAGATCGACGGGGCCGCCGTGCGGCTGTTCGCCAATGGCTCCGGCGACATTCCGCTGAAGGTGACGGCCAAGGAGCGCATCGCCTACCTGATGCTGTGGCCGCATGCCCGGCCGTTCCACTTCGCGCATCCTCAGCCCACATTGCGCTGCGTGGCACGGGCCGACGATGTGGCCGGCCTGCTTGCTGCGGCGCTGGCCGGTGCTGCACCTCATCCCATCCAGACCGAAGCGGTGTCCGGTCGCGCCCCCAGCAACAGCCAGCCGGTGGCAGCATGAGAAGTACCCTGGCCCAAGCTCCCTCTCGCAGTTTTGCGCCCAAGCTTCCCGCCCTTGCGGCGGCGGGCATGGTGGTGGCCGCGCTGGTGGTCGTTTCAGCCGCCCGGCTCGGCGGTTATTCGCCGGTGCAGGAACTTACCGCCGCAGACGTGCTGCAGAGCCGGCTTCTCCGCTTCCAGTCCGATGCCAGCGGCGTGGCCGTCATCGATGCAGAGACTGACAGGATCATCACCCACACCAGTGCTGAGGGCTTCGTTCCCGGCGTGCTGCGCGGACTGAACCGTATGCGGCAGACCGGACAGACCGATGTCATGGCTGCCTATCGTTTGGAGCGGCTGAGCAACGGACAATTGCTGTTGATCGATACCGCATCTGGCATCAAGCTCGACCTTGCGGCCTACGGCCGCGACAATGCGGCACTGATGGCGACATTCCTTTCATCCACAGGAGGCAACTGATGCTGAACCCCTTCGCTCCCGCCGCCCGCGAAGACGTGATGTGCACGGTGCGCGTGGTGAACACCTTCGAGAACCTCGCCGCGCATGTGGAACTCGATGACGGCGTGACCGTCGAGCCGGGTGACGAGGTGCTCGTCCACGGCAAGCCAATCATCGTGCCCTATGGCGAAGCCGCGATGGAGCGCCGCAAGGCGACGATCACGCGGGCCACCTGGCTGGAACGCAAGTGGGTGAAGCTCACGGGCGATCTGGAATTCATGGAACTTCTGGAATTCAGCTTTTCGGGGGAGGAGCTCTAATGACCATCGAAACACTCGGAATCAGACCGGCAGACACGCTCGCCAAGGCCCAGGAATCGACCGTGCTGAGCCCGCGCTTCTACACCACGGACTTCGCGGCGCTCGACAAGCTCGACGTGAGCCCCGTGCGCGCCGAATGGGACAAGCTCATCGCCGAGATGCAGGCCGACCCCAACAAGGGCCACTTCAAGCGCAATGCCGAGTGGGACCATGTGGATCTCGCTGCCCTGCCGGAAGGCCTGCGCCGCGAGCTCGTTGACTTTTTGGTGAGCTCCCTCACCGCGGAATTCTCCGGCTGCGTGCTCTATTCGGAGATGCGCAAGCGCGGCACCAACCCGGACCTGTGCGAGCTGTTCCGTCTGATGGCGCGTGACGAGGGCCGCCACGCCGGGTTCATCAACGACACACTCAAGGACTTCAACCTCGGCGTCGACCTGGGGTTCCTGACCAAGACCAAGAAGTACACCTTCTTCCGTCCCAAGTTCATCTTCTACGCGACCTATCTCTCCGAGAAGATCGGCTACGCCCGCTACATCACCATCTTCCGGCACCTGCAGCAGCATCCGGAACGGCGCATCCACCCCATCTTCAAGTGGTTCGAGCAGTGGTGCAACGACGAGTTCCGCCATGGCGAAGCCTTCGCTCTGCTGATGCGGGCGCACCCGGAACTGCTCTCTGGCCTCAACAAGCTGTGGGTGAAGTTCTTCCTCGTGGCCGTGTTCGCCACCATGTATGTCCGCGATCACCAGCGGCCATATTTCCATGAGGCACTGGGCATCGACCCCACCGACTATGGTTACAAGGTCTTCAAGATCACCTCGGAAATCTCCCGTCAGGTGTTTCCGCTGGAGCTCGACATCGACAACCCTGCCTTCTTTGCCTGCCTCGAGAAATTGCGGAAGATCAATGACCGCAACGGCGAATGGCAGAAAAAGGGTGGCATGACGGCGAAGCTGGGCAAGGCATGGACGGCAGTGGCGGCGAGCGCCACCATGATCCGCCTCTATCTGATCCCATCCAAGTCGAACGACCTGCCTGCCGACATCCGCCTTGCGCCCACCTGGTGACCTGACCCGATGGCCTATGCACTGCCCATCGCCTACGCCCTGTTCCTCTGGTGGTTCGCCACCGGGCTGATCTTCTTCCTCGATCAGCTTCCGGTGCGGACCTTCAAGTGGAGCATGGCGGGCGGCACGGCGCTGCTGGCCGCCTCGCTCTGGGTGATCTGGGCCATGTCGGGCGATTCCTCCCTCTTCGCAGTCTATGCCTCCTTCACCGGCGGCGTGCTGGCCTGGGGCTGGCAGGAACTGAGCCTCTACACCGGCTACGTGACTGGCCCGCGCAAGCAGTCCTGCCCGGCGGGCTGCAGCGGATGGCGCCATTTCGGCCATGCGCTGGGCGTCAATCTGTGGCACGAAGTCGCCATCGTGGCGGTGGCGCTGACCATCTGGGGCCTCTGTGGAAAAGCTGTGAACAACTGGGGCCTCTGGGCTTACATACTGCTCTGGGCCATGCACCTCTCGGCCAGGCTCAACGTGTTCCTGGGTGTGCGCAACGTGTCGGAGGAGTTCGTGCCCGCCCACATGGCGGTGCTGAAAAGCTTTCTGACCGTCAAGCCCATGAATTTGCTGTTTCCTTTTTCCGTAACCGCTGCCTCGATCGGGGCCGTCCTGCTGTTCCAGGAGGCTTTTTCGGCCACCGCCGGAGCGGATCGGGCAGGCTGGTCGCTGCTGGCCGCGCTGGCGGCGCTGGCGCTGTTCGAGCACTGGATGCTGATGCTTCCGCTGCCTGTGGAAAAGCTGTGGAAATGGAGCCTGCCCCACCGCCGGGACGCGGCGAAATCGCGCAATTCCATCTCGCCCAGGTTTGACTATACACCCCTCAAAACCCCGCTGTCGCCATGACACCCTCCGGAGTGCCCCCGATGGACTACGAAAGCTTCTTCAAGACCGAACTCGATGCGCTGAAGACCGAAGGCCGTTACCGCGTCTTCGCCGATCTCGAGCGCAAGGCCGGGAGCTTCCCCAGGGCCACCCACCATGGGGCCGAGCAGAAGGAAATCACCGTCTGGTGCTCCAACGACTATCTTGGCATGGGCCAGAACCCCGCGGTGATCGCCGCCATGCATGAGGCGCTGGACCGCTGCGGCGCGGGTGCCGGCGGCACGCGCAACATTTCGGGCACCAACCACTATCACGTCGAACTCGAGCGCGAACTCGCCGACCTGCACGGCAAGGAAGGCGCCCTTCTCTTCACTTCGGGCTACGTCTCGAACTGGGCGGCTCTTGGCACGCTGGCGAGCTGCATCCCGGGCTGCATCGTATTCTCGGATGCCGGCAACCATGCTTCGATGATCGAGGGCATCCGCCACAGCCGTGCCGAGCGCCACATCTTCAGGCACAACGACCTACATGATCTCGAGCGCCTGCTGAAGGCGGCCGACCCGTCGCGGCCCAAGCTCATCGCTTTCGAGTCGGTCTATTCGATGGATGGCGACATCGGTCCGATCAAGGAAATCTGTGACCTCGCCGAGAAGTATGGTGCCATGACCTATCTCGATGAAGTGCACGCCGTGGGCATGTATGGTCCGCGCGGCGGCGGCATTGCCGAGCGCGAAGGGTTGATGGACCGGATCACGGTGATCGAGGGCACCCTCGGAAAGGCCATCGGCGTGGTCGGCGGCTATATCACGGGTTCCGCCGCGCTGTGCGACTTCGTGCGCTCCTTCGCCTCGGGCTTCATCTTCACCACGGCACTACCCCCCGCGGTCGCCGCGGGTGCCACGGCCTCGCTCCGCCACCTCAAGAATTCGCAGTTCGAGCGCATGCGCCACAAGGACCGCGTGGCAAAGCTGCGCAAGCGGCTGGACCAGGCGGGTGTTCCCTACATGGTCAACCAGAGCCACATCGTACCGGTGATGGTGGGAGATGCCAAGAAGTGCAAGTGGATCAGCGATATCCTGATGGCCCAACACGGGATCTACATTCAGCCGATCAACTACCCCACCGTGCCGCGCGGCACCGAGCGGCTGCGCATCACGCCCACCCCGCTGCATACGGATGCCGACATCGACCACCTCGTCACGGCGCTCTCGGAACTGTGGTCGCAGTGCGCGCTGGCCCGCGCAGTTGCCTGAGGTGATCCCCCACCTCTCCCGCCCGTATAAAGTGCTAAGGACAGGAGAGCGCATTGACACAGTGGATCATTCTCTGGATTGCCGCGGCGGTCCTGTTTCTGCTGATCGACATGGTCTGGCTCCTGTGGCTGGGCCGCAGCTTCTATGTGAACGAGATCGGCGACCTGCTCCGCCAGCCGCCAAACATGGCCGCCGCCGGTGCTTTCTACATTCTCTACGTGACCGGGCTCATGGTGATGGTGGTGTGGCCCGCCGTGCAGGGCGGCTCTGTCGGCCAGGCCGTGCTCTATGGCGCGATACTTGGCCTCATTGCCTATGGCACCTATGACCTCACCAACCTCGCGGTCATGAAGGGCTTCACCACCAAGATCGCGGTGATCGACATGATCTGGGGCACGGTCCTCACGGGCGCCGTCTCGGGCATCACCGCAATGATCGGCGTGAGGTTGCTGGGACGATAGGACCGGCCCATGGCATCCTATCATCCGAAGGATTGAGCCGAGCAATTCTCCGCTACCGCCCGCCAGCGCCCGTGCCGATGGCGCTGTCGCTCGCACGCTACGGGCACGCAGACACGCAATGGTCTTTCACTGCGTCTGGTACAGAATGTCGACAAGGCCAGTCCCGTGGCATGTCCATCGGCAACGCGAACAAGCTCGTCGATGTGCTCCGAGAGCCCCCATAAGATCGGCGTATCCTCCACGGCTTGCGTCGCTTTTCAAGGCCGAGGAAAAGCTCTGTCATGCCAAACCGGGATGGTGCCCGGCAAGTAACACGACGATAATGATGTTCTGGCTTGCTGCAGAGCACAGTGGCATGCCACCTGCGTCATGAAATCAAACGTCGGGCGGCCCGGCTCCGGGTCTGCTCGCAACTGCCACAAGGGGGAGAGGAACAACATGGCTTGGCTGGAACAGAGCTACATGGGACGCAAGGCCGTGGCGCGCGGCAACGCGGGAAAGACGCACCTTCTGAACAAGGCGGTTCAGGGGGACTATCACTACGTCTATGGACCCTATGCCAAGCCGGTACTGGCGATTCGCCCGGGCGATATCGTGGTGGCCGAAACCGAGGACGCCTTTGGCGGCGTCATCAAGACCGAGCAGGACTTGCCCTCGCAGAAGCTCACCATGCCTTTCGTCAACCCGCAGTGCGGGCCGATCGCGGTGGAGGGTGCGGAACCCGGCGACGTGCTGTGCGTCCACATCCACTCGATCTTTCCGCGTGGGCCGCAGCCCGTTGGCACCTCGGCGCTGATCCCGGAGTTCGGCGGCCTCGTGTCGAACGGACAGACGGCGATGCTGAACCCGCCGCTGCCCGAGCGTGTGATGAAGTATCACGTGACTGAGCAGGGCGTGAAGTTCAACGACCGCATCACCCTTCCTTACGAGCCCTTCATCGGCACGCTGGGCGTGTCCCCACAGATCGAGGCGGTGCTATCGCTCCAGCCCGACTACTGGGGCGGCAACATGGACCTGCCGGATGTCGCGCCGGGTGCCGTGGTCTATTTCCCCGTCCACCACAAGGACGCCTTCCTCTACTTGGGCGATTGCCATGGACGGCAGGGCGACGGCGAACTCTGCGGGGTCGCCGTGGAAATGCCCTCGACCACGACGATCCAGGTCGACCTCATCAAGAACTGGTCCATCGCCTGGCCACGGCTGGAGACGGAGGACTTCATCATGACCATCGGCTCTGCCCGCCCGATGGAGGATGCTGCCCGCATTGCCTACCGCGAACTCACCCGCTGGCTCGCTGCCGACTATGGCTTCGACGAGCTCGAGGCGTATTTCCTGCTGACCCAGGCCGGGCGCATGCGGGTTGGCAACATGGTCGACCCCAAATATACGCTGGGCGCATCAATCCTCAAATCCTACATCAGCAACTGACACCAACGAAACGGCAAGGGAGGAAGACGGCAATGGATCTTGGCCTCAAGGGGTTGAACGCACTGGTCACCGGCGGCACCAAGGGAATCGGCCGCCGCGCGGCCGACATCTTCGCGGAGGAAGGCACCAACGTGTCGATCTGCTCGCGCAATGCCAACGACGTGGCAGCGACGGTGACCAGCCTCAAGGGCAAGGGCGTGAAGGCCTTTGGCCAAGCCATTGACGTGGGCAACAAGCAGGCACTTGAAGGCTGGGTGGCGGAAAGCGCACAGGCATTGGGAGGCATCGACATCGTGGTCGCCAACGTCTCCGCCCTTGCCGCCGCGGAGGATTCGGAAGCCTCATGGCAGGCCCAGTTTGACATCGACATGATGCACACGGTCCGCACCGTCAACGCGGCATTGCCCTATCTCGAGGCGTCGAAGTGGCCTTCGATCGTCATCGTGTCCTCGGTGTCCGGCCGCGAGGTGGATTTCACCTCACCGGCCTATGGCGCCTTCAAGGCTGCCCTCATCCACTATGCCCAGGGCCTTGCGCACAAGCTGGCGCCGAAGCTCATACGGGTGAATGCGGTATCGCCCGGCAATGTCTATTTCAAGGATGGCATCTGGCACTACATCGAGCAGAACCTGCCCGACCTGTTCAAGCAGGCGCTCTCCCTCAACCCAACCGGCCGCATGGCGACCCCGGAGGAGATCGGCAAGAGCATCGTATTCCTGTCGAGCCCGGCATCGAGCTTCACCATGGGCACCAACCTGGTGATCGACGGGGCATTGACCAAGGGCGTTCAACTCTAGCCCCGCATGCGAGGACATTCAGCATGGCGCACAAGCGCATGATCGTCGAACTCGGCATGGGAACCGACCTGCGCGGCTCGGACTACACCAAGGCCGCCATTAGGGCGCTGAAGGATGCGCTCTGGCACAACTCCCTCACCATCGCCCCTGCCCTTGGCCGGAAACCCGAGGACATGCATGTGAAGGTGTTGGTCGGCGTGCCGAAGCCCGACCTCGTCGACAAGGCAGCGGTCGCCGAGGTGCTGCCCTATGGCACCCGCGAGGTCGAGGTCGTCGAGGGCGGCCTCGAGATCATGAACGACGAAGGCACCAGCCTGACGGTGATCGCCAATGCCGCGGCCGTCGTCTACCTCGACATGGAGACCAGGTAATGGCCCTCAAGCGCATCATCCTGGAAATGGGCCACGGCAACGACATGCATGGCGGCGACTACACCAAGGCCGCCCTGCGCGCCGTGCAGGACTGCATCCACCACTCCTCCCTCGCCTTCCTGCGCACCCTGAATATCGACACGGCAGATCTCGACATCGAGGTGACGATCGGCGTGCAGAAGCCCGAATTGGTGGATGCTGCGAAGGTGATAGCCAGCCTGCCCGTAGGCAAGGCCCGGGTGAAGGTCGTCAAGGGTGGGCTGGATGTTCCCGACGACGAAGGTGGCGGCGCCTCCGTCATCGCCACGGCGGGTGTGGCTGTCCGGATTGATGACAAGCATCTGGGGGCTTGAAACGAGCAGGCAGTCTCCATAAGCCCTAGGGGCATGGAGACTGCCATGACCACCACGCCCCTGAAGATCGACGGCGCCGAGCTGCGCCTCGTCCGCCTCCCCCTGCTCACACCCTTTACCATCGCCACCGGCACGATGCATGAGAAGCTGTTTCCGCTTCTCACCCTCCGGTCAAACGGCATCGAAGGCTATGCCGAAGGCGTGATGGACCCGCTTCCCGACTATCTGGACGAGACCATCGCCGGCGCCATGATGCTGCTGCGCGACGTGCTAGTGCCACAGCTCGTCGGCAAGAGCTTCGAAAACCCGGCAGCCGTCGAACAACTGCTCGTCCATTGGCGCGGCCACTACATGACCAAGGCTATGGTCGAAATGGCCTTCTGCGACCTGTGGGCCAAGTCGCTGAACCTGCCGCTCAAGACGCTGCTCGGCGGAGAGCGCGACGCGATTGACGTCGGCGTGTCGCTGGGGATCGGCCCCATCGAAGATACGATCGCGCGGGCGCAGAAACACCTGGCGCTCGGCTACAAGCGCATCAAGCTCAAGATCATGCCGGGCCATGACGTGAAGCTCGTTGCGGCGGTGCGTGCCGCCCTGCCCGATGCCCACCTTACGGTTGATGCCAACAGCGCCTACACGCTGGCCGACATGGACGTAATGACGGCGCTCGACGGCTTCGGCCTCGACTATATCGAGCAGCCGCTGGCCTGGGACGACATCCACGACCACGCCGTACTTCAGCCCCGGATGAAGACTGCGATCTGCCTCGATGAGTGCATTCGCACCGCCGGACACGCACGCAAGGCGCTGGCCAGCGGCGCCACCCGCGTCATCAACATCAAGGTCGGGCGCGTCGGCGGCCATCAGGAGGCACGCCGCATTCATGACCTCTGCGCGGCATGGACCTTCCCCGTCTGGTGCGGCGGCATGCTCGAGTCGGGCATCGGGCGCGCCCACAACATCCACCTCTCGACGCTGGCCAATTTCCGCAAGCCCGGCGACACTTCAAGCTCCAGTCGCTATTTCGCGAAGGACATCGTCAACGAGGCGCTGGAAGCCACCGATGGCCGCATGCCCGTGCCGAGGGGGCCCGGCATTGGCGTGACACTCGACCGCACCTTCCTCGACAAGGTCACCGTCGCGACGGAGCGCTTTCCGGCATGATCATCCGCGATCTTTCCGGCATGGAGGAGTTCTTCAAGGCCGAGCAGCTGCAGCGCGACGTCTGGGGCGCTGACGACACCGAAGACCCCGCCGACCTGATGATGGTGATCCAGCACGAGGGCGGCCTCGTCGCCGGCGCCTTCGAAGGCGAGCGGCTTGTGGGCTATGTCTTCGGCTTTCCAACACGCGAGCCAACCATTCAGCATTCGCACCGGCTGGCAGTTCACCCGGACCAGCGCGGAAAGGGGCTCGCCCTCAGCCTCAAGCGCTACCAGCGCAACTGGTGCCTAGCACGCGGCATCACACTGGTGCGCTGGACGTTCGACCCGCTGCGCCACACCAACGCGCACCTCAACATCGCAAGGCTTGGCGCCGAGGTCTCGACCTATCACCCTGACTACTATGGCGTGATGAAGGGCATCAACGCCGGGCTCCCTTCCGATCGACTGCGCGCCGACTGGCACCTCGACTCCAAACGCGCACAGGATTGTGCTGCGTGGGAACCAGGCAAGGCCAAGCCAAGTGCCCCTGCCGGCGCGATACAGGTCGCGATCCCACCCGACCTCGACCGCCTGCTGGCGGAAGACGAGCAAGCTGCCCGTGCCGCACGCCAGCGCGTGCGTGCCGAACTGATGCGCCATTTCGCACAAGGCCAGACGATCCACGGCTATGACGCTGCGGCTGCCTGCTATCTTCTGTGGGGTTGAGGCGTTGCCCGCAGCAAGTCCACCACCTATGCTGAAAGCAGGGGACCGAAACTGATGCCACGGACGTCAAGCCAACAGGCCGAAACATGCTGAGGTGGTTCTCCGTACCCGCCAACACCCTGCTCATCGGCACCTTGCTGTGCGGGTCCGTTGCAGCGGAGGTGAGCGTCGCGCCGGCCGGCAAGGGCTATGACATCGACGTATCCGGCCAGGCCTCCACGACGGAGGTGATCGACGCGATCGCCGCCGCCACTGGCGCCACCATCCAGGGTTATCCGTTGGATGGCACTGTCGCCGACAACCGCATTCGGGGCGCCAGCCTCGAGCGAGCATTGCGGGCACTGCTGCCCAAGGCTGCTTTCGTCGTTCGCTTCAACGCCGATGACACGCCTGCCGCCATCATCTTCCTGTCCGATGCCAAGGATGCAGCACCACAGGGTGCTGACCCGGACGTTGACGAAGGACTGGACGCCATCGACGAAACAGCACCTCCCATGGAAGATTTCCAGTAGCTGGAAGGACCAACATCAGCGTCGATGCCGTCGATTTCTTCTATCTCTCCATGCCGAAGGTGGAAGACATCGGCGACGGCAGTCAGGATGCGCTGGTGGTGCGCGTTACCGCCGATGGTGTGACCGGCTGGGGCGAATGCGAGGCCTCGCCATTGGTCTCCATCGCCGCCTTCGTGACGCCCATGTCGCATGGCGCCTGCAAGCCGGTGCGCGACGTTGTGCTGGGAAAGCGCCTCGAGTCCGTGGCGGACATTGCCGCAATCCATGCCGCGGTGGACATGGAATGCATGGACCTGCTGCAGGCTGCGCACAGCTTCCACATGGCCCAGCAACTGGTCGACTATGGACGGGTCGGGTTCCTGCAAATTGACTGCGGGCGCATCGGCGGCATCGGTCAGGCCAAGCGCGCGGCCGATTATGCAGCAGCGCGCGGCGTCACCTACGTGAACCACACATTCACCTCGCACCTTGCCTTGTGCGCCTCGCTCCAGCCCTATGCCGGGCTCGACAACCATCGCATCTGCGAATACCCCTTCGCACCCAAGAGCGTGGCCTGGGACATGAGCGAGACGGACCTGACGCCCGATGCCAACGGCGGAATCACCCTGCCCGCGGTTCCGGGCCTCGGCATCACCATGAACCCGGCGGGCATGCGGCCCTACCTGGTCGATGTGGAGATCGCGGTGAAGGGCCGAACCCTATACCGCAGCCCTGCCCTGTGAGAACCTCGCAGGCAAACAACATGGCGACGGGGAACGGCCGGGCAATGCCCGGCCGTTGTTGCTAGCGGTACTGCCCCGGCTGAAGTGCGCAATTCGACGTCGCTGTGAGGCCGAGAAGCGCGTCACGATCATCATCGTTTGTATAACCGTCGCGGTTCAGGTCCCACCAGGTGGACGTGTCACCGGTTATGTTCCTCCACTCAGCCTGGTTGATCAGGTCCGCGTTGTTCACCACCGCGTCAAGATTGGCATCACCCGGACACGCCTTCTGGGAACTGAGCGTGTCGTTCAGGCTGGTGACCAGAGCATCATAATTGACTTTCAGGCGGCCCGAGAGCTGGCTGCTGCCCTCGCCGGGCCCGGTGCCCGGCGCCAGCAGGTTATTGGCCCTTTCGCCAGTTGGCCGGTCAATCGTTGGGTTGCGTGGCCTCTGGTCTATCCTGAAGAACTCGTCCGTCGTGATCGAGAGGCAGTTTGCGCCATCCACGGAGAGTGCCGGGTTCGCCATGTCAATGTTGGTCGCCGTCTGGCGAACGAGCTTGTAAGACTGGTTGCGCACGCCAAAGGACTCATCCGGCAGGAGCGCCGCCAGCGGCTGGTTCACCGAATTGAGATACTGGTTGACCTGGCAGCATGTCGTCAGGCCGTTGCCGTTATCGAAGCTCGCGAGGTCGCCGACGTCCGTTCCCTCCCCATACCAGATGCCGCCGTATCCGTTCTGACAGAGATCCTTCGTCGGAAACAGCGTGGTGCAGGTGTTGACGGATTGTATCACGCAGGCACCGTCGACATGGCTGATCGATCGGGTGTTGGTGCCGTATTGCGTGAAGTTGGTCGTCCTGATGGGCGAGGCGTCCTGCCGCGGATTGACGAGATAGGGAAGCAGGGGCTGCGAATCCAGGCCCTGCGTGGGGGGCACGACCTCCCTTGCGTCGATGCCGGCGACATCACTGAAGAACCCGAAAAGGTCGACGATGTTGACCATCGAGCGCACCGCCCGGTTTGGCGATGCCACCATCGGACCGGCCACGATCAACGGCACCCACACGCCCGTCTGGTAGACTGTTCCCTTGGAATGGGCTGGATCGAACGGCAGACGGACGTTGTCGGCAAAACTGCCATTGTCGGCAACCACAACAATCACGGTGTTGGCTGCCTTGGCGTTGTAGACGAGAACGCCGTTCTTGTTCTTCTTTGCAAGTCCGGTCTCTACAAGTACCCGGGCCAGTTCCTTGTCAATGCCCTCGACCATCTGCGTCATCAGGGCACGATCGTCAGTGGCGTTGCCGGAGCACGTGTTTCCGAGCCTGGTGAGCTTGTTGTTGACGAGCGCCGGCGGGGCCGGCTGGTATGGCGTGTGCGCGGCGGAGAAAGCCAGCGTAACCATCCACGGCGTATCCGCAGGCTGTGCGTTGATCCACTCGATGGCGAAGTCCGCCTCGCGCGTTGTCCGGTATCCCCGGCTCTCGGGATTGTCCGGGGTCTTCACCACGGCGTCTTCCCCGCGACCGGGGTTCTCGACAAGTTCGCTGACGTAGTAGCCATTCTGCTGGCTGAACTTCAGGTTGCTTGGCGGCGGTCCGGGCGATCCAGGACAGGATGCAATGGGCTGCAGGATGCCACCCGACGCAAGGCAGGACAGCCCCGGTGATTTGTACCCGTTGCCGGTGCTCATGTAGGAGCAGTCGCCGTTCGCCTGGTAGCAGGCCCCGCTGTTGGCGCCGTTCACGGGGTCGATGTCCTTGGTTGGAACGAAGCCGCACTGATACGTGCCGGTCTCGCCGACGCCGCCAGCCGTGGTGTCGATGTCGCTCGGACCTCCGTCATACCAGCCCTTGAAATAGTCCCAGCCGAGTTGCGTGACGGCGGTGCCGCCGTATGGATTGGTCGACGGAACCTGCGGGTATGTCGGCGCATTGGTGAAGTGGGATTTACCGAACAGCGCGCTTTTGTATCCGGCTCGACGCAAGATGTTCGGCGTCGTCGTTTCATAGGGCGACTGCTGCGAGGCGGCGAGGTCAGGGGGCAGGATCGCGGCCATCACGTTGTGGCGCAGCGGGTAGCGACCCGTGAAGAAGCTGACGCGGCTCGGCGAGCATTCCGGTGAGGCCCAGGTGT
>JBEARP010000039.1:0-2928 GCA_041163105.1 Pseudomonadota bacterium
GCCCCGGCCCACCCAGGTGAGGGCCACGAGATCGATCTGCTGGTCCTCGTCCAGGGCGTTCACGAAGGCGCGGATCTCCTTGGCCACGGGGTCGCTGGCGCGGGCCTCCAGCACGCTCACCATGCGGTCGTCCGCGGCGTTGGAGCCGGGGTCGGCGATGGTGGGAAGGTCCTTCACCTCGAACTGACGGGCCTTGGCGATGATGAAGCAGACCTGCTCGGTCGAGACGGTGAGGTCGATGTCGGGCGTCTGGGCGGATCGCATGGGGGCTCCCTCAAGGTGAACCGGCTGAAACGCGCGAGGCGCCCCCGGGTTTCAGCCCGTGGGGAAATTTGACTCTTCCGGGGTTTTCCCCTATGCCCCCGCCATCACACGACGGCTTGAACGTCTTCAGGCGGTCTCACACATGGGGTTCTGACATTCCCGGGAGGTGAGGCGGCCAACATCCGGCAGCGAGATTCGCCCCCGGGTGCGTTGTTCGTTTGCGCCGAAGGGAATGGGACATGTTTGACACCTTAAGCGATCGCCTGTCGGGCATTCTGGATAAGATCACCGGACGCGGTGCCCTGTCGGAATCCGACGTCGAGGACGCGCTGCGCGAAGTGCGCCGCGCGCTGCTCGAGGCCGACGTGGCGCTCGAGGTGGTCAAGACCTTCACCGACAAGGTGCGCGAGAAGGCGGTTGGCGCCGAGATCGTCAAGTCGGTGAAGCCCGGCCAGATGGTCGTGAAGATCGTTCATGACGCGATGGTCGAGACGCTGGGCGGCGGTGAGAACACCGCCCTCAACCTGCGCGCCTCGCCGCCCGTCGCCATCCTCATGGTCGGCCTTCAGGGTTCCGGCAAGACGACGACCACGGCGAAGATCGCCAAGCGCCTCACCGAGCGCGACAAGCGCCGCGTGCTGATGGCCTCGCTCGACACGAGGCGCCCGGCCGCGCAGGAACAGCTCGCCATTCTCGGCAAGCAGGTTCACGTCGACACGCTGCCCATCGTTCCCGGCCAGCAGCCGATCGAGATTGCCAAGCGCGCCATGTCGGAAGCCCGCAAGGGCGGATACGACGTGGTGATGCTCGACACCGCGGGCCGCCTCTCCATCGACGAGGAACTGCTCGCCGAAGCCGCCTCCGTGCGCGACATCGTGAAGCCCAACGAGACCCTTCTTGTTGCGGACGCATTGACGGGCCAGGACGCGGTGACGCTGGCGCGCAACTTCGATGAACGGATCGGCATCTCCGGCATCGTGCTCACCCGCATCGACGGCGATGGCCGCGGTGGTGCGGCCCTCTCGATGCGCCAGGTGACGGGCAAGCCCATCAAGCTGATGGGCACGGGCGAAAAGCTCGAAGGTCTCGAGGACTTCCACCCCGAGCGCATCGCCGGCCGCATCCTCGGCATGGGCGACGTCGTCTCGCTGGTCGAGAAGGCCGCGCTCAACATCGACCAGGCCAAGGCGCAGAAGATCGCCGAGCGCATGAAGAAGGGCGCCTTCGATCTCGATGACCTGTCCGACCAGCTCAAGCAGCTGCAGAAGATGGGCGGCATGGGCGGCGTCATGAACATGCTGCCCGGCATGGGCAAGATCAAGAAGCAGGTCGAGGGCATGGACCTCGACAACAAGCTGCTGAAGCGGCAGATGGCCATCATCAGCTCGATGACGCCTTACGAGCGCCGGAACCCCAAGACGATGGACGCCAAGCGCAAGAAGCGCGTGGCGGCAGGCTCGGGCACCAAGGTCGAGGAAATCAACCGGCTCTTGAAGATGCACATCCAGATGGCCGGCATGATGAAGCAGATGGGCCAGGGCAAGGGCCTGTTCGGCAAGATGATGGGCAAGGGCGCACCCGATGCAGCCGAGCTCGAGAAGATGCAGGCAGAACTCGCAGGGCTCGACCCCAATGCGCTGCCGGATGATTTGAAGGACATGATGAAGGGCGGCTCGCTTCCCTCCATGCCGGGGCTTCCGGGCCTCGGGGCGGGAAAGCTTCCCGGCCTCGGCAACCTGCCGGGCTTAGGGGGCAACTCGCCCTTCAAGGGATTGCCGGGTTTCGGCAAGAAGAAGTGAATTGATCAGAACACGGATTAAAGGAGAAACCACATGGCCGTTAAGATGAGACTCGCACGCGCAGGCACCAAGAAGCGCCCCTACTACCACATCGTGATCGCCGACGCGGCCGCCCCGCGCGATGGCAAGTTCATCGACGTGGTCGGCGCCTTCAACCCGATGCTGAAGAAGGACGACGCCAACCGCGTGAAGCTCGACGCCGAAAAGGCCGCCGCCTGGCTCAAGAAGGGCGCCCAGCCGACCGACCGCGTGCTGCGCTTCCTCGACAAGGCCGGCGTCGCCAAGCGCGAAGCCCGCAACAACCCGAACAAGGCTCTGCCCGGCAAGAAGCGCCAGGAGCGCGAGAAGGCCGCCGCGACCGCTGCTGCCGCCGCCGCTGCCGCCAACGGCTAAGACTGACCAATGGCGCCGCGCGACATGGTTCTCGTCGGCGCCATCACCGGTGCGCATGGCATCCGGGGCGAGGTGAAGCTCAGGAGCTTCACCGCCGATCCCGCGGCAATCGCGTCCTACTCGCCACTCGAAACGGCCGCGGGTGGAAAGATCGTGATCGCCAAGGTCCGGCCGAACAAGGAAGGCTTCATCGCCATCCTGAAGGGCGTGACCGACCGCAATGCCGCGGAGGCCTTGAGGGGCACGGAACTTTTCGTGGCCCGCGAGCGCCTTCCCGAGCCGGATGACGACGAGGTCTATGTGCATGACCTCATCGGGCTCTCGGTTCACTTGCGCGACGGATCGCTTCTGGGCGAGATCGTCGACGTGGCGGATTATGGCGCGGGCGACCTGATCGACGTGAAGGTCGAAGGCCGCAAGGACACGGTGCTGATCCCCTTCGCCGACCAGTATGTGCTGGAGACGGCAGAGG
>JBEARP010000040.1:0-27149 GCA_041163105.1 Pseudomonadota bacterium
AGGCCCTTGAAGCGGCTGACCTCGACCTTGCCACGGCCCGACATTTCGGTGCGCATCAGCTCCTGACGGTGCTTCTCGTCGCGCGCATAGGCAACTTTCGGGCCCTGCGCCAGCTTGTAGAGCGGCGGCACGGCCAAGTAGAGATGACCCTCGTCGATGAGCTTGGGCGTCTGACGATAGAAGAAGGTCATCAACAGCGAGGCGATGTGGGCGCCGTCGACGTCGGCATCGGTCATGATGATGATCTTGTCGTAGCGCAGGTCCTCCTCACGGTAGGATGAGGCGGTGCCGCAGCCAAGGGCCTGGATGAGGTCGGCGAGCTGCTGGTTGCCGGCGAGCTTGTCCTTCGTCGCAGAGGCGACGTTGAGGATCTTGCCACGCAGTGGCAGCACAGCCTGCGTCTCGCGGTTCCGCGCCTGTTTGGCAGAACCGCCGGCCGAGTCACCCTCGACGATGAAGAGTTCGGAGCCGTCCTTCTGCGTGGCCGAACAGTCGGCGAGCTTGCCGGGAAGGCGCAGCTTGCGGACGGCCGTCTTGCGCGAGACGTCCTTTTCCTGGCGACGCTTGATGCGTTCCTCGGCGCGGTCGATGATGAAGTTGAGCAGTCGATCAGCCTGCGCGGGATGGCCCGTCAGCCAATGGTCAAAATGATCGCGCACCGCGTTCTCGACGATGCGCATGGCCTCCACCGTGGCGAGCTTGTCCTTGGTCTGGCCCTGAAATTCCGGCTCGCGGATGAAGACTGAGAGAAGTGCCCCCGATGACGTCATCACGTCATCCGCAGTGATGATGGCGGCGCGCTTGTTCTGAGTCATGTCCGCATAGGTGCGGATCGACTTGGTCAGCGCGGTGCGCAGTCCCTGCTCATGCGTGCCGCCCTCGGGCGTGGGGATGGTGTTGCAGTAGGAGGACGAAAAGCCATCATCGCCGCCGAACCAGGCGACCGCCCATTCGACGGTGCCGTGGCTCCCTTCCTTCTCGACGCGACCGGCGAAGATCTCGTCCGCCACGCGGTGCTTGCCTTCGATGCGCTCGGCCAGGAAGTCCTTCAACCCGCCGGGGAAGTGAAGCACTGCCTTGTCAGGCGTCTCCTTGTCCTTGATGAGCGAGGCATCACAGGACCAGCGGATCTCGACTCCACCGAAGAGATAGGACTTGGACCGCGACATCTTGTAGAGCCGCGCCGCCAGGAATGTTGTGTTGCCCCTGCCGAAGATCTGCTCGTCAGGATGGAAGGACACCTTTGTGCCGCGGCGGCCAGAAACCTTGCCGAGGTTCTGAATCGGACCCGTGGGCTTGCCGCGGCGGAATTCCTGCCGGTAGAGCTGCTGGCCACGCGCCACCTCGACGATGACATGGTCGGACAGCGCGTTCACTACGGAGACGCCGACGCCGTGCAGGCCGCCCGAGGTTTCATAGGCACCGGAGTCGAATTTGCCGCCCGCGTGCAGCGTGGTCATGATGACCTCTAGTGCGGACTTGTCCTTGAACTTGGGATGCGGGTCGACGGGAATGCCGCGGCCGTTGTCAATGACCGAGAGATAGCCGTCCTCGGTGTAGCTGACATCGATCCATGTGGCATGGCCGGCCACGGCCTCGTCCATGGCATTGTCGAGCACTTCGGCGAAGAGATGATGCAGCGCCTTCTCGTCGGTGCCGCCGATATACATGCCCGGCCGGCGGCGGACCGGCTCAAGGCCTTCCAGCACCTCGATGTCGGCTGCGGTGTAGCTCTCCTCGCCGCGCGACCTGGCCGGCCCCTTGGTGGACTGCGGCTTCGATGCGGCGGGAAGATCGTCGAAAAGGGAGTCAGCGGACTTGGCGGGCTTGGCCATTCTTGTTCCTGAATCGTTTCAGGCGGTGAGTATCCTCTCATGGGGGTGGCTGGCAACACTTGACTTCCGGGGGCCCTCCCGGGACATCCTAGCGCATGCCCGCGCCCGTGCTCATCCCCAACCGTCCACTCGTCGCCCGTCTGCTGCTTCTGTTCTGGGTTGCAGAAATCGCCGTCGGGGTGCTGTTTGCCTTGGCGGGCTATGGCCTGCTGCGCCCGAGCGAGAACGGCGGGGCGGCGGTGCTGATCATCATGGGCGTGGTGCTGTGCCTCGCGGGCATGGTGATGGTTGGGCATTGCTGGCGGATCGCCAACCTCGTCGGCAATGCCATCGAACTGACGGACGCGGGCCTGCTGGACCGCAGGCTTTCGGCGAATCCCATTCCATGGGACACGATTTCGTGGAAGGTGATCTTCAACGGCCGATCCTACAGCCTGCAGATGAACATCGCCGAGCCCGCCCGCAGCGCAGCCGGTATTGCATGGCCAGCACGCGCGCTGGGCTTGCTCAGCCGGGTTCTTCGTCAACCCGAATTCGCCATCGCATCGCTGGGGACTGGGCTGTCCGCCCACGACATCGGCGCACGGTTCGCACCGTTCAAGCCATCCATGAGCTGAAACCGACGTCCTGCAGGCGGAAGACGCCGGGATTACTTGACATCGAATGCAAGCGGGAGTTTCCTCCCTGTTAACAAAATTGCTTCGCAGCAATCGACTCACACAAAGGGGATTGGCCCAGCCCGCTGCGAGGATAATGGCTGGTCAATGGGAGAAACGCATGTCTGACCTCAATCAACGCATTGAGGCGATGTATCAGGGCGATCGCCGTGGTGCATGGCTATTCGTGCTGGCCCTCTGGGTTACCATCATCTTCGTCCTCGTCATGTCATGGCCATACATCCCGGACACCGGGGTGCGGGTCGTCGTGCTGATCGCGGCTGTCGTGCTGCTGATCTTCAACACCGCCTCTGTCGGCGCCATGCTCCGCCATTACGCGGAGGACAAGAAGTTCATCTACTCGCTCGACATCAAGCATCTCGACGAGATGCGGAAGGGACGCTGACCATGGCCCGCTACACGCCCCCCGAACAGAGCCGCTTCATGCAATGGGTGGACATCATCTTCGTAGTCGCCGCCATCTTCCTCGCCTTGTGGCTTCCGCTGCAGGCAGGCTGGGCCGGTGTCTCCCGCTCGATCGTGAAGATCGAGAACCCGACCTGGGAAGCGCTCGGCCAGACCCCGGCGCAGGTCGAACAATGGGTCAAGCTCGGCTTCGCCGACGCGGCCGCTGCCCATGACATCATCCAGAACAAGTTCGACTACACGGTCGACTGGTTTCAGTTGATCATCCTGGCGGCGGTGATCGCCGGGTACTTCATCTTTCTCTTCCGAGCCTCGGACAAGGAATACCGTGAGGTGATCGCGGAAAAATTCAACGAAAAGAAGAAGTGAGGGAACAGCCATGTGGATCATGATCGCAAATGCTGGCTGGGTTCTTGCCGCCGCCCTCTCCCTCTGGATGCTCTATGACTGGTTCCGCGTCGACACGACCTATTCGGAGGCAACCCTGACCTCATCGCGCGAAGGCGAGATCGAGGCCTACCAAGAAACCCACAAGGTCTGAGGGGCGCCAGATGTCGAACGCAACTGCTTCCGCTGCAGATAAGGTGAAGAGGGTTTCACTGCTGCGCATCCTCGGCCCCGGCCACGTCTGGGCCCTGGGTGTCGGCATCGTCCTGGTCGGCGAATACACCGGCTGGAATTTCGCCGCCGACAAGGGCGGCACGCTCGCCGCGCTGATCATCTGCTGGGTGATCGGCCTTCTCTACACCTCCGTCGCCATGATCGATTCCGAGGTGACCTCGACGGTCGCCGCGGCCGGCGGCCAATATGCGCAGGCCAAGCACATCGTCGGCCCACTCATGGCCTTCAACGTGGCGCTCTACCTCGTGTTCGCCTACACCATGCTCGAGGTGTCCAACGCCATCCTCATCGCCGACACGGTGAAGGCCTATGCCGGTGAGGGTTTCAGTGATTGGCACTACAAGGGCATCATCGCCATCGTCATTGTGGGCCTCGCGGCACTGAACTACCGCGGCGTGCTGATGACGTTGAACGTCAACTTCGTGATCACGGCGATTGCCTATCTGGCCATCATCGTCCTGTTCTTCTCGGTCCAGCCGTGGAGCCAGGGAACGATCCTGAAGCTGAACGAGATGGTGACGCCGGAGAATGCCCTGCCCTACGGCTGGATCGGCGTCATCGCCGCATTCCACTGGGGCATCTGGTTCTACCTCGGCATCGAGGGAACAACCCAGGCGGCCGAGGAAGTGCGCTCACCCGCACGTTCGCTGCCCTATGGCACCATGGCCGGCATGATCACGCTGCTCATCGGTGCCTCGCTGACCTGGTACATCTGCGCTTCGCTGATGCCCTGGCAGTATCTGGGCTTCACCTACTACCCGCTTCTCGATGCCGGCAAGCTGACCGGAAGCGCGTTGCTGGAAAACATGATGTTCGTAGCCACCATTCTCGCTGCGCTGGCCTCGGCCAACGGCTGCATCAACGATGCGGCACGGGCCTGGTTCTCGCTCGGCCGCGACCGCTACCTGCCGCCGTGGTTCTCCGCGGTTCACCCGGTGTACCGGACTCCTTACCGGTCCATCATCTTCCTCGTGCCGATCGCGCTCGCCTTCGCCTTCATCGCAAACCTCGGTCAGGCAATCACGTTCTCGATCCTTTCGGGTGTGCTCCACTACACGTTCATGAGCGTCAATATCATGATGTTCCGGAACAAGTGGCCACTCGGCACGATCCAGCGCGGATACACCCATCCCTTCCACCCGCTGCCGGCGATCGTGCTGCTGGCACTGTGCGTGGTGACCTACTTCGCCATCTTCCTCGGCTATGGAGCGCAGCTCACGGCCATGGTGGTGTTCTATGTCATCATGTCGCTGTGGTTCCATTTCTACCGCTACCGCTACGTGAAGCGTGGTGACCAGTTCACCATGCCGTGGCCCAAGCCGCGGGGCTACTGAACCTCAACAAGATGCAGGCCCGCCTTTCGAGGCGGGCCTCATGAATTCTGGCGGTCTGCATGTGGCAAGTGATCATCGGAACGGCTTTGGCCGCTGCGCTCGCGGTGCTTCTCGCGCGGCATGCCATTTCGACGGCTCAGCGGCGCAAGTCCGAGCCTGATCGTTTACTTTCCGCGGCCGCCGCCGTGCTGGACGCCCCCCACATCAGCTCTGGCATCACCGCCGGGACGTATGTTCTGACTGGACGCTACAAGGGCCACAACGCCGAGGTGAAGGTGGTGACCGACACGCTGGCGGTGCGCAAGCTGCCCAGCCTGTGGCTGATGGTGACCCTGCCTGGCGAACTCCCGGTGCGGGCAACAATGGACTTGATGATGCGTCCGGCCGGATCTTCCAGCTTCTCCAATTTCGATCATCTCCCCATCACCGAGCCGACCCCCCCTGACTTCCCGAAGGATGCGGTGATCCGCACTGACGACGCAGAGCATATGCCGGACCTGAAGATTATCGCCCGCCATCTTGCGCTGTTTCACAGCCGGTACGGCAAGGAACTGCTGATCACACCCAAGGGGCTCCGCATCGTCCTTCTCGCAGGAGAAGCGGACCGCGCCCGCTATGGCGTGTTCCGCCAGGCTGACTTCGGTGACGTCATTATCGATCCGCTGATGGTAACCGACAGCCTCGACCTGCTCATCGCCTTGCGCCAAGACATTGAAACATGGGAAACGGCCTCCCCATGATGACAAAACCCGTGAACCCCTACGCAGTACTCGCTGCTGCCGTCATTCTGCCTGGCGCAGGGCATGTTCTGCTCGGCAAGGCCCAGCGCGGACTGATGTTTCTGTTCTTCACCATCATTCTCGGGTGGGTGAGCATGCGGCTCGCCCCGGAAAACGCCAGTTTCTTCATGCGTCATGCAGGCGGCATCCTGATCTATGGCTTTTCGGTCATCGATGCCTACAAGACGGCCCGCATTGAATGGGAACTGGCGAAGTTTTCCCGCCGCAGAGGCGATCCAAATCCTCCACCGGAAAACTGACCGGCGCAGTCACAGTCACGCCTTGTTGCCATTTCACATTTCTCTTTTGAATGACGGTTCCACCCGCTATAGGCGCAGAACTTGTCGCTCATACACAGGAGTTTCGATGAAATGACAAACTGGCCCGTGCACGCCGCGTGGAATGGCCCCATCGTGATGATTGGCTTCGGCTCGATCGGCAGGGGAACCCTGCCGCTGATCCTCCGCCACATCAAATGCGATCCCAAGCTGATCACGGTCATTGATCCCGACGCGTCCAGGAGCCAGCTGGTCGAGAAGCAAGGCGCCTCCTTCATCAAGGCGGCCATCACCAGGAAGAATTTCCGGCAGTTGCTGAAGCCTCTGCTCACCGCCGGTCCGGGGCCGGCCTTCATCGTGAACCTTTCCGTCGACGTCGACAGCCTCGACATCATGCGCCTCGCACGCGAAACGCACTCTCTTTACATCGACACGGTCATCGAGCCGTGGCCAGGTTTCTACTACAACACCAAGATGCCGCAGGGCGACCGCACCAACTATGCGATGCGCGAACACATGCTGGCGCTCAAGAAGGCGCTTGGGCCCGGCCCCACTGCCGTCTCCTGTTGCGGGGCCAACCCCGGCATGGTGTCGTGGTTCGTCAAGCAGGCGCTCATGGACATCGCCAAGGCGACAAAGACCAAGGTTGCCGAACCCACCACGCGAGATGGATGGGCCAAGCTGATGAAGAAGCTGGGCGTCAAGGGCATCCACGTCGCCGAGCGCGACACGCAGCGCACCAAGGAACCGAAGCCCTTTGGCACATTCGTGAATACGTGGTCGGTCGAGGGCTTCATCTCCGAAGGCTTGCAGCCTGCTGAACTGGGCTGGGGCACGCATGAGAAGAAGCTGCCTCCCAAGGGCAAGCGCCACAAGTCTGGCTGCGGCGCGGCGATCTACATCGAGACACCGGGTGCTGACACGCGCGTGCGCACCTGGACGCCAACCGAGGGCCCGCACTTCGGCTTCTTGGTTACTCACAATGAAGCAATCTCGATCTCGGATTATTACACCGTGCGTTCGGGTCGCAAAGTGACCTACCGTCCGACCTGCCACTACGCCTACCATCCATCGAACGACGCCGTCCTCTCGTGGGTCGAAATGCTGGGTAATGGCGGAAAGCACCCGAAGAACTTCTACGTCCTCGACGAGAACCAGATTGCCGATGGCCGCGACGAATTGGGTGTTCTGCTCTACGGCCACAAGAAGAATGCCTACTGGTATGGCTCGCAACTCTCGATCGAAGAGGCGCGGAAACTCGCTCCGAACAACAGCGCAACGGGCCTGCAGGTGTCCTCTTCCGTGCTCTCCGGCATGATCTGGGCCATCGAGAACCCGTTGGCCGGCATCGTCGAGACCGACGAGATGGACTACAAGCGCTGCCTCCAGATCCAGTCACCCTATCTCGGTCCGATGCGCGGGGTTTACACGGGTTGGACTCCGCTCGACTCGGTGGTTGAACTCTTCGCCACCGATCTCGACCGCAAGGATCCCTGGCAGTTCCAGAACATCCTGGTGCGTTGAACTCTTGCTTTCATGGCCGGGCGTGCTCGGCCATGATAACTCGCGATTCGCATTGCCATCGAGGGTCCATGACCATGCTCCGCCGCTCCGCACTTCTTGCCTCGGCCTTCATGGCCCTTACCACGCTCGCCATGGCCGAGCCGAAGCACGGCATCGCCATGCTGGGCGAACCGGCTCTGCCGCCAGATTTCAAGAGCCTGCCCTACGCCAATCCCGATGCTCCTCAGGGTGGTGAATTGCGGCAAGCCATCACTGGGTCCTTCGACAGCGTGAACCCGTTCATCGTCAAGGGGCAGTCCGTGACCGGCACCCGAACCTACGTGTTCGAAAGCCTGCTTGGCCGAAACTGGAGCGAGCCCTTCTCGCTGTATGGCCTGCTTGCCGAAACCATCGACGTTTCCGATGACCGCCAGACCTTCACCTTCAAGATCAGGCCCGAGGCGAAGTTCTCCGACGGAACGCCCGTCACTGCCGCCGATGTTGCATTCTCGATGGAGACCCTGCGCGACAAGGGTCGACCCAACTTCAAGAACTCCTATTCCAAGGTCACCAAGGTCGAGACACCGGACGATCACACCATCACCTTCCACCAGGAGTCTGGCGACCGCGAACTGCCGCTGATCGTCGGCCTGATGCCGATCCTTCCCAAGGCTGCCTGGCAAGGCAAGGATTTTACCCAGACCACGCTCGACCCGATGGTCGGAACAGGTCCCTATGTGATGGACAAGATTAAGGCGGGCGAGACCATTACCTACCGCAAGAACCCCGCTTACTGGGGCGGAGCTCTGCCCATCGGAAAAGGTTTGTGGAACTTCGACACCGTGCGTTTTGACTACTATCGCGATGCGAACGCCGCCTTCGAGGCTTTCAAATCCGGCATCGCGGATGTTCGCATCGAAACCGACCCGGGCCGCTGGAACACCGGATATGATTTTCCCGCGGCCAAGGATGGCAAGGTTGCGCTCGAGAAAGTTGAGCAGAAGACTCCGGCACCCGCCTCCGGCTTCATCTTCAACACCCGCCGTCCGATCTTTGAGGATGCGCGTGTGCGCGAGGCGCTGGTTATGGCCTTCGACTTTGAATGGGCCAACGCCAACCTCTTCAACAACGCCTATCGTCGGACTTATGGCTACTATGGCGGATCCGAACTGTCCTCCGAGGGCAAACCGGTTGACGACGCCGAACGGCAGGTACTTGGGAATGCGCTGGCGAAGCTCAAGCCGGAATTTGTGGACGGCAGTTACAAGTTGCCCGTGAACGATGGCTCCGGCCGCGATCGCAAGATGCTGCGCAAGGCTGTGGGCCTGCTGGCCGAGGCCGGATGGACGGTATCTGACAAGGGACTCGTCAACGCCAAGGGGGAACCCTTCACCTTCACGATCCTGGTCAAGGACCGGGACCAGGAAAAGATCGCGTTGCACTACCAGCGTACACTTTCCGCCATCGGCATCACCGCCAATGTGCGCATCATCGACGCGGCACAGTTCACCTCGCTGCAGAACAGCTACGACTATGACATGATCCCAGCTACCTGGTTCAACTCGCTCTCACCAGGCAACGAGCAGGTTCTCTACTATGGTTCGGACGGTCGGACCGTGCCCGGAACACGCAACTATCCCGGCATTGCGGACCCGGCGGTGGACCGTGCCATCCAGGCCATGCTCGACGCAAAGACCCGCGAGGACTTCGTGGCAGCCGTCCGTGCCGAAGACAGGCTGTTGGTCTCCGGCTTCTACTTGGTGCCGTTCTATGACGCAGGTGGCCAGTGGGTGGCCCGATGGAACCATATAGGCCGACCTGACGTACAGCCGCTGCCCGGCTTCGAGGCGACGACACTCTGGCGCAACAAATGACGTTCACCGGCGCGAAACCGCCGGACCGCCTGAACCTCGCGCGTTACTGCCTTGCGGAGAAGCCCGCGGAAAAGACGGCGCTGATCGTCGAAGGTGCCACTGCCGAGCGGTGGAGTTACGGCGCGCTCGAAGACACAGTCCTCCGGATGACGGAGGGTCTGCGCAAGTTGGGTGTCGAACCCGGCATGCGCGTGTTCGTTCGCATGGGCAACTCCCTCGACTATGCGCTCGTGTTCTTGTCGGCCAACGCCATGGGTGCGATACCCATCGCGGCGTCGCCCATGCTCACACCTCATGAGGTCGCTTCACTCCTGACTTACAGTGGGGCACGATTCCTCGCATGGGATGGACTGCTGTCCTTGCCGGAGATCGATGGCGTCACCGTTCTTTCGCCCGAAGACATCGCCAAGCTGAAAGTCTGCCCTGCCGGCACCTATGCGGATACCGCCGCTGACGACCCCGGTTACATGATCTTCACGTCCGGCACCTCGGGAACGCCCAAGGGCGTGCTCCACGCCCAGCGCGCGATCTGGGGACGGCGTCCTATGTATGAGGGCTGGTACGGCATAGGCCCTTCCGACGTCATGCTGCACACAGGTGCCTTCAACTGGACCTATACGCTGGGCACCGGACTGTTCGACCCCTTCGCGAATGGCTGCACCTCGGTCGTCTATACCGGGGCCAAGGATGACGCCGTTTGGGCCGCCCTCATTGCCCGCCATGGCGTCACCATCATGGCCTCCGTGCCGGGCATCTACCGCCACCTGTTGCGCACGGGCTTCCGCCCGAACGCCACGCTCCGCCACGGCCTCACGGCGGGCGAGGCACTTGCCAGGCCGATCCTCGAGGGCTGGAGGGAGCAGACCGGGACCGAGCTTTATGAAGCACTCGGGATGAGCGAGATCTCGACCTACATTTCCTCCTCCCCTTCCGTGCCGGTGAAGCCCGGTTCTCCGGGCAGGCCGCAGAAGGGTCGGTCGGTGAAGATCCTGGATGATGGCGAAATCGCGGTGCACCGCACCGACCCCGGCCTGTTCCTTGGCTACTGGGGCGAAGAACGCTTTACCGGAGATTGGTTCGCCACGGGCGACACCGCAGAATTCGATGCGGAAGGCTACCTCTGGTGCCATGGCCGCATCGACGACATGATGAATGCCGGCGGTTTCCGCGTCTCGCCGCTCGAAGTCGAGAAGGTTTTTCTTCAGCATGAGGCAATAGCCGATGCTGGTGTGCGAGAATGGCGCGTTAACGAAACCACCTCGATCATCGCAGCCTTCCTTGTCGCATGCGAGGGTGCACGCGTTAACGAAGACACTGTTCTGGCCTTTGTGAGAGAACGGCTCGCGGCCTATAAGTGCCCGAAGCAGATCTGGTTCGTGCCCGCGCTCCCGCGAACCGCAAATGGCAAGCTCAACCGGAAAGCGCTGGAGAGGCCCTGAGCCATGGCTGAACGGTTCACCATCGACGTCGTTTCCGACATCATTTGCCCCTGGTGCTTCCTTGGCAAGCGCCGCCTCGACGTGGCACTGGCCGCGATGGACAAGGAGGTGTTCATCCGCTGGCGGCCCTATATGCTCGACCCCACCATTCCGCCCGAGGGTTTTGATCGGCAGCAATACATGCTGAGCAAGTTCGGCGCGGAGCGTCTGCAAACCATTCACGACCCGCTGATCGAGGCGGGAAAGGAAATCGGCGTTCCCTACAATTTCGATATCATTACCAGAACCCCCAACACGCTCGACGCCCACCGGTTGATCCGCTGGGCACACACGGTGGAACGGCAGACGGAAATGGTCGAGCGCCTGTTCATGGCCTACTGGAGCGAGGGCAAGGACGTGGGCAACCGCGACGTGCTGGCCCAGTGCGCGGGCGAGGCCGGCATCAACGCCGAACAGATCCGCCAACTGCTCGACACCGAACAGGATATTGCAGAAACCAGGACCGAGATCGAGCACGCGACCAACATCGGCGTGACGGGTGTGCCAACCTTCATCCTCGCACAGAGCTACGCACTGGTTGGCGCGCAGTCGCCCGAGGTAATTGCTGACGCTATCTTGCGAGTTTCAAAGGAAGTTGCCGAAGGTTGAAGTTCAACGTCGTCAGCCAGACACTGGCGGGAATGTTGGCATAATGACGGCATGGAGTGGAACAGATCCGCTATGCCGCCAGCTTCACCAACGTCTGCATCAACTGTCGTGTACCCTTGAGCCGTTCTTCGGGCGTCTCCCAGTCACGCATGACGACAAGCTTCATGTCAGGCCGCAACTTGGCCTTGTTGCCCTGCCCTGTGATCCATTGGACAAGAGCGCCTGGATTGGCAAAGGCGTCGCCCCGGAAACCCATGACCGCGCCCTTCGGCCCCGTGTCGACACTCTGCACATTGGCGGTGCGGCAGAGTAGCTTGATGGAGACGACGGCGAGGAGATGGTTGACCTCCTCCGGGACCGGTCCGAAGCGATCGCGCAATTCAGCACCGAAAGCGTCCACGGCCTGCTGGTCGTGCAGATCTGCAAGCCTGCGGTAGAGACCAAGACGCACCTGCAGGTCCTCGACATAGCTTTCGGGGATCAGCACGGAGGTACCGATATTGATTTGCGGCGACCACTGGCCGTCACTCTCCAGCGAATCTTCCCCGGTACGGAGCTTGGCCACGGCTTCTTCGATCATCTGCTGGTAGAGCTCGTAGCCAACCTCCTTGATGTGGCCCGATTGCTCGTCGCCCAGCAGGTTGCCGGCACCGCGCAGGTCGAGGTCGTGGCTCGCCAGAGTAAAGCCCGCGCCAAGTGAATCGAGTGATTGCAGAACCTTCAAGCGCTTGTCGGCTGTCTGTGTCAGCGTCTTGTTGGCGGGCGTGGTGAAGATTGCATAGGCCCGCTGCTTCGAGCGCCCGACACGGCCGCGAAGCTGATAAAGCTGTGCGAGGCCGAACATGTCCGCACGATGGATGATGAGCGTGTTGGCCGTCGAGATGTCGAGGCCGGACTCCACGATGGTGGTGGAGAGCAGCACGTCGAACTTCCGGTCGTAGAAACCCGTCATGATGTCTTCGAGCTCGGTGGGCGGCATGCGGCCATGCGCCATGCGGAACTTCACCTCGGGCACGGTCTCCTTGAGGATGGCGGCAATTTCATCGAGATCGGTGACGCGCGGCACGACATAGAAGCTCTGCCCACCACGGAAGTGCTCGCGCAGCAGACTCTCCCGGATGATGACAGGATCGAAGGGAGTGATGTAGGTGCGGACAGCCAACCGGTCGAGGGGCGGCGTGGTGATGAGCGAAAGCTCGCGCACACCGGAGAGCGCCAATTGCAGGGTGCGCGGAATGGGCGTGGCGGTGAGCGTCAGCACATGCACGTTGGTGCGCATCTCCTTCAGCCGCTCCTTGTGCTTCACGCCAAAGTGCTGCTCCTCATCGATGATCATCAGACCGAGGTCTCGGAACTTGATCGAGTCGGCCAGCAGCGCGTGGGTGCCCACCACGATGTCAATGTCGCCCGAGGTGATGCCGGCCTTCACCTGGTCCAGCTCCTTCTTGGGCACCATGCGGGAGGCTTGGGCGATGTTGATGGGCAGGCCCTTGAAGCGTGCCTGAAAGGTGGCGAAATGCTGGCGGGCCAGAAGCGTCGTAGGCACCACAACCGCCACCTGCTTGCCGTTCATGGCCGCAACGAAGGCCGAGCGCAAAGCCACCTCGGTCTTGCCAAAACCAACGTCGCCGCAAACCAACCGGTCCATCGGTCGGCCCTTCTGGAAGTCCTCGATGACGGCTTCGATAGCGGTGAGCTGGTCCTCTGTTTCCTCGTAAGGGAAGCGCGCGGCGAATTCCTCGTAGGCGCCTTCGGGCGGCGGCAGCACGTCACCCGGCTTCAACTCGCGAGCCGCAGCGGTGCGGATCAGACCCTCAGCGATCTTGAGGATGCGCTCCTTGAGCTTGGCCTTCTTGGCCTGCCAGGCACCACCACCTAACCTGTCCAGTTGCGCGCCCTGCTCGTCCGAACCGTAGCGAGACAAGAGCTCGATGTTCTCCACCGGCAGGAAAAGCCGGTCACCTCCGGCATAGGACAGGAACAGGCAGTCATGCGGGGCGCCTTGCACCTCGATGGTCTTCAAGCCCTCAAAGCGGCCGATGCCATGGTCCACGTGCACCACGAGATCACCCGGCGCCAGCGCCGATAGCTCGCTGATGAAGTCGGATGCCTTCTTGTTGCGCCGTCCGCGGCGGACCATACGGTCACCGAGAATGTCCTGCTCGGAGATGAGGGCGAAGTCATCGGTTTCGAACCCTTCCTCCAGCCCCAGAACGATCAGGCCGGCAATGGCTTTGTCCCATGAGACGAAATCCGGCCAATCCTTGGCGGCGGCAAGCGGCGCAACGTCATGATCCTTGAGGATGGACTCCATGCGCTCCCGGGAGCCCTCCGTCCAGGAGGCGATGGCGACACGGCGGCCGCCGCGCCGGATGTCGTCGGCATGGGCCTTCACGGCCTCATAGACATTGCCACCCGCCTGCGCGCGCTCGGCCGCGAAGCTGCGGCCACGGCGGCCACCGAGGGAAATCGCGTTTGGACTCTCGAACGGCGAAAACGCGAGAACCGTATGGTTGCTCTGGGCCTCGGACCACTGCGCCTCAGTAACAAAGAGTGTCGAAGGCTTCACCGGCTTGTAGGGCGCGGCACCATAGGTTTCCTTCTTGTCGAGGGCCTCGCGCCGAGCGTCGTAGAACTCGGCCACCTGCTCCTGCCGTGCGGTGGCCGCTTCGTCAGCCGAATGGTCAAGCGTGATCACCGAATCGTCGAGATAGTCGAACAGCGTCGAGAGCTCGTCATGGAAAAGCGGCAGCCAGTGCTCCATGCCCTGATATTTTCGACCGGCGGTGACGCTTTCATAGAGTGGGTCGTTGATGTCGATGCCGCCGAAGGCTTCCGCATAACTGACGCGGAATTTGCTTATCGAACTCTCGTTCAGCAGTACTTCGCTGGCTGGATTTAGAGTGAAGCGTTTGAGCGTCGAGGTGGTGCGCTGCGACTCCGGGTCAAAGCTGCGGATGGATTCAAGAGCATCGCCAAAGAAGTCGAGCCGCACCGGCGCGTCAGAGCCCGGCGGGAAGATGTCCACGATCCCGCCGCGCACCGCAAAGTCGCCGGGGTCGACCACCGTACCCGTGCGCGAGAAGCCGTTCTCGGCCAGAAACGAAATGAGCTGGTCGGAGTTGACTCGATTGCCCGGGGTTGCCGAGAATCTCTGTCCCTCGATTAGCGTGCGCGGCACAACGCGCTGCAGGATCGCGGGCACGGTGGTCAGAAGGATGGTTGGCTTGGTGATCGGCTCCAGCAGGCGCGCCAACGTGGCAAGGCGGCGCGCCACGATGTCTGCCACTGGCGAGACGCGGTCATAGGGCAGGCAATCCCAGGCGGGAAAACGCAGCACCTCCAAACCGGGCGCAAAATAGACCAGTTGGTCCGCCAGTACGGCCGCGCGCTGGTCATCCACGGCAACGTGAACCACAACGCGCCCGCCCGCTGCCCTTGCGATCTCTGGCAGCAACATGGCATCGAGCCCCTCCGGCACACCGGAAACGGCGGTGCGGCCGGGTTGCGTGAGCCTGGACGTCAGCTTTGAAAGGTCGATCATGGCGTGTAGGCGAGAATGCGGGTCAACAGCGGCGAAGCCAGATCGGCTGGAATATCCGCCTGCTTCGTGGCCCAGGACAGCATGTCCTGGTCGGGGATATCCATGATGCGCTCAAGTTCGGCGATGTCTTCCTCCGAAAAACCGTCGAGGTTCCGGGCGACGAAACCACCGAGGATCAGGTCCATTTCCTTGATGCCGCGGTGGGTGGCGCGCCACAGCAGGCGCTTGCGGCGGATCTGGGTCTCGGGGGAAAGGGTCATCACCCCGGTCTCATGCCCCAAGCGCACTTGCGCCGCAACCGGTTCCCGGTGAAATAGGCCCATGCGCCCACCGCTCCTCAATCCGCTGTTCGCCGGGGCCGCCGGCCTGAAAGGCATCGGCGCCAAGCTTGACAAGCTCCTGGCCTCCTTCCTGCGCCCCACCCACGCAACGCCTGGCGAAACAACACGGATTCTTGACCTGCTGTTTCACCTGCCGTCAGGCGTTGTGGACCGGCGCTTTCGGCCATCGATAAACAGCCTACCGCGTGAAGGCGTCGTGACGGTGGAGGCAACCGTCATGCGCCACCGCCCACCGCCACCCGGCAACAAGCGGGTGCCCTACCGGGTGGATGTTTCGGACGGTACGGGGCCGCTGACACTGGTGTTCTTCCATGCCTATGCGGATTCGATCCGCCGGGCATTGCCCGAGGGCGAGACGCGCTTCATTTCCGGCAAGGTCGAATGGTTCAACGAAGAGCCGCAGATGGCCCACCCGGACCACATCGTCTCCACCGCTGACTTCGATCGCGTGCCGCTGATCGAACCCGTCTATCCCCTGACGGAAGGGCTTTCGCCCAAGGTGCTGGGGAAGGCCATCGGCCAGGCTCTCGAGAAACTGCCCGAACTGCCCGAGTGGCAAGATCTGCCTTACTTGCAGCGGCATGGCTGGCCGTCCTTCAGCGCCGCGCTGCGGACAATGCACCAACCCGAGGCGCCGTCTTCAGTCGGATTGGATTCTCATGCCCGGCGCCGGCTGGCCTATGACGAGTTACTGGCCAACCAGTTGGCCCTCTCTCTCGTTCGCGCCAACATGAAGCGGGCGCAGGGCCGCAAGCTGCCGGGCACCGGCGAGCTTCGCGCCAGACTGATCAAGGCCCTGCCCTACCACCTGACAAATGCGCAGACCGAAGCCGTCGCGGACATCCTCCGCGACATGGCCTCCGGCGACCGCATGCTGCGGCTCCTGCAGGGCGACGTCGGCTCCGGCAAGACCGTGGTGGCGCTCCTGGCACTGGCCACGGCCATCGAAAGCGGAGCGCAGGGCGCCCTTATGGTTCCCACTGAAATCCTTGCCCGCCAGCACCACGCAACCCTGTCGAAGCTCTGTGCAGCGGCAGGCATCACTGTCACGCTGCTGACCGGGCGCGAGAAGGGCAAGACGCGCGACGACATCCTCGCGCGCATTGCCGCGGGCGAAACCTCACTCGTCGTTGGTACCCATGCGCTGTTCCAGGAACATGTGGTGTTCCACGATCTGGGCCTTGTCGTCATCGACGAGCAACATCGTTTTGGCGTTCACCAGCGCCTCGCCCTTCAGGCAAAGGCGGGTGGTGCCACCGACCTCCTCGTGATGACGGCCACGCCTATTCCGCGCACCCTGGCGCTCACCGTCTATGGCGACATGGACGTGTCCAAACTCATGGAGAAACCCGCCGGGCGCCTGCCCATCGACACGCGCGTCATTCCGCTGGCGCGCATGGACGAGGTGATCGAGGGTCTCGATCGCAGCATGGCTCATGGCAACCGGGCCTATTGGGTCTGCCCCCTGGTGGAGGAGAGCGAACAGGTTGACCTTGCCGCTGCGGAGGAACGCTTTCTGCAGCTTGCCTCCAGGTTCAAGGGCCGGGTTGGCCTGGTGCATGGCCGGATGAAGGGACCCGACAAGGACCGGGTGATGCAGGAGTTCAAGGACGGCACGCTGTCACTGCTCGTGTCGACAACAGTCATCGAGGTGGGCGTTGACGTGCCCGAGGCAACCGCCATCGTGATCGAGAATGCCGAGCGCTTCGGACTGGCGCAGCTGCACCAGCTACGCGGGCGAGTGGGACGCGGCAGCGGCAAGTCAACGTGTCTGCTGCTTTATCAGGAGCCGCTTGGCGAGACGGCCAAGGCGCGCCTGTCCATCATGCGGGAGACGGAAGACGGGTTCCGCATCGCCGAGGAAGACCTTCGCCTCAGAGGAGCGGGCGAAATGCTTGGTACTCGGCAGTCGGGCCTGCCGCTGTTCCGCATGGCCGATCTCTCCACCGACGGCGACCTGCTGCAAGCGGCGCGCGATGATGCACAACTGGTGTTGAACAAGGATGCAAGGCTCACAGGTCAGCGCGGCGAAGCGCTGCGCGTACTGCTCTACCTGTTCGAGCGAGACGAGGCGATCAGGCTCCTGTCGGCGGGCTAACTGCGGTGGCAACTCTTGCCTCCTGTTCCGGCGTCAGCGGGCGGTCAGGGAACACGAGGCCCATGGAAATGACGAGCTTCAGCCCGTCCTCGACAGTCATGTCGATGATCTTGACGTCAGAAACATCGACGAAGAAGACATAACCCGACGTCGGGTTCGGGGTGGTTGACATGTAGACGGCATACATCGGCCTTCCGGGCTCGAGGCCGATCTGCCCGCCGTCAACCTCGCGCGACACGAACGCGATGGACCATGCGTCCCGCCGCGGCCACTCGACCAGGCAAACGTTGCGAAATGAGGCGCCTTTTTGCGAAAACAGCGTCTCGAAGATCTGCTTCGAGCCCTTGTAGATCGAGCGCACCACGGGCATCGAATTGAGGATTTTGTCCCAAATCGCGATCATGGTTCGACCCGCGAGATTGGCCGCCATGAAGCCGATCAGGGTGATGGCAATGAGTGCGAAGATCAGCCCGAAACCCGGAATGCGGATGGGCAGGTAGCTGTCCGGGTTGTAAGCGGCCGGCAGGAACGGCTTCACCCAGGCATCGAACATGGTCACGAACCAATAGGTGGCCCAGACCGTAATGGCGATAGGGGCTGTGATGACGAGACCGGTGAAGAAATAGGCGCGCAGCTTTCCGAAAACCGAGCTGTGCGCCTTGATTTCGACGTCAACCGCCTTCACTTGAGAACTTGGATCAACTGGATCTGGCATGGGACTGACAATTGACATGAATCGGGCCGCAATCACAAGCCCGGCCGGCGCTGCATGATGAAGGCCCTCCGGCGCCCGATCCTGCTGGCCACAGGCTGGCTGAGCGTGGCTCTTGGAATCGTGGGCATCATCCTGCCCCTTCTGCCCACAACGCCGTTCCTGCTTATCGCCGTCTGGGCCTTTTCGCGCTCTTCGCCCGAACTGGCCGAGAAGATCCGTTCCCATCGCCTGGCTGGAAACTATGTTCGTGACTGGGAGGATGCCGGCGTCATCCCGACCGGCGCAAAGCTGCTCGCGGTCGTCATGATGACGGCGACGTTCGGCTACCTGCATTTCGGAGCCGACGCCCCCGCCTGGGTACAGATCACCGCAGGGCTGACCATGGCCGGCGCCGCAGTCTTCGTTCTGTCTCGCCCCGGCCGCCGAGCAAGTTAGCCCGCCCACGCCGTTTACCTTAGCTCACAACATCATGGCCTCAGCGCTTGGTCCGGCCGCCCCAATCCTGTAAATAGACCGCCTGATCAGGATGGAGACACCACGATGAGAGCACTCTTCGCAGCGGCAATGGTTCTGAGCACGGCGGCCCTTCCCGCCTCGTCTGCAACTGTCCGCGACTGGCGCTGGCTGAACGGTACGACATGGTATGTGCCGACGAACGGCCTGCCCGCCTATGTCTATGCGCCGGAGCAAAACCATCTGATCCCGGTTCAGGACCAGACGGTCTACACCATCACCGGCTATCGCAATGGCTACTTCTGGGGCCGCACCGCGGCTCAGCTCGGAAGCAACGACATCACCTGCATGTCGCTCGTCGGCTCGGTGACGCCCGAAGGCAAGATCTACCTCACCTTCACAGACTATCCCTATCTCGTGGGAACATCGACGACAACGATCGGCGTCGGCAACATGGTGTTGAAGGGCAGGCAGTGGACCATGGCCAACCAGATGTCCACCGGCTCATCCTCCGCTCAGGTGGGCCATTGGGCCTACATGGTGCAGACCCGCCCCAACCAGGCCTCATGGCACTCGCTGCCGGGCGTCAATATGTCCGTTCCGGACTTCATGCAGGACTGCATGAACGCGGCGCCGAACACGCCGGGCTAACAAACCATCACGAGTGAGGCTTGGGATCAATCCCCTGCCGCCTTTACCTTGCCAACGGGATAGCGATCTTCCCAGACCTTGGCGCGGGCCTCAGCCTCGATGCGCTCGTCAGCGCCAACGCTGGCCTCGATCTGCTCGGCGCGGGCGAAGATTTCCGGGTTCTCCTCCGGACGCGCGGACTCGCGGGCAAGGATATACCACATGACGGCGCGGGTACGGTCGGCATTCACGATCTGACCGGACCAATAGAGGTCGCCGAGATAGGCCTCGGCCGGGGCATATCGTTTGCGGGCGGCAGCCATGAGCCATTTCAGGCCCTGCTGAGGATTTTTCTTCACACCTTCGCCCTTGATGCTCATGACGCCCAAAGCATATTGCGCGGCGGGATGACCATATGCGGTGGCAATCTTGAGGTAGCTCTGCGCTGCGGCCCTGGGGTCCGGCTGGAGTCCGGCATTGACGGCGCCACGGCGCTGATAGTCGGCGAGCCTCACCATGGCATCGACGGTGATCCTGACCCGGTTCGGATCACTCTCCTCGGGATCGTAGTGCTCGGCAACGCGGGAGTAGTAGCTGTGAGCCATCGCATCGTTGCGGGGCACGCCAACACCCTCGCTGTACATGTGGCCGAGATACCAGTCAGCCACGATGTTGCCGTCGTCGGAGGCGCGACGGAACAGTTTCAAGGCGCGCGGATATTCGCCGTTCTTGTAGGCGCGCTTGGCCTTCTTGAGGTCATCGGTCCAGAACGGAATGGAAAACTCGGGAAGGTGAATGTCAGGCGCAGCCGGAAGGTAGGAATAGAACTCGGCCAGCGGGCCCTGATCATCGTCATCGGCGGCAGCGGAAGGTACCAGCATCATCATCAGCGCGCAGGCGGCAAGGGCTACGAGCCGGATGCCCCACGGCATCCGCCACTCCCCGCTCAGAGCCGCCAAAGTCACCACGATACCTCAGGCCTCCCCGACATGCTTCGCAGGACCGAAGCTCTGGCTGAAAAAGGGAAGACCCATGATGTTGACGTCACTCTCTCAATCGTTGCGCAGAGCGCACATCAGAGCCAGCAGGACGCGCTGAACACTACCGCGCGGTTTTGGCCCCGTGCGATGGTCCGGCTTGCTCCTGGCCTGAGCCCCTCTCTGCAGCACAGCGGAATCTCTTCCCCTGCACATCGCATACGCTAGGCGGCAATTTGGGCGGATAAAAGGTTGAGATTCTGGCGGAAATGGACACGCGGAACAAATCGATAGGCTGTTGCATCCGGGCAACAGAGCGCGCCGCTAAACCGCCAATCCCGCCAGCATACCCTCATAGACCGCCTCTTCGGCGGTGCGCGGGCTCAGCGCGTCGCCGACCAGTTCATAGGGAATGGCGAGTTCCTCCAGCACCGCTACCAGCCCATCCTCTTGCAGGTTGGGGGTGTTGAGGACGATGGTGTCGACGTCCTCCATCACGACCGCCTCGCGGGAGGGGGTGTGGATGAAATAGGCCGTGCGGCCGTCGCCGCCATAAAGACGCAGCCAGGGGTGCACCTCGACGCCGAGACGGTGGAGCCGTGCCACCTGCTCGAACCGGACATAGGTCTGGATCGAGGCAGAGGCGCAATGATGGTTAACGGCAAGCCGGACGCTGGCGCCTTCTGCTGCCAGCTTCTCGGCAATGCCGGAGCCGCCCCAGTCCCCCATCCAGTCATAGACCACCACTTTCTGGCCGGTGGTGGCGCGGCCGGCAAGGATGTCAGCGACGTGAACCATTTGGGTCACCTCGCCCTCAAAGGGGGGCGCATTGGGTTTCGAGCCCGCGGCAAGGATCACCACGTCCGGCTTCTCGGCGAGCAGCAGTTCCCGCGTCACTTCACTCCTGCGGTGGATGGTGGCGCCGTGCCGTTCCGCCTCGGCGGTCAGATTGGTGATGATGCCGCCGAATTCGGCGCGCTTGGGCAACAGTTGGGCCAACCGGGCCTGGCCGCCCGTCTGGGCCTCCCGCTCGTGCAGGTGCACCTGATGGCCACGCTCTGCCGCCACAGCGGCCGCCTTGAGGCCGGCAGGCCCACCGCCCACCACGATCACCTTCTTGCGCACGGCAGCGCGGGGCTTCTCGGCGTAGTCGAGTTCTCGCCCGGTTTCGGGGTACTGAATGCAGGAAATCGACAGCCCGAGCTGGAAGTGGCCGATGCAGGCCTGATTGCAGCCGATGCAGGCGCGGATATCATCCGTCTTCCCTGCCTTGGCCTTGTTGGCCATTTCAGGGTCGGCGATCATGGCGCGGGTCATGCCGCACATATCGGCGGAGCCAGAGGCCAGCACCTGCTCGGCAATCTGCGGCTGGTTGATGCGGCCGGCGACGAACACGGCCTTGCCGGTGACCTGCTTTACCTTTTGCGCAAAAGGAGCAACGTAAGCCGTTGAATTTGCCATGGAAGGTACAATGTGGGTTGCACCCGAGGCCGTCGCCGATGTGCCGGCGATGACATTCAGGTAGTCCAGTTCGGGCACCAAGGCGCGGGCGATGGCAACCGAATCCTCTTCCACCATGCCGTCCTCATCATGCTCGTCGCCGGACATGCGCATACCGACGATGAACTCTGCGGGAACCTGGGCACGAATGGCAGCAACCGCCTCGCGGGTGAAGCGCATCCGGTTGTCGAAGGAGCCGCCGTACTGGTCCTCGCGCCGGTTGACCTTCGGGTTCATGAACTGCGCCGGCAGGTAGCCATGGCTCGCCACGATCTCCACCCCGTCGGCACCGGCCTCCGCCATGCGGCGCGCGGCCTGCGCGAAGCCATCGACGATCTCGCCGATCATCGATTGCGACATCTCGCGCGGGATGACCTTGAACCGCTCGGAAGGTGTCTGAGAGGGCGCGAATGCCGGTTGCACCACGCCATTGGGCCTTCCCAGCAACTCGCGGCCGGGGTGGAACAGCTGCACGAAGACTTTTGTTCCCTCTTGGTGGATGGCATCGACCAGCCGGGTGAACGGCTTGATGCAATCATCCGAGGTGCCCATCAGCAACGCCTCGGTGTAGCGCGACGTTTCATGAACCCCGACCACTTGAATGACGATCAAACCCGCCCCGCCCTTTGCGCGGGCGCGCTGATAGGCAATCAGCGCATCGGACGGCAGGCCGCCCTCCGGCAGGTAGGTGTCATGACCCGTCGAAAAGATGCGATTGCGGATCTCGGTGGACTTCAGGGTGAACGGCGAAAAGAGGTGAGGAAACTGCATGGAGGCATACTAAACAGCAGCAGCGCCCAACGTCGACCCTTAGATGGAGCGTTCCTCGTATGCGATGAACCACTCAACCATTTCCGTCCACATCGTCTCGACGAGCGCCGGATCGACGTTGTGGGCCCGGGCAAGAACCCGCACATGGTCGATGACCTGACGCACCCGGGCGTCATCGCGCGCTGGCAAGCCGTCGCGTTTCTTGACTGTAACCGCCTTCTCCACCCAGCGCTGGCGCTCGGCCAGCGTCCTGATCAGGCTCTCATCAATGCGGTCGATCTCCTTGCGGATCTCGCTCATGGTCAGTTGCGGGGTCTTGCTCATGGTGGCGTCTTGCTCCGAACCGGGCCGGCAGTCAATCGGTTGAGCGCCGGGGCTCGGGCCTCACCACCCAGGGCCTCTGCCCCTGCTCACCCCGTGCCGTTCTGATCTCTGGGCCGGCACCGCCGAGATAGACCGCATGGGCACCCGACCGCCAGAGATCGAAACGGTCGATGCGTAACGGCACGCCGCGGCAGGAGCCACGAAGCGGAAAATCACTGATCAGGATGTCAGCCCCGCGACAGTGGAGCATGGATCCCTCAAGGCCTACCAAATAGACGATGCGGCGGCCCTTTACCTCAGCCAAGCAATGGCCCTCCGAACAGATCCACCCCGCCCGCTTGGCCGCATCCCCAGGGCTTTCTTCTTCGCCATTGGCTTGCAGCCATTTCTCGACGGCAAAGCGGCCCCGGCGCGGCTGGGCTGGCACGAGGCGGCCAGCCTCATCCCGCAGCGCCACGTTCTGACCGGTTGCTTCGATCAGCAGGTCGGGAAACGGCGCCGGACTGAGCGTCAGCAACCCGCCAATGGCCATCACTGCAAGGCCGCCCAGCCGCAGCGGCCCTGCCAGCAGGCACAGCAGCATGAGGCCGACCGCCAGGATGATCACCGCAGACAACTGCGGCCGGGCTATCACTTCGTCGGCTCCGGGCAGTGATGCCACCCAGTTCGAGATGATGATGACCAGTTCCAGGCCCTTGCCCATCACCGCAAGGGGCAGCTGTTCCAGCCCGAAGGGCATCAGAAGTACCGACACGATCGCAAACGGCATCACCATGCCGCCCACCACGGGAATGGCCAGTCCATTTGCCAGAACGCCATAAGGCGACAAGCGGCCGAAGTGATACGCTGCGGCAAGCGACGATGTGGCACCCGCGATCAGCGAGGTCATGAGGCTCGCCGCGAAGGCGGCGAGGGCCCAGGCCACCAGCCGCCACGCCCAGTGGCGTTGGAAAGCCTGTGCGGAGATACCCCTACCCGCCCGGTAGCGCGCCCATGCCTCATAGAAGGCAACGAGGCCCAGAACGGCAAGGAATGACATCTGGAAACTCGCCTCGATGGCGGCTTGAGGGTCGAGCACAAGGATAAAGACCGCTGCCAGCGCCAGGTTGCGGGCCGAGAGCGCCGGACGGTCGACGATGACAGCAAAGAACACGATGGCCACCATAATGAAGGACCGCAGGGTGGCCACACCGCCCTCCGCCAGCAGCATGTAAAACAGCGCCATGAGCAACGCCGCCACGGCAGCCCATTTGCGGATCGGAAACCGCAAGGCCAGGGCAGGAACGAGCGCCAATGCGGCGCGCATCGCCCAGAACACCCCGCCCGCGACCAGCCACATGTGAAGGCCGGAAATCGACAGAATGTGAAAGAGACCGGACATCAGAAGGCTCTTGTTGATCTCCGCCGGGATGGTGCTGCGCTCGCCGGTGATCAGCGCCTCTGCAAAGGAGGCATAAGGCTCATCGAGCGCGGCGTGAATGCGCGCGCCCATGGCGCTCCGCAGGGCGGTGAGACGTGCTTCGAGAGGTGCCGCGCGCTGCGGCTGTTCCAGCAGCGTAATAGCAGCCGACGTGACCCGTCCGGTTCCGCCGATGCCATCGAGCCATAGCTTGCGGCCATAGTCAAAGGCGCCGGGCGCCACGGGAGAGGGAAGCGGCGCAAGCCGCGCCTTGAAAGCAATGCGCGCTCCGACAGGTGTCGCACCCGCCTTCTCGGGCAGCGACAGGCGCAGCAGCCTCGGCAGGCGCGCCGGGTCGACGCCATCGATCTGCTCGGGCGCAAGGATCATCACCAGTCTGGTGCGCGAACTGCGTTCGACGGAGATTGCCCGTCCCGTCACCGATACCTCTCCGGTGGTTGCCGCCAGCAGAGGCGTGGCGGCCCGCACGGCCTGGAATCCCGCAAGAGCAAATCCGAAAAGGACGATACCCGCCAGCAATAGCGGACCAGTGGACCGGCCGAGCCACGCCAGCAGCACGCCAAGTGCGGCAGCGGTCGCCAGCAGCAGCGGCTGAGGTTCGGAAGGCAACCCAAAATAGATGCCGATTCCGGCGGCAAGTGCCGGAGCACACCACAGAAATGCGCGGCCCTGTTGGTCCGCACGGACGCGCCGCAGGGGCACCGCAAGCCACGCCGTGCGGGGAGAGCTCTCCACTCCCGCATGATCCGGCATGGCGATGGACATGGCAGTCCCCTTACGGGCCGCGCGGTGGTGTGCTAAGCGGCGGCTCGCGTTACGCAACCACCTTCCCTTACGTCAGTCAATACGGAGAACGGCGTCATGTCATCGCCAGTCGTCACCCGCTTCGCCCCCTCGCCCACGGGCTACCTGCACATCGGCGGCGGTCGCACAGCGCTGTTCAATTGGGCCTACGCCAAGCACACCGGCGGAAAAATGCTGTTGCGGATTGAAGATACGGACCGCGAGCGCTCCACGGCGGATGCCATCGACGCGATCATCGAAGGCCTCACCTGGCTGGGCCTCGACTGGGCTGGCGAGCCGGTTTCACAGTTTGGCCGCGCCGACCGGCACCGGCAGGTAGCGGAAGAACTGCTGGCGCAGGGCAAGGCCTATCGCTGCTACTGCACCCCGCAGGACCTTGAGGAGATGCGCGCCCGGGCCGAGGCCGAGAAGCGGCCGATCCGGTATGACGGGACATGGCGTGACCGCGACCCCTCGGAGGCGCCGGCGGGCCAGAAACCAGCCATCCGCTTCAAGGCCCCGCAGGAGGGGGAGACGGTGATCGAGGATGCGGTTCAGGGCCGAGTCGTCATTCCGAACAAGGACTTGGACGACTTGATCATCCTACGTTCGGATGGCAACCCGACCTATAATCTGTCGGTGGTGGTGGATGACCACGACATGGGCGTCACCCACATCATCCGCGGCGTGGACCACCTGACCAATGCCGCCCGGCAGACACAGATCTACCGCGCGATGGGGTGGCGGGTGCCGCACATGTCGCACATCCCGCTGATCCATGGACCCGACGGTGCAAAGCTTTCCAAGCGCCATGGGGCGCTGGGTGTCGAAGCCTACCGCGCCATGGGCTATCTCCCTGAAGCAATGAGGAATTATCTGGCGCGCTTAAGCTGGAGCCATGGCGATGAGGAGATCTTCTCGACCGAGCAGATGGTGGAATGGTTCGACCTCGACGCCATCGGCAAGTCCGCCGCGCGCTTTGACTTTGCCAAGCTGGAGAACCTGAACGGCCACTACATCCGCCACATGGCCGATGACAAGCTGTTGATGTCGTTCATCGATTTCCTTCCGCACGCCGAGGGCGGCAAAGCGATGAAGGACAAGATCGACGAGGCAATGATGGCCAAGCTGCTGCGTGCACTTCCCGGTTTAAAGGAACGCGCCAAGACATTGGTTGAATTGAAGAATGGGGCACAGTTCCTGTTCGCCACGCGGCCGCTGCCAATGGACGACAAGGCACAGCAGATCATCAAGGATGGCGGCGCGCCGGTGCTGGCCAGCGTGATCCCCGTGCTCGAGCAGGTTACGAACTGGCAGGCGCACGATATTGAAAGTGCTGTGAAATTACATGCCGAAGTCCAGGGCCTGAAGCTTGGCAAGGTGGCTCAGCCCTTACGCGCCGCGCTGACTGGCACCTCGACCTCGCCCGGCATCTTCGACGTGCTGGAAGTGCTGGGACGCGAGGAGTCGCTTGCGCGGCTGCGCGACCAGGCGTCGACCTGACGCAACCTTGCGGTCGCAGAATGGTTGCTGCCGGACGCAAACGCGTTGCGTTCCGGTCGCAGAATGTTGTCATTCCGGTGCACGTCGGATGCCAACATGTCAGCGCCGATTGGTGCACGAGGAGCGTGGCGACCGACACCTGCCTGCCATGCGGATCGACCAAAGCATCAGGTCAGTGTCGTTGACCTTTCTATGGTGCGGTGCAATAGTTCGTAACGAGAAAAAGACAGACATGGGAGCCCACAATGGCTGACGATCCGAAGAAGGCAGTCCTCGAACTCGCTGGAACCAAGGTCGAGATGCCGGTGAAATCCGGCACCATCGGGCCGGACGTGGTGGACATCACCAAGCTCTATGCCCAGACCGGGGCCTTCACCTTCGATCCTGGCTTCACCTCCACCGCCTCGTGCGAATCCAAGATCACCTACATCGACGGCGACGAGGGCGTGCTGCTGTACCGTGGCTACCCCATCGAGCAGCTGGCCGAGCACGGCGACTTCCTGGAGACCTGCTACCTGCTCTATTATGGCGAGCTGCCGACCCCCTCGCAGCGCAAGGAGTTCGAGAAGAACATCACCTACCACACCATGGTGCACGAGCAGATGACCCGGTTCTACCAGGGCTTCCGCCGCGACGCGCACCCGATGGCGGTGATGGTGGCGGTGGTTGGCGCCATGTCCGCCTTCTACCATGACTC
>JBEARP010000041.1:0-5079 GCA_041163105.1 Pseudomonadota bacterium
GCATTGTTGCAGGCCTTACGCCCTCAAGGCCGAAGGCGGCCGCCCGTAGCGGGCCCGGAAATTCCGCGAGAACAACGGCAGGGATGAAAAACCGCAAGCCACCGCGATCTCCCGCATGCTCATGGTGGAATAGGTGATCAGCCGCTCCGCCTTCTCCAGCCTCAGCTTCAGGTAAAACCCCATCGGCCGCTCGCCCAGCTTTTCCGCGAACAGACGCTCCATCTGGCGGACCGATATGTCCGCAAGCTCAGCCAGCGCTGCGGCGTCGAGCGGGTCCTCCCCCTGCTCCTCCATGGCGGTGATGATCCTCAGCAGCCGCGCGTCCGTGGTGCCATAGCGCGCCGCTGCCGGAAGCCGCGCCTGTGCGGGCTGCTCGGCCGAGCGGTAATGGACGAGCTGGTCCGCCACCAGCACGGCGAGAGGTCTCCCCAGCAACCGCCCTATCCAGTCCAGCATCATGTCGATAGCGGCGGCCCCGCCCGCGCAGGTCATGCGGTCACGGTCCGTCACATAGAGCGCCTGTTCGGCCTGCACCCTGGGGTAGCTCTCCCGAAACCCTGGCAGGCTCTCCCAGTGGCAGGTGGCCCGATAGTCGTCGAGCAGACCCGCCTGGGCCAAGATGAAGGGGGCCGTGTCGATGGCAGCCAGCAGCACGCGTTTGCGGGCGAGGCCTTTCACGCCCGAAAGCAGCGCCCGGCTTATCGCCTTCTCCGGCTCGTAGCTCGCCGAGATCACCGCCATGTCAGGCCTGCCGATGTCGGCGAGCCCGCCCGACACGGAGACGGGGATCTCGTTCGACGCCGCCACCGGCTGCCCGTCCGCCGAGACGAAGCGCCATGCGAAAGTGTTCGCACCTGCGAAACGGTTGGCGACGCGCAGGGGCTCCAGCGCGCCATAGAGCGCGATCATGGAAAACTTCGGGACAAGCAGGAAAGCGACGTCATAGCGGGCCATGGCGGGAATAAGAAAATCAATGACGGAAAAAGTCAAACGTTGAATTCCGGCCGGCCCTAGCCTTCGTCACCATAGTCAGGAGGATTTCATGCAGCCCAAAGTCATCATCACCTGCGCGGTCACCGGAGCGGGCGATACCGTCGGCAAGCACCCGGCCATTCCGGTTACCCCGGAGCAGATCGCCAATTCGGCCCTCGAAGCGGCAAGCGCCGGCGCCACCGTGGTCCACTGCCATGTCCGTGAACCCTCTACCGGCAAGGGCTCCCGCAAGGTCGCCTACTACGCCGAGGTGATGGAGCGCATCCGCGCGAAGAACAAGGAAGTCATCATCAACCTCACCGCCGGCATGGGTGGCGACGTTGAAGTGGGCTCCGGCGCAAGGCCGCTCGACTTCGGCCCCGGCACCGATTGCGTCGGCCCCGAGGAGCGCCTCATCCACGTGAAGGAACTGCGCCCCGAGATCTGCACGCTCGACTGCGGCACGCTGAACTTCGGCGATGGCAACTCCATCGTGATCCAGACCCCCACCCAGCTGCGCGAACAGGCAAAGCTCATCCGGTCCTACGGCGTGAAGCCCGAGATGGAGATCTTCGACTCTGGCAATCTCTGGTTCGGCAAGCAGCTCGTCGCCGAAGGCCTGATCGACGGCCCGCCGATGTTCCAGCTCTGTCTCGGCATCCCGTGGGGTGCGCCCTATGACACCGAGACCATGGCCTACCAGAAGAACCAGCTGCCCGAGGGTGCTGTCTGGGCCGCCTTCGGCATCGGCCGCAACGAGTTTCCCGCCGTGGCGCAAGCGGTGCTGCTGGGCGGCCACGTGCGCGTCGGCCTCGAGGACAATCTCTGGCTGGAGCGCGGCGTGCACGCTTCCAACGGCACGCTGGTCGAGAAGGCGGTGAAGATCATCCAGCTGCTCGGCACCAATGTGGCCTCGCCGGACGAAGGCCGCGAGATCCTCAAGCTGAGACCGCGGAGCAAGTAACATGGCAAAGGCAGCGAAGACCAAGACCAAGAAACCCTCCACGCCCAAGATCAAGACCGTCGGCATCGCCGGCACCGGCCTCATCGGTGCTGGCTGGGCGGCGCGGCTGCTGTTCCGCGGATACGACGTCATTGCCTATGACGTCTCGCCTGCCGCCGAAGAAAAGCTCAAGGCCCAGATCAAGACGGCCTGGCCCTCGCTCGAGGCCCTCCTCGGCAAGCCCAAGAAGAAGGGCAAGCTCTCCTTCACCACGGACCTCAAGGTGATGGCCGCCAAGGCCGACTTCATCCATGAGGCGGCGCCTGAGCGCGAGGAACTGAAGATCAAGCTGTTCCGCGACATCGATGCGGTGGCGGCCCCGCACGTCATCATCTCATCCTCCTCCTCGGGCTTCCTGCCCACCAACCTGCAGAGCCAGTGCAAGCACCCGGGCCGCGTGGTGATCGGGCATCCCTTCAACCCGGTCTACCTGCTGCCGCTGGTCGAGCTCGTGCCCGGCGAAAAGACCTCGGCCGAGGCAATGGACCGTGCGGCGGAATACTTCGAGGCCATCGGCATGCATGTGCTGCGCCTCAAGAAGGAGATCATGGGCTATATCTGCGATCGCCTGCAGGAAGCCCTGTGGCGCGAGGCGCTGCACATCCTCAACAAGGACATCGGCACGACGGGCGATATCGATGACTCGATCGTCTATTCCGCCGGCATGCGCTGGGCCTTCATGGGCTCCTTCATGACCTATCACCTCGCTGGCGGCCCCGGCGGCATGCGGGACTTCATCAAGCAGTTCGACCCCACGCTGGAACTGGACTGGACCGACCTCAAGTTCCCGAAGTGGAACGACGCGCTGGAGAAGCGCCTCGTCGAGGGTTGCGAGGACCAGGCAGCCGGGCGCAAGGTCGCCGAGATCGAGGCCAAGCGCAATGCCGTGCTGGTCGACATGATGAAGGTCTTCAAGAAGCACAAGATCGGCTCGGGCCTCGTTCTCGCGCGCGAGAAGAAGGCCCGCAAGAAGAAGGCCTGAGACAGCCGCCACAGGGAGGAACTCCATGGCACAGCAACGCGTGATGATCACCGCCGCGGCAGACGGCATCGGCAAGTCGATTGCCCGGGCCTTCGCCGCCGAGGGCGCGAAGGTGCATATCTGCGACGTGAACGAGCAGGCCCTCGAGCAGTTCCGCCGGGAGTTCCCGGACATCGCCGCGAGCAAGGTGAATGTCAGGAGCGAAGGCGAGATCGACGCCTGGTTCGACGACGCGCTCGATGACCTGGGCGGCCTCGATGTGCTCATCAACAATGCCGGCATCAAGGGGCCCACGGCTCCCGTCGAGGACATCGAACTCGAAGGCTGGCGCGAGTGCCTGGAAATCTGCCTCGACAGTTACTTCCTCTGCGCCAGGCGCGCGGCACCGGTGATGAAGGCGCAGAAGTCCGGCCTCATCCTCAACATGTCGTCGAACGCCGGCCAGCACGGCTTCGGCAACCGCACGCCCTATGCGGCCGCCAAGTGGGGTGTCATCGGCCTCACCAAGTCTCTGGCCATCGAGCTCGGCCCCTATGGCTGCCGCTCCAACGCCATTTGCCCCGGGTCAGTGAAGGGCGACCGCATCAACCGGGTGATCCAGGGCGAGGCCGACGTGCGCGGTGTGCCCTTCGAGGTGGTGGCGAAGGAGATCGTCAACAACCAGTCGCTCGAACGCCTCACCGAGGCGCATGAGGTGGCAGCACTCGCCGTCTACCTCGCTTCCCCTGCCGCCTTCATGATCAACGGCCAGGACATCGCCATCGACGGCCATGTCGAAACCTTCCACATCAAGTGAGCTGAGTTATGGATTTCAATCTCACCGACGAACAGCAGATGATCGTCAAGACGACGCGTGACTTCGTCGAGAACGAACTTTACCCCCACGAGGCCGAGATCGAGGAAACGGGCGTGCTGCGCCATGACCTCCGCGACAAGATCAAGGCCAAGGCCATCGAGGCCGGGCTCTATGCCGCCAACATGCCCGCCGAAGTGGGAGGTGCTGGATTGGATACCCTCACCTGGGTGCTCTACGAGAAGGAATTGGGCCGCGCCAACTATGCGCTGCACTGGACCTGCGTGGCACGCCCCTCCAACATTCTGATGGCCTGCCAGGGCGAGCAGCGCGAGAAGTACCTCTTCCCCGCGGTGCGCGGCGAGAAGTCGGACTGCCTTGCGATGACCGAGCCCGGCGTCGGCTCCGACCTGCGCGGCATGAAGACCTTCGCCAAGCAGGACGGCAATGACTTCGTCATCAACGGCACAAAGCACTTCATCAGCCATGCCGACGAGGCGAGCTTCGTGATCCTGTTCGCTGCCACGGGCGAGGAGGATACCCCGCGCGGCAAGAAGAAGCTGATCACGGCGTTCCTGATCGACATGGGAACGCCCGGCTTCACCGTGCGCCCGGGCTACAAGAACGTCTCGCACCGCGGCTACAACAATTGCATCCTCGAGTTCACCGACTGCCGGGTTCACAAGAGCCAGATCCTTGGCGAGATCCACAAGGGCTTCGAAGTGGCCAACGACTGGCTGGGCGCCACGCGCCTGCAGGTGGCCGCCACCTGCATCGGGCGGGCGGAGCGCGCGCTCGACCATGCCAAGCAATATGCCGTGGACCGCCACCAGTTCGGCCAGCAGATCGGCAAGTTCCAGGGCGTGTCCTTCAAGCTCGCCGACATGGCACTGGAACTGAAAGCATCCGAGTTACTGACGCTGGAAGCCGCCTGGAAGTTCGACCAGAAGACGGTGACCGACATGGACATGGCCATGGCCAAGCTCAAGGCCACCGAGATGCTGGCCTTCGTGGCCGACGAGGCGATCCAGATCCATGGCGGCATGGGCCTGATGTCCGACCTGCCGCTGGAGCGCATCTGGCGCGACGCCCGCGTCGAGCGCATCTGGGAGGGAACGAGCGAAATCCAGCGCCACATCATCTCCCGCGCGCTGCTCAGGCCGCTGGGTGGTTGAGATGAGAATGCACATTGAAAGTACTCTCCCGCGCGCGGGAGAGGAAGGGTCCCGCCGCTTTCGGCGGGGAGGTGAGGGGCCGCAGGCTCCGGTGCCATTCCCCCTCACCTACCCCGGCTTCGCCGGGCCCCCCTCATCTCCCGCAGGCGGGAGA
>JBEARP010000042.1:0-4415 GCA_041163105.1 Pseudomonadota bacterium
TCGGAAGGTCAGTTGTTCTGGCCAAGCTTGAAATGCCTCCCGGGCGGAGCTTGGCCCAACTCAGCCGGTGTCATTGCTTCTTGAGCAGGATGCCGGTTCTTTTTTGAAGTGAGGTGTTCCACGGCAGCTAGCGCGCTTCGTGACTTTACCTCTGCTCACGTTTTGATGGGGAGCCAATAGCGCACCGTATGGGAATCGAACACCTCGTCCTAGCAAGTCACATTGGTTTTCTAGGTTGGGTTCGGATCCTGGCGCGGGATTCGAACTCTGTCAAAATGCGAACGTAACAAAAACAAAGGCTTAATCACGGAGAGAGTTGGCCGCCAGCACCTTCTCCTCCGCCATTTAGCCCTTGGGCAAAGCTCTCTCCTCGAATTCCGAGCGCTCAAAATCTCAAGTATTTGCGGGCTTCTCCGCGAAAAGCTCCTGACTGCCAGAAGGGCGACAGGGCCGAATTTCGTCTCTCTCTAACCGATATTCTTCAAAGCTCCTGACTGCGCTGAAAAAGTACTGCGGCGATAAGCCATTGACTGTATTGGCTATTTTATAATGGTTGTCGCCGTACTTTGGTTAGTCCAAGCGGCATGCAAAAGGGCTCCGTATAGAACCTGAGCGCTCGATAGGCTCGTCGCAGCAATCATGCTGTGCTGTCGTCAACAGCGTTTCACCATTCTCCTGTCGGGCTCAGTTGCACTCATCGGGGTCATTGAGACGCTGGCCGACGCCATGTTGTTTTAAGGTGTCCCTGCCTTCATCAGATCTGACTATGGCCCGGAGATGGTCTCCAAGGTCTTTCGCCGGTGGCTATCAGGGGTTGGCGCGGAGAGCCTGTACATCGAGCCAAGATCACCGTGGGAGAATGGCTACTGCGAGTCTTTCAATGGCAAGCTCAGGGATGAATGCCTCAATTGCAAAATCTTCTAGAGCCTGTGCGAAGCCAAGGTGATCATCGAGCAATGGCGCATAAACTACAACAAGCGAAGGTCTCACTCAGACCGCGGATACTGCCCACCACCGCACGTTACCATCGCTCCACTACCACCCGCACTCGGCCGCACCGCAAACACACAATTGTCTCTCACTGCGTCTGGTACAAAATGCCTGCCAGGCCACGTCCCCGATAGGCGGCCCCTGCGGATAAATATACACTCCAAGTACCCCATAGCCAGGTTATTGGCCGCTCATTCCTCACAATATCAACGGCCTACTTATGTCCTGTTTCTAGCGAGTTTCACGTATTGTCCGATCCGGAAAATTACATATCCGATAATCGTTCGATAGAGTTCGGGACGATTGAAGCGTTTAAGTAAGGTTTGCTATGCTACGTGAGTTACCTCTTTCATTGGCCACTCTTCTGTCTGGTGTCGCCACAGCCGCACTTTCCGCCATCGCCGGGGCCGCGCCACCCCCGCAGCCTGCGCCGCTCGTCGTGGATGCGACCCCTCCATCCGCCACGCCGGTGATCCTCAATGGTTCGAAGATCTACAACGGCATCACCATCGGACAGAACAATCCCGGCCAGGTCGTCGACGTGACCGGCGACACACTGAACCTCGGCGGCCTCAACATCGGCCAGAACGCCACTTCCGGCAGCAACACGCTGGAGATCGTTGGTGGGTTCCTCAGCAACGGCATTGTATCACCCGTAATCGTCGGTGACGCGGGCTCGCGGAACAGCCTACTTGTCAACGCGGGTAGCGCCACCGGAATCTTCGTGTCTGGGAACCTTGTTGTCGGCAATGCCGCTGGCAGCACCGCGAACCAGGTTGTGATCGAGAGTGGCAACCTTGGCAACTACGCCTCGCAGATCTTCGTCGGCGAATATGGCGCATCAAACACGATGAGTATTGCCAATGGCGGTTACATATTCTCCATCGCGGGCATCTTGGGCGACCAGGCAGGGGCGGACGGCAACAGCGTTAGCGTTAGTGGTTCAGGTTCCACCTTGGCCTTGGCCCCTGGCAACAGCGCGCTCGTCATCGGCGGCAGCGGCAATGACAATATCGTTCAAGTGACCGGAGGGGGAACAATCTCCTTCCTTGATGCCACGTCCACCCCGGAGCCGACCCAGACACAACTCATCATCGGCAGCCAGGGCAACGGCAATCAGCTCTATCTCTCCACCGGCGGCTCGGTGGCGTCGACGGGCTATCTTACCGTTGGCGACAACGGCTCCAGCAATCTGCTAACAATCGACACACAGGGCACGCTCAGCAGTACCTATTCGGTGCTCGGCAAGGGAGCGTCATCGAGCGGTAACGTCGCTGACATCGAGTTCGACGGCCTCTGGAAAATCGACTCCGCCGCCGGCTGGTTGATCGTTGGCCAGGAGGGTAGCAACAACCTCGTCTACGTGAACGGCGGCGTCATTGCGATGAGCGACCTTTCGACCCCGCCGGCCTCGGCCACGCCTGACATCATCGTGGGCGCTCTGGGCGGCAGCGGCAACAACCTCTCGATCGGCTATTCGGGTTCGGTGAGCCACCCCGGAGACATCTACGTGGGCGAGAACGGCTCTGGCAACCAGCTGAACCTCTATTTCAACGGCATGCTGGCCAGCGGCGGCGCGGCCTATATCGGCGGCGGACCGGACTTCAGCGCCGCCACATTCGGTGGCACCCGCCAGGCGGCCGATAACAATAGCGCCGTGATCGACGGCACCGACACGTTCTGGACAATCGGCGGCGGGCTCTATGTGGGCGCGGGCATCGCGCCTAGCAGCACCGGTAATTCACTCTTTGTGCAGCATGGCGCGGTTGTAAGCGCGGGCGGCGACGTCTTCCTCGGCTACGATGCAAACTCGAACAACAACCTGATTTCGGTAACCGGTCTCGACGGCTCGGACGTACCGGTGCCCACGAGCTTCTCAACGCCCGGTGCCGTCCGCATCGGTGTCACAGGCGACGATGCCGAAACCCCCGTGTCCACCGGCAATACGCTGCAGGTGGGTAGCACAGACCCTGAATTCTATGATGGAGCGGTGAGCGCCGCGCAGGTCTTCGTGGGCAGCGGTAACACCCTGGCGATCGGTGGCGGCGGCTCGCTCACCACCGGCAGCATCGCATTTGGAAGCACCTCTACCTATCAGGTTCTGGTCAACAGCACCGATCGCGGCGTTCTGAATGTGAGCGGCAGCGCCGTTGCCGGCGGTACGGTGGCCATGGGCTTCGGTGGCAGCTTCGACAATCGCTACGTCATCCTCACCAGTGCTTATACAAGCGGTGCCTTCGCGCTCGACACGAGCAATCTCTCCAGCGGACTGACCGCGCAGCTCGAGACGACATCCACCGAGACCGCCATCACCTTCACCTCACAGTTCGGCGCCAATCCCACGCTTAGCGCCAATGAGCAGCAGGTGGCAGACTCCATCGACCAGTCTTTCAACAGCGGGGCTAGCATACCTGGCGAACTCGCCCTCGCTCCCGCAGCCGCCACCGCCGCCCCCGCGCCGGCTGTGACCGTGGCAGCGACCCCCATGGCCGCCCCGGCGCCCGCCGTGACCGAGGCAGCGACCCCCATGGTCGCCCCGGCGCCCGCCGTGACCGAGGCAGCGCCCCCCGTGGCCTTTATGGCGACGCCCGCTGCCGTGCCGAGTGACGCGCGGGCCGAACTGCGCCGTCGCCTCTCCGGTCTCACCGGTGAGGTCGGTGCAAGTGGCGGCAATCAGGCGATGCTGCAGGCCAGCAGGTCCTTCCTGTCGCTCCTCACCGAGAACGGGCTTCGCACCGAGGGTGGGATCCAGGCGCAGCGCATCGCGGCGGAAGACATGGGCGCACCCGTGCTGTGGGGCAGTGTGTTTGGAACGTCGGCATCGCTCTCGGGCGATGCTGACGTAGGAAGCCATGATACCGACTTGAACGTGGCAGGACTAGCTGCCGGCGTCCAGGCCTCACCCGCGGCAGGCAGCATCGTTGGAATGGCGTTGGCCGGTGGCCGGACAAGCTGGTTGCTGGACGGCACGCCGGGTACGGGTGACAGCAACTTCATGCAGATCGGCGCTTATGGCTCGCAACGCTTCGAGGATTTTTACATCTCCGCCGCGGCAAGCGTCGCTTTCCATGCCATGTCGACCGAGCGGAACGTGAACCTGTTGAAGTCTTACCAATACGATGCAGATTTCAACGGTCAGGACGGCGCTTTGCGCGTCGAGGGCGGCTACCGCCTGTATGAGGGCGAGGGGTCCTCGCTGACGCCCTATGCGGCATTCGAGGGGCAGTACCTCCACACCGGTAATTATAGTGAGAACAGCAACGGGAAGGATGCCTTCGCGTTGTCCTATGACGCCAATAGCGCCACAGCGCTGCGCAGCGAACTGGGTCTTGCCCTCACGCTCGCGAGCGAAGGGGAGGTGCCGCGTTTCGCGCTTTCGGGGCGCGCCGCCTGGGCACATGACTGGAATAACGGCGACAGCGCGG
>JBEARP010000043.1:0-17637 GCA_041163105.1 Pseudomonadota bacterium
ATGCGAAGATCGTCATCGCCACCCACAACAAGGGCAAGCTCGAGGAATTCGCCGCACTGCTGAAGCCCTATGGGGTGGAAGCCGTGAGTGCCGGCGCCCTCGGGCTGCCCGAACCCGTGGAGACGGAAAACACCTTCGCCGGAAACGCCCGCATCAAGGCGCTCGCCGCCATGAAGGCGAGCGGGCTCATCGCGGTGTCCGATGACTCTGGCCTCTGCGTCGAGGCGCTGGGCGGCGAGCCCGGCGTCTATACCGCCGACTGGGCGGGTCCGGACCGTGACTGGAACCGCGCCATGCGGCTGGTGGAAGAGAAGCTGCAGGCCACGGGTGCCACCACGCCCGACAAGCGCCGCGCTTACTTCTCCTGCACCCTTTGCGTCATCTGGCCCGACGGCGAAGAGCGCATCTACGAAGGCCGCGCGCAAGGCACGCTCGCCTGGCCGCCGCGTGGACAGCTGGGCCACGGCTATGACCCGATGTTTGTTCCCGATGGCGAGACGCGCACCTTCGCGGAACTGGCGCCTGAGGAAAAAAACCGCATCTCGCATCGCGCGAAAGCCCTGGAACTGCTGGTCCGTGACCTCCTCTGACGCCTTCGGCATCTATGTCCACTGGCCCTTCTGCAAGGCCAAGTGCCCCTATTGCGACTTCAACAGCCACGTGCGCCACGAAGGCGTGGACGCGCTGTCCTTCGCGAAGGCACTCGGCACCGAGCTCGCATGGTTTGCGCAGCGCACGCCGGGCCGCACCGTCTCCTCGATCTTCTTCGGCGGCGGCACGCCTTCGCTGATGCCGCCGGAAGCCGTGGGCCACGTGCTCGATACGATCGCGTCGCTGTGGAGCGTGTCGCCGGACGTGGAGATCACGCTCGAAGCGAACCCGACCTCGATCGAGGCCGAGAACTTCAGAGGCTATCGTGCGGCGGGCGTCAACCGCGTGTCGGTGGGCGTGCAGGCGCTGAACGACGAGGACCTGAAGGCGCTGGGGCGCCAGCATTCATCGGACGAAGCAATCGCCGCTTTCCGGCTGGCGGCGAAGATCTTTCCGCGCGTGTCCTTCGACATGATCTATGCGAGGCCGAACCAGACGCCGGAACAGTGGCGCGCCGAACTCACCCGCGCCTTGGCCGAGCAGCAGGGCCACATGTCGCTCTACCAGCTCACCATCGAGCCCGGCACCGCCTATTTCGACCTCTACGAACGCGGGCGCCTGGTGACACCGACGGACGACCGCGCCGCCGACCTCTATGACCTGACGCAGGAACTGACCGACAAGGCGGGACTTGCCAATTACGAAATCTCGAACCATGCCCGCTCCGGGCAGGAGTCCCGCCATAACCTGCTCTACTGGCGCTATGGCGAATATGCCGGCGTCGGTCCCGGCGCGCACAGCAGGCTTGCCGATGGCGAAAACCGCCGTGCGCTGATCGCCGAGCGCCACCCGGAAAACTGGCGCGAACTGGTGCGGACCCAGGGCCACGGCATGGTCTCGGACTCGGTGGTGCCGCCGGTTGACCAGGCCAGCGAATACCTGCTGATGGGCATGCGCATTGCCGAGGGGATCGACATGGACCGCTATGCAGCGCTCGCCGGACGCGAGCTCGATTCCTCGAAGCTCGCGGGCATGAAGTCGATGGGCCTCATCAAGCGCAACGGCCAGCAGCTCATGGCCACCGCCGATGGCCGCAAGCTGCTCAATGCGGTGATTGCGGAACTGGCGTCCTGACACTACGCTTGGACCGCATGAGCGACACCAGCCCCAGCTACATCATCGGCGCCCACCGCTTCGAGGCGGAACCCCTGGCGCCCGGGCTCTATGTGGTGGCCACCCCCATCGGCAATTTGGGCGACATGACCATCCGGGCGCTGGCAACGCTGGCCGCTGCGGAGATCGTGCTGTGCGAGGACACGCGCACGTCGGGAAAGCTGATGGAACGCTTCGCCATCAAGACGCGGCTATGGTCCTATCATGAGCACAATGCGCAAAAGGTGCGGCCGGAAATTCTCGAACGCCTGAAGCAAGGCGGCACCATCGCGCTGATTTCGGATGCCGGCATGCCGCTCGTCTCCGACCCCGGCTACCGGCTGGTGAAGGAAGCAGCCGAGCTCGGCATTCCCGTCACCGCCTGTCCCGGCGCCTCGGCCGTGCTGACGGGCCTTGCGCTCTCGGGCTTGCCCACTGACCGCTTCCTCTTTGCCGGTTTCGTGCCGCAGAAGCAGGGCGAGCGGAAGAAGCTCTTCACCGAGTTCGCCAAGCTGAAAGCCACGCTGATCTTTTTCGAAAGCCCGCACCGCATCGTGGAGACGCTGCACGACCTTGCAACGACCCTTCCCGGCCGCCACGTTGCGGTGACCCGCGAGTTGACCAAGCTGCATGAGGAAGTGCTGCGCGGCCGCGCCGAGGAGATCGCCGCTCAGCTTGAAGAGCGCGCCGCGGTCAAGGGCGAGATCACCCTGCTCGTCGGCCCGCCAGAGGGCGAGGAAGAGGTCTCCGAAACCGAACTCGAGACCGCGATCACCCAGACCCTCGCCGAGATGCCCGCCAGCAAGGCCGCCTCCGAGGTCGCCAAGCGCTTCAACCTCAACCGTTCCGACATCTATCAACGCATCCTCGCCCGCCGGGAAGGCGATGGCGAATGACCGCAGGAAATCCGAGGAAGCAGGCCGCAGCGCGGAGCTGATCGCGCTGTGGGCGCTGCGCCTGAAGGGCTGGCGCCTGCTGGCGCGGCGCTACAAGACGCATGTGGGCGAGGTGGACCTGATCATGCGACGGGGCGACGTGACCGCCTTCATCGAGGTCAAGGCGCGGAAAAACCTCGATCGCGCGGTGGAATCCGTCACCCCCCGCCAGGCCCGGCGCATTGCCGCCGCGGCGCGGCAATTCATGTCGGAGGACCGCCGGGCAGCCTTGCAGGCCTGCCGTTTTGACATCGTCGCGGTGAGCCCCTACCACTGGCCGCAGCATATCGAGAACGCATTCGAGGGAGACGGCTGATGGCTCTGAAGGTGGCAGTGCAGATGGACCCGATCGAGTCCATCAACATCGCGGGCGATTCGACCTTCGCCATGATGCTGGAAGCGCAGCGGCGCGGGCACAAGCTGTTCTACTACCAGACCAGGACGCTGGCGCTGGGCGGCGGCTCGCTGTTCGGCACCGGCAATGACATCACCGTGCGCGACGAGAAGGGCAACCACTACACGCTGGGCGATGAGCGCCGCTGCGACTTGGGTCGCGAAGACGTGGTGCTGATGCGCCAGGACCCGCCCTTCGACATGGGCTACATCACGGCGACCCACATGCTGGAGACGATCCACCCGAAGACACTGGTGGTGAATGACCCCGGGCAAGTCCGCAACGCGCCGGAGAAGCTCTTCGTCCTCAACTATCCGCAGTTCATGCCGGAGACGCTGATCACCCGCGATCCGGTGGAACTCTCGGCCTTCCGCCGCCAGCACGGCGACATCATCCTGAAGCCGCTTTACGGCAATGGCGGCGCGGGCGTGTTCCGGCTGGGCGAAGGCGACCAGAACTTCTCGTCACTCCTCGAGCTTTTCACGCAGATGTTCCGCGAGCCCTTCATCGCGCAGAAATACCTGCCCGACGTGCGCAAGGGCGACAAGCGCATCATCCTCGTCGACGGCAAGGCGGCGGGCGCCATCAACCGCGTACCGGCACTGAACGAGAACCGCTCCAACATGCATGTGGGCGGCAAGGCCGAGCCGACGAACATGACAAAGCGCGAGCTGGAAATCTGCGAGGCGCTGGGACCGGACCTGAAGGCCCGCGGCCTGATCTTCGTCGGCATCGACGTGATTGGCGACTATCTCACCGAGATCAACGTCACCTCGCCCACCGGCATCCGCGAGGTGAAAAGGTTCGGCGGCGCGGATATCGCGGCACTGATCTGGGATGCGATCGAGGCGCGGCGTTAGTTCAGACGATCCGGGCCAACTCACTCAAGTCCTTCACCAGTGCTGCGGGCTTGCCCGGCAGCCGGTCGTCCTTCCAGCCGAAGCGGTCCACCCGCACCACCTGGAAGCCGAACTGCGCCGCGCCGTGGCTGTCCCAGGTGTTCGACGTCACGAAGCAGATCTCGGGCGCCTCATGAATCTGCAGCTTCTGCATGGCGTGGCGATAGACGCGGCGCGACGGCTTGTAGATGCCGACGTCCTCGACCGACAGCACCATGTTGAACAGCTTATCGAGCCCGGCGTGGCGCACCGCCGCATCGAGCATGGAGGGACTGCCGTTGGACAGGATGGCCGTGAGCTTGCTCCTGGCCTTCACGGCGGCAAGTGCGTCCGCCACCTCCGGATAGGCATCGAGCTTGAGATAGAGGGCAAGGAGTTCGTCACGCAGGCCCGGCTCGCTCACCCCGAACTGGTCCAAAGCATAGTCCAGCGCATCGCCCGTCACGTGCCAGAAATCGACGTGCACACCCATGAGGCTGCGGAGCCAGCTGTATTCGAGCTGCTTCTGCCGCCACAACCTCGAGATGTCCTCGGCATGGGGGCCGATCTCGCCGGCAAGCTTAGCGACAGGGCCCGCCACGTCGAACAGCGTTCCATAGGCGTCGAACACGCAGGCCCTGATCCCTGAGAGCTTCTCCATGCCGCTTCCTCTTACCCGATCCGCCCACTATGATGATCGCAAACATCGAGGCTGACAACATGCCACATGACGGACATCATCACGATCACGAGGAAGGCTCCGAGCTTTCGCCGCTGGCGCTGCGGGTGAAGGCGCTGGAATCGCTTCTCGTCGAGAAGGGCTACGTCGACCCCAAGGCGCTCGACGTGCTGATCGACACCTATGAGACCAAGATCGGCCCGCGCAACGGCGCGCGCGTTGTGGCGAAAGCCTGGACCGACCCCGCCTTCGCCGACTGGCTGAAGCGCGACGCCACCGCGGCAATAGCGTCCCTCGGCTACACTGGCCGCCAGGGCGAGCACATGGTGGCGCTGTTCAACACGGCTGACACGCACAACATGGTCGTCTGCACACTGTGCTCCTGCTACCCGTGGCCGGTGCTGGGCCTGCCGCCCGTCTGGTACAAGTCCATGCCCTATCGTTCCCGCGCGGTGATCGAGCCGCGCGAGGTGCTGAAAGAGTTTGGCGTGACCGTGCCGGATGAAAAGGAAGTGCGCGTCTGGGATTCAACCGCCGAGGTCCGTTATCTCGTGATCCCCGAACGCCCCGCAGGCACCGAAGGCTGGAGCGAGGAGCAACTCGCCGGGATCGTCACCCGCAATGCCATGATCGGCACCGGCATCGCGACGGCATGAACGGCCCGCACGACATGGGCGGCTTCACCGGCTTCGGGCCGGTGCTGCACGAAGATGATGAGCCGGTCTGGCATGCGGACTGGGAGCCCCGCGCCTTTGCGCTGGTGCTGGCCATGGGCATGACGGGGTCGTGGAACATCGACGAGGCCCGCCACGCCCGCGAGCGGCTGCCTGCGATGCAATACTGGCGCTCCAGCTATTACGAGATGCGCCATTACGCACTGATCCTGCAGCTGATCGAACTGGGCCTCATCACCGCCATGGAGGAGGAACAGGGCCGCATGGCCGTGCCGGCAAAACCAGTGAAGCGGGTGGCAAAGGCGGAGATGATCCCGGCCATTCTGGCTTCCGGCGGACCTGCTGATCGCCCCAGCAAACAGCCACAGGGTTTCTTCGTTGGCGATAAGGTCTGTACACGGACCATAAACCCATTCGGCCACACGCGGCTGCCACGCTATGCGCGGGGCAAGGAGGGCGAAGTCGTCACGGTTCATGGCACACATGTATTGCCTGATTCCAATGCCCATGGGGTTGGTGAGAACCCGCAATGGCTCTACACCGTGCGGTTCACGGCCATGGACCTGTGGGGCAAGGACACGAAGGACGCCGTCTGCATCGACCTCTGGGAACCTTATCTCGAGGCCGCCTCATGAACGGCGCCCATGACTGCGGCGGCATGATGGGATTCGGCGCAGTGGTGCTGGAGGAGAACGAACCCGTTTTCCACGCGCCGTGGGAGGCGCGCATGTTCGCGCTGATGTGTGCCGTGGGCGATGTCGGCGGCTGGACGCTGGACGAGGACCGTGCCGCCTGCGAGGCGATGGAGCCCGGACACTACATCACGTCGAGCTATTACGAGCACTGGCTGAGCGGCCTCGAACGGTTGCTGCGGACGCACGACCTCGCCATGGCGGAGGAGATCGCGTCAGGCACGGCCACGACGCCTGGAAAGCCAGTGACGCCAACGGCGGCAGAGGCCGTGTGGGCCGCCGTCACCGCACCCGGCGGCTATGAACGCAGGTCCGATGCGGCACCGCTGTTCAAGCCTGGCGACATGGTGCGCACGCGGCACCTGAACCCGGCGCATCACACGCGCCTGCCGCGCTACCTGCGCGGACACACGGGCGAGATCGTGGCCTGCCACGGCGCGCATGTGTTTCCGGATTCGAATTCACGCGGCCTCGGCGAGGACCCGCGTCATCTCTACACCGTGCGCTTCAGCGCGGCGGAAGTCTGGGGCAACGCCTCGCGCGATGTGATCCATGCCGATCTGTGGGAGCCCTATCTTGAAGCTCACTGAGTCCGAACGCCTGCCGAAGGATGCCGATGGCCCGGTTTTCGCCGAGCCGTGGGAGGCGCAGGCCTTCGCCATGGCGGTGAAACTGAACGAGGCGGGCGTCTTCGGCTGGAGTGAATGGGCGGAGACACTGGGCGCGGAACTGAAGGCGCATCCGCTGCGACCCTATTACGAAAGCTGGCTCGCGGCGCTGGAGCGGTTGGTGCTGGCCAAGGGTGTCCTCACCGAGCAGGAACGTCTCGCGCGCGTCGATGCATGGGACCGCGCGGCCAAAGCGACGCCGCACGGGGCACCCATCGAACTCAGCCGAGGCTGAGCAGGATTGGGAAGCGTTCGATCAACCAGTAGGACACCGCCTGCACGCCGCCGGTGATGAACATGATGCCTGAGACGACGAGCAGCGCACCCGCCACTTTCTCGACCACGCCGAGGTGCTTCTTGAAGCCCGCGAAGAAGCCCATGAAGGTGCCGATGCCGGCTGCCGCCAGCAGGAAGGGAATGCCGAGGCCGAGCGAATAGACGGCCAGCAGCCCTGCCCCCTTCATCACGTCCTGCTCGCTCGCCGCGATGGTCAGGATGGTGCCGAGCACCGGTCCGATGCAGGGGGTCCAGCCGAAGGCGAAGGCAAGTCCGATGAGATAGGCGCCTGCGAGGCCTCCGGGGTGCGACTTGTGCTGGTAACGCACCTCGCGGGAAATCCAGAACATCCGGAACAGCCCGAGGAAGTGCAGGCCCATGACGATGATGACGAGACCGGCCAGACTGGTGATCGGGTTGAAGGCGAAGCCGAAAAGCTCAACCTGGCGTCCAAGTTCGGTGCGCAGCAGGCTTCCCAGCCATGAGGCGCTGGCGCCCAGTGCCACGAAGACGGTGGAGAAGCCGAGCACGAACATCAGCGCGGCCAGCATCACCTGCCGCCGCTCCTCCTTCGGCTTCATCTTGTTGTCGACCAGGTCCTCCAGCGAGGTGCCGGTGATGAAGCACAGATAGGGCGGCACCAGCGGCAGAACGCAGGGGCTGAGGAAGCTGATCGCGCCGGCGAACAGCGCGGCACCGATGGAGACGTCAAGGCTCATGGCCCTCATCTGACAGGTCGAAGCCCAAACCGCAATTCGTCCCAGAGCCGCAGGCCATCACCTCTGCGTCAGGCTTGACGGAGAGGTGGCACATGAGTATGTTATATTATAACATTACATTCTGAGGATCCAAGGGTCATGCGCCACCTGCCCGCCTTGCTTGCCGCCGCTCTGGTCACCGCAAGCCCTGCCCTGGCGGCCCCCAGGGTGGTTGCCTCGGTGGTGCCGGTCCACTCCATCGTGGCGGCGGTCATGGGCGACAAGGGCACTCCGGAGTTGCTGCTGCAGGGCAGCATGTCGGAGCACCGGGCGGTCTTCACCCCCTCCCAGATGGCCACGCTGGGCAACGCCGACCTCGTTTTCATCGTCGGTCATGGGCTGGAGGCGAAACTCGCGCAGATCAGTGGCTCGGACGCGGTGAACGGCAAGACCTTCATCGCACTCTCGGATGCACCTGGCATCAAGACGCTTCCCATCCGCGAGGGCGGCACCTGGGAAGCACATGACCACGAGCATGAACACGAGCACGAAGAGGGCGGCGAGCACGCCGACGAACCCGCCGCCGAGGGCGTGCTGAGCTTCGACCCGCATGTCTGGCTGGACCCGGACAACGCCACGGCCATGGCCATGGCCGTGGCCGCCAGCCTCGGCAAGGCTGACCCGGAGAATGCCGCGACCTATGACGCCAATGCCCGGGCCTTTGCAGCCGACGTCGACAAGGCGTCGTCAAGCATCGCCACCGAACTCGCCCCGGTGAAGGACAAGCCCTTCATCGTCTTCCATGATGCCTTCCAGTATTTCGAGCGGCACTTCGGTCTTTCAGGGGCGGGTTCGATCTCGGATGTCTCCGCCCAGGCACCCTCGGCGGAGCGTCTGGCGCAGGTGCGGGGCAAGATCACGGCGGTGAAGGCCGCCTGCGTCTTCCGCGAGCCGCAGTATGACGGCAAGGTCGTTGCCACCGTCATCGAGGGCACCGGCGCCAGGGAAGGCGTTCTCGACCCGCTGGGCGCCGGCCTCACCCCGGGTCCGCAGGCCTATCCGCAGCTTATCCAGAACCTCGGGACAGCCCTGAAGGACTGCCTCTCGGGCTAGTTTGGCCTTCACTATTTTGCCGCATTGGCCGATCATTCCTCTTCTGATTCAGAAGGACGGACAATGCAAACTGGACGCCGGGCGGTTCTTCCTGCCCTAGCCATCATTGCCTTTGGCGCGGCATCGCCCGCGCAGGCCCATCCGCATGTGTGGATCGAGATGCAGTCTGACGTGGTGTTCAACGACCAGGGCCTGATTTCGGGCGTGAAGCTGACGTGGACCTTCGACGAGGGCTATGCCCAGGTGGCGCTCGACGGCCTCGACAAGAATGGGAACGGAACCTACGATCCCGAGGAGCTTGAGCCGCTGACCCGCGAAAACCTCGAGTCGCTGAAGGACTACGGCTACTTCACCCATGTGCGCTTCGCCGGCAAGGCGCAGGCCATGGGAGCACCCGCCGAGTCGGGTCAGACCTATACCGACGACAAGTTGCGGCTCCATTTCCAACTGCCGCTGGTCACGCCTGTCGATCCCACCAAGGGCGAGTTCGTGCTGAAGGTCTATGATCCGGAGTTCTACATCTCGTTCAACTACCTCCCGGATGCGACTGTCGCAGTGACCGGCAACATGCCCAAGGCATGCAAGCCGGTGCTCAAGCCTGTGCCCACCGACGCCGAGGTCGAGCAGACGCGGGCCATGCTGTCCACCAAGGGCCCCGACTGGAAGCCCGAGGAGGCGGAGGATTTCGGCGCCCTCTTCGCCCAGCCCGTGACCATCCAATGCCAGGCCTGATCAGGCGCCTGCTGCCGGGCCTCCTGGCCCTGATCTTCCTGTCCTTCGTCGGCGCGCCACACACGGTGGCGCAGACCGCCGCCGGCACATCGGTCGAGCAGGCGCAGCCCGAGGTAAAGATCGACCGCCGCAAGCTGCTGGTGCCGCAACGCAACGCCGATGGCAGCATCAAGGTGACGCCCTTCCTCGAAGACCCCGTGCTGTGGGCACGCGACGAGCAGCAGCGATTCTATGGCAGGATGTCCGCCACGCTGAAGGCCATGCGCGGGCCCTCCGCCTTCGTGGCTGGCTGGACGCTGATGCTGCTGAGCTTCGCCTATGGCGTGCTGCACGCCGCGGGTCCGGGCCACGGCAAGGCGGTGATCTCCACCTGGCTGCTCGCAACCGAGAATGAACTGCGGCGCGGCGTGCTGATTTCCTTCATGAGCGCCATCATCCAGGCGCTCACGGCGATCGTGCTGGTGAGCGTGCTGTTCCTCGTGGTGGCGAGCGTCGGTTCCACCGCACGCAACGTGGCCAGCGTGCTCGAGAGCGCCAGCTACGCATTGATCGGCCTGCTCGGCCTCTATCTGATCTGGACGGCGGTGCGCCTGCTGGCGGCGCGCCGCGCGGCTCCATCCCCCGCACCCGCCGGCATCACGACGCGCCAGTCCGTGGCCTTGTCGGATTTCACCGGTTTCGAGCCGATGAAGAACCAGGCAGCGGCGGACGGTCATGTGCACGGCCCAGACTGCGGATGCGGCCATGCACATCTTCCGGCGGCCAAGGACCTGAAGGGCGACTTCTCCTTCCTTCGGGCGTTCTCCCTGGCCTTCGCGGTGGGCATCAGGCCCTGCACGGGTGCGATCCTGGTGCTCGTCTTCGCCAATGGCCTGGGTCTTTACTGGGCGGGCATCGCCTCAACCTTCGCCATGGCGCTCGGAACCTTCATCACGGTCTCCGTCATTGCCGCCATCGCCGTTTATGGCAAGAAACTGGCGGCCAGGCTGGCGCGCGGTAACTCAGGCCTTCTCGACTGGGCGGCGATCGGGATGCGCTTGCTTGGCGGGGTTGCGATTGCCTTCCTTGGAACGATATTGTTCCTCGGCTCGTTGGGCTCCACCAACGCCATGATGTGAGTGCCATGCAGACTGCCTTTCCACGACACCAATGGCTCGTTCTTGCGGGCTTCATCCTGCTCTGCCTCGCCGTGGGCTCCATCGGCGGCTTCGCCACGCAGAGTTCCATCGAGACGTGGTACAGCACGCTCAACAAGCCCTCGTGGAACCCGCCCAACTGGGTCTTCGCCCCGGTGTGGACGCTGCTCTACATCATGATGGGCATCGCCGCCTGGCTGGTGTGGCGAACGAGGGACCGGGTCGGCCCCGCCATGCTGCTGTTCTTCGCCCAGTTGGGCTTCAACCTGCTGTGGACACTCGTCTTCTTCGGGCTGCGCTCGCCGGGCTGGGCACTGGTCGAGGTCGTCTTCCTGGTTGGCTCGGTGCTGCTCACCATGCTGGCCTTTTTCGGCCGGCAGGCCACGGCGGGCTGGCTCTTCGTGCCCTATCTCGCGTGGGTCAGCTTCGCGGCGGTGTTGAATGCCGCCATCTGGTGGTTGAATTCCTGATCAGTGAAAGTCCCGGCTCTTCGGGATCACCCGCACCTGGCGCGGGTGACGCGCCGGGGGCTGGTGCGGGTCGGGGCCGGGCCGTGCCACTTCGTCGGCACGCGCCAGCGGGTTCCTGAGTAGCGTTCCCTCTTCCGTCAGCAGCGCCAGCCAGGCTGACTGGTCCTCGATGGTGCTTGCAACCACATGGATGATATCACCGGTGCGCTGCACGCGGCCCCTGATGAGCATGAGGCGCGCGCCCATCACCACGGCACGGTGGGTTTCCAGCACCTGCGGCCAGATCACCGCGTTGCAGACCGAGAACTCATCCTCCAGCGTGAGGAAGACCACGCCCTTGGCCGAGCCCGGCCGCTGCCGCACCAGCACCACGCCCGCAACGGTCACGGACGCACCATTGCGCAGGGTCTTCAGCTTCGCGGTATCGATCACCTTGCGCTCCGTGCAGAGCTTGCGAAGGAACTGCATCGGATGCGCCTTGAGTGACAGCTTCAGCGTCTGATAGTCATTCACCACATGCTCGGAGAGCGGCATGTCAGGCAAGGAGACATGCGCCTCGTCGCCCTGCTCGCGCGTGTCGGCGAAGGCAAAGAGCGGCAGCGCCTTCGACTTCGCCAGCGCCTTCACCTCCCACAGCGCCGCGCGCCGGTCGAGGCCCAGCGAGCGGAAGCAATCGGCTGCAGCGAGTTTCTCGAGCCCCGCCACCGGAACGCCAAAGGCGTGGAGATCGGCGATGGTGAGCGGCTTCTTCTGCGAGCGGTATTGCAGCAACAAGGCGGCATCAGCCGCCTTGAGGCCATCGACCTCGCGCAGGCCCAGTCGGATTGCGGCGCGCTCACCCCGTGACGGTGCTTCGAGGATCGAGTCCCAGCGCGAGAAACCGACGTCGACGGCCTTGACCTCCACCCCATGCTCGCGCGCATCGCGCACAATCTGGGCGGGGGCGTAGAAACCCATGGGCTGCGAATTGAGCAGCGAGGCCGCAAAGACCTCCGGATAGTGATGCTTCAGCCATGACGAGACATAGACCAGATGCGCGAAGCTCGCGGCGTGGCTTTCGGGGAAGCCATATTCGCCGAATCCCTTGATCTGGTTGAAGCAGCGCGCCGCAAACGCCGCGTCATAGCCGCGCTCCACCATGCGGCTCACCATCTTCTGCTCGAGGCGCCCGATGGTGCCGCGGCGCCTGAAGGTGGCCATGGCCTTGCGCAGTTCGTTCAATTCGCCCGCCGTGAATTCGGCGGCCACCATGGCAAGCTTCATCGCCTGTTCCTGGAACAGCGGCACGCCTTTGGTGCGGCCGAGGACCTGTTTCAATTCATCTGGCGGGCCGAAATCCGGATGCGGTGCCGGATAATCTTCGGGCTCCAGCCCATCGCGCCGGCGCAAATAGGGGTGCACCATGTCGCCCTGGATCGGGCCGGGCCTGACGATCGCCACCTCGATGACGAGGTCGTAGAAGCATTGCGGCTTCAGGCGCGGCAGCATGTTCATCTGCGCCCGGCTCTCGACCTGGAAGACGCCCACCGAGTCTGCCTTGCACAGCATGTCGTAGACCGCCTTGTCCTCGCGCGGCAGCGTGGCCAACGAATATTTGAGGCCGTACCAGCCCTCCATCATCTCGAAGCTCTTCTGGATGCAGGTGAGCATGCCGAGCGCCAGCACATCGATCTTGAGGATGCCCAGCGTGTCGATGTCGTCCTTGTCCCATTCGACGAAGGTGCGGTCTTCCATCGCGCCATTGCCGATGGGCACGGTTTCATCGAGCCTGCCCTTGGTGAGGATGAAGCCGCCCACATGCTGCGAGAGGTGGCGCGGGAAGCCCTGAATGTCGTCGGCGAGCTCGATCACCCTGGCGAGCAGCGGATCATCGGGGTCGAGGCCTGCTTCCTGCAAACGGCCATTGTGCATCTCCTCGCGCATCTGGCCCCAGACGATGCCGGCGAGCGTTGCCGTTACGTCCTCCGACAGGCCCATCACCTTGCCCACTTCGCGCATGGCCGAACGGCCGCGATAGGTGATGACGGTGGCCGCAAGCCCCGCCCGCTCGCGGCCATAGCGGGCATAGATGTACTGGATCACCTGCTCGCGCCGCTCATGCTCGAAGTCGACGTCGATGTCGGGGGGCTCCTTCCGCTCCTCCGAGATGAAGCGCTCGAACAGGAGTTCGATCTGGTTGGGGTCGACCGCCGTGATTCCGATGACGTAACACACAGTGGAATTGGCGGCCGACCCCCGCCCCTGGCACAGGATCGGGGGATCTTGTGTTCGGGCGAACTGGACGATGTCGTGAACGGTGAGGAAGTAAGGCGCGTAGTTGAGCCTCTCGATGAGGGTGAGCTCCTTGGCGATGTTCTCCCTCACCTTCGGCGGGATGCCATCCGGGTAGCGCTCCTGCGCACCTTCCCATGCCAGATGCGTGAGATGCGCCTGAGGTGTGGAGCCCTGGGGGATCGGCTCTTCCGGATACTCGTATTTGAGTTCTTCGAGTGAGAAGCGGCAGGCCTTGGCGATGGCCAGCGTGTTGGCGATGGCCGAAGGATGGTCGCGGAACAGCCGGGCCATTTCATCGGGGGTCTTGATATGACGCTCGGCATTGGCTTCGAGCAGGTAGCCCGCTTCCGCGATGGTGACGCCCTCGCGGATCGCCGTCACCACGTCCTGCAGCACGCGGCGGGATGAATGGTGATAGAGCACGTCATTGGTGGCCAGGAGCCCGGTCTGGTTCCGCTGCGCGAGTTCGGCGAGGCGGTTGATGCGCTCGCGGTCGTCACCGCGATAATGATGGCTGACCGCAAGGTAGAGCGGCGCCTTGAGGCGCTTGCGGATGTCGGAGAGGTGATCGGCCCCTTCCGACAGCAGCGCGAAGATCATGCCCGGCGCATGGGCATAGACGTCCTCCAGCGTGATCAGGCACTGGCCCTTCTCCGCCCGGCGCTGGCCCATGCTGAGCAACCGGCAGAGCGCGCCATAGGCCTGGCGGTTGGTCGGGTAGGTGAGAAAGGAAATGCCCTGCTCCTGAAGGTCCAGCCGCGTGCCGACGATGAAGGGCAGTTCCGCATCCTTTGCCGCCGCATGCGCCCGCACCACGCCCGCCAGCGTGTTGCGGTCGGTCACCGCCAGAGCCGCCAACCCTAAGTGCTTCGCCTGCATGGCGATCTCTTCCGGGTGGGAAGCCCCGCGCAGGAAGGAGAAGTTGCTGGTGCACTGCAGCTCTGCGTAGCTGGTCATGCCGACAGTCCGTGTACGTACCATTTTGGCTGCTCTTCGCCGGGCTCGCCGTAAAGCCCCTCGCGATAGAGCCAGTAGCGGCGGCCCTGCTCGTCCTCGATCACGTAATAGTCGCGCGGGCGCTCGCCTGCCGTCAGCCGCCACCATTCGGGCGCCACGCGTTCGGGCCCTTGCGCCTTGACCACCCGCCTGGTCACACGCCGCCAGGTGAGGCGCATCGGCGGCCCGTCCGGCACGGCGGCAACCACCTTCGCAGGCTCCGGCGCCTCGAAGATCAGCAGGGGACGTGGCGTGGGGGCGGGGCGTGAAGCCCTGGGCGGCAATGTGCGGGCCGAGGGGCGCGGCATCTCGGCCCGCTCGGGGATGTGGCTCTCGACGTCTTCGAGCGCCACGAACTGCTGCTCCTGGCGGTTCAGCACGCGGTCGTTCAGCTGTTCCAGCGCCAGCGTGCTGTCATCCTCGAGGAAGCCGTGCTGCTGCACAAGCGCGCCTGCCGTCTCGCGCGCCTCCAGCGTCATGGCATCGATCCCAAAGCCCGCATCCACCGTTTCGAGCTTCGGCTTCAGCACACGCAGCATGTGGCGCGGATCATGGCTCGCCACCGAGAAGCCCGCCGGCAAATTGGCGCGTGAGCCATCAACGCGGAATAGTTTGAGGATCAGCCGCAACGACCCCTTCCCCGCCTTTTCGAGATCGCGGCAGAGCTGGTTGACCAGCCCCTCAAGAACGATTTCCAACCCTTCCGCATGAATGACCGGCTCCATCAGCGCACGATGCGCCATGAAGGAGGTGGGCGGGTTCAGCGGGTTCAGCGGCTCGTCCCTCACCCCCATCATCTCGTCCAGCCTGATCAGCACGTTCTCGCCAATGGTCTCGCCACGGAAGCGCCGGGCCAGCGAGGCGCGCGGAATGGCGAGCAGCGACCCAACTGTCTTGAGGCCGAGCCGCCTGAGCGTCTTCGCCGCCGTACCGTCGATGCGCAGGGCCTCGACGGGCAGCGACTGGATGTCCTTTGCCTCATAGCGCGCCAGCGCCCAGGCGGCCCCCAGCGTGGCGCCCTGCCCGATCCTGACGCTGAAGCCATATTGCGCCAGCCTTGAGCGCATCTCGGCCATCATGCGCTGCTCGCCACCGAAGAGATGCGGCACGCCCGTTACGTCCAGCAATATGCCGTCGGGTGGGTCGGGTGCTACCCACGGGCTGTAGCGTTCCATCCAGCGGCAGAGGCCCAAGAGGCTGTTCATGTCCTCCTCCGGCTCATGCGGCTCAGTCAGGAGCTCCGGCAATTGCGCGCGCGCATCCGCCAGCCGCATGCCGCGCATCAACCCGAAGCTGCGCGCCGTGGCATTGACGGCGATAAGGCGCAGGCCCGACTTGCCGCTTTCAACCAGCGCGAAGGGCAGGCCCTTGGTGGGTGGCTTCCGGCCCGTCTTGATCCGTGCCCGGATGAATCGCTCGACGGGAAAATCCGGGAACCAGAGAGAAACGAGACTGCGCATGATGCCATTCCAAAGTCCAGGCGCCGGGGCGGCCGCCCCGGGCGCGGGTGAGTTCGATGTTCCAGCAGGGCACACCCGGCGCCGCCGCATCATGGGCGGGGCTCGACGAGGGCACGGCCGCCGCCGTCCAGCGCGTGTGGCTGGCGGTGGCCGAGGCATCGGGCCTCGCGAAGGTGAGGACGCCTGCGCATTTGCCCGCAGCTGCCGCCAGCGACAGGCGGCGCGTGGTGGTGAGGTCGGCGTGCGCTGCTTCCGCATCGCCCAGCACGGCGGCAACGGCACCGGACTTCAGCGCCTCCTCCATCGTCCACAACAGGCTCGCGGGCTTCTTCAGCGTGATGGTCACAAAACGGTGGCGCGGCAGGCCGAGGCGTTCGAGGCCGTGGCCATAAAGCCGTCCGTGCTCGCGCTCATGGGCAGCCAACCGGCACCACAGCAGCGGGCGGCGTTCGCCCACGTCGCTCAGCCGCCGCAAGACAAGCGCCAGCGCGAAGCCCATGACGGCCGGTTGATCGCCATAGGCACGCGGGCTCACGTCATGAAGGCCGGAGCGCTGCAGCCCCTGCACCGGCAAGTGGCGATCGAGTTCGGGAAGCCCCGTCAGCCAGGGTTGGGCCCGGCTCTTCTGCTTCTCGAACTGGGCGTGCCCCTGCTCCAGCCGCGCGATGTGGGCGCGCAGCGTGTCGAGCAGCCGCGTGGCGTCCCCGCTCTCTTGATGAGCGGGAGGGCGGAAAGGAGTGACGGCAGCGCAAGCGTCTCCGCTCCGCGCAGCCTGATGTGCCGGTCCAATACGCATGACAACAACATGATCCAAAATGTTCCTATTTTGTTCCACATGGCGCGAACAGAGTCAAGCGGAACGGAATCGCAGGCTGGCGTGAGGCTGTCCGAAACTGTCAGGGCCGGATGAGCAACTTGCCGAAATTGCGCCCCTGCAGCAGGCCGATGAAGGCCGGAACCGTGTTGTCGATCCCCTCCACCACGTCCTCGCGGTACTTGACTGCGCCGGAGGCCAACCAGCCGCCCATGTCGCGCAGGAAGTCGTTCCTCTGGGCCGCAAAGTCGGACACGATGAAACCCTGGATGCGCAGCCGCTTCACCAGCACGCTGCGCAGCGCCACGCTGGAACCCGGTCCGCCACCCTCAACGCCATTATACTGCGCGATCAACCCGCACACCGGCACCCGCGCGAAATTGTTGAGCATCGGCCGCACGAGGTCCCACACCTGGCCGCCCACATTCTCGAAATAGATGTCGATGCCCTGGGGACACGCCGACTTCAGCTGGTCGCCGAAATCCGCCGCACGGTGGTCGAGCGCCACGTCGAAGCCCAGCTCCTCGCGGATGTAGCGCACTTTCTCCGCACCCCCGGCGATGCCGACGACGCGGCAGCCCTTGATCCGCCCGATCTGCCCGACGACCGCACCCACCGCCCCGCTCGCCGCCGCCACCACCAGCGTCTCGCCGGGCTTCGGCGCGCCGATGTTGAGAAGCCCCGTGTAAGCCGTCATGCCCGGCATGCCGAGAATGCCGAGTGCGGTGGACACCGGCGCCAGCGCCGGATCGATCTTGCGCAGGCCCTTGGCGCTCGTCCGCGGATGGGTCTGCCAGCCGGTCGAGGCCAGCACAATGTCACCCGGCTTGAACTGAGCATCACGCGAGGCCAGAACCTCACACACGCTGCCGCCTTCCATCACGCCGCCGGGTTCCAGCGCCTGCGCATAGGACGGTCCCGCATCCATGCGGCCGCGCATATAGGGATCAATCGAGAAGAACAGGGTCTTGAGCAGCACGCCGCCATCGGGCGCTTCGCGCGGCT
>JBEARP010000044.1:0-9422 GCA_041163105.1 Pseudomonadota bacterium
CCTGCCGGATGCGGGCGCTGCTCAGCGCTCTATCGCCAGCCTCACAAGCTGGCACACCGCGCCGGGCAGCGCCCGCGCCTCCCACTTCTCACCTGAGGGACCAGTGCCACCCTCGCAAAGGCGAAACCGCGCGCTCGCAATCGCGTGCTTCCCTTGAGGTGCTTGCTGTCTTATTCAGAAACCAACGGATTCTCGGACGGAGGGCAACATGACAGTCTCGGCACGCGGCGCAGCAATTGGAGTCATTCTGCTTCTCTCGGGCCTGCTCGTGGGTTGCGACGATGGTTCCAAGCAGCAACAGGCTGCTGCCCCCGCAACCATTCCGGCCGTTACCGTAGTCAAGGTTGAGTCCAAGGACCTTCGCCCCTCGGTCAGCTTCTCGGCCCGCGTTGAGGCCCTGCAGAAGGTCGACCTGCTGGCGCGCATCCAGGGCTTCCTCGAGAAGCAGAATTTCACCGAAGGCGCGTCCGTCAAGACAGGCGAACTTCTCTACGTGATCGAGCAAGCGCCCTACCAGGCCAAAGTCTCCGCTGCAGAGGCCTCCGTGGCGGTGGCCGCTGCCCGTCTGGACCGCACCGAGATCGAACTGAAGCGCCAGACCACGCTTGTCAGCAAGGAGGCCGCCGCACAGACCAAGCTTGACGATGCGCGCACCGCGCGAAACGAGGCCAAGGGACAGTATGACAAGCTGATCGCGGAACTCGAACAAGCCAAGCTCCAGCTTTCCTACACTGAAATCAGGGCCCCCATAGACGGACGCATCGGCAAGTCACTGCTCTCGGTCGGAAGCTTCGTCAATCCACAGAGTGGTACACTGGCCACCATCGTCCAGCAGGACCCGATCGGTGTTGTCTTCCCTGTGAGCCAGCGCGACCTCCTCGCAGTGCGCGAGAAGATGGGTGACAAAGCCAAGCTCACCGAGCACACCGTCTATGTCGAAATCGGCAAGGGCAAACGCTATCAGTATCCAGGCAAGGTGGATTTCCTCGATGTTGGCGTGAACACCGGCACCGACGCCGTCAACGTGCGCGCAACTTTTCCCAACCCGCAAGGACTGCTGGTTGACGGTCAGCTGGTGACGGCAGTTGTCGAGTCAGAGTCTGCCGAACCCACGCTGGTCGTGCCGGTGAACGCCATCCAGATCGACCAGTCGGGAACATTCGTTCTGATCGTCAATTCAGAAAAGAAGATTGAGGTGCGCCGCGTCGAGTTGCTGCGTCAGGACGCGAATTTCATTGCCATCGCCAAGGGTCTTTCGGCAGGCGACCTCGTGGTAACGGAGGGCGTGCAGAAGGTGAGACCCGGACAGGCTGTGGACGCCACTGAAGTCAAGCCGGAGGCCTGACGGATGTTCTCATCGATCTTCATCGATCGCCCCCGTCTCGCGGTCGTCATCTCGCTCGTCATCACCATCGCCGGGTTCGTGGCGATGACGCAAATCCCGGTTGCCCAGTTCCCGGACATCGTGCCTCCGCAGGTGCAGGTCACCGCGAACTATGCCGGCGCGGGAGCCGAGGTGGTCGAAAGCACTGTCGGCCAGCCCATCGAGTCTCGCGTCGTCGGCGTCGACAACATGCTCTACATGAAGTCGACGAGCGGCAATGATGGCAGCTACACGCTGACCATCACCTTCGCTGTCGGCACCAACCCTGACCTCAACACGGTGAACGTCCAGAATCGTGTCAAGCTCGCCGAAGCGCAACTGCCGCAGGAGGTGCGCACGCAAGGCGTGAGCGTGGTGAAAAAGTCTTCCGCCATCCTCCAGATGGTGGCCTTCACCTCAACCGACCCGAAGCAGGACCAGCTGTTCCTGTCGAACTATGTCACCATAAATCTGCTTGACCGGCTGAAGCGTGTGCGCGGCGTCGGCGATGTCAGCTTGCTCACGCCGACCGACTATTCCATGCGAATCTGGGTCGATCCGCAACGGTTGATCGACTACGAGATGGTGCCGACCGACATCATCAATGCGCTGAAAAAGCAGAACGTGCAGGCTGCCATCGGTCGCATCGGCTCAGCACCCTCGCTCCCCGACCAGGCCTTCCAGCTGTCGATTCAGGCGCAGGGCCGCCTCACCACGCCTGAGGAATTCGGCAACGTCGTCATTCGCGCCACCGAGGGTGGCTCCTTCGTCCGCCTGAAGGACGTGGCCCGCGTCGAACTTGGCGCGCGCCTGATGGAAACGCTGGGCCGGCAGGACGGTCTTCCCGCCGCCGTCATCGGCATCTACCAGGCCCCCGGCGGCAATGCGCTCGCCAGTGCCGAGGCCGTCAGCAAGATCCTCGAGCAGGCCAAGGCGAACTTCCCCGAGGGCATGAACTACAAGATCACCTACGACACCACCAAGTTCGTCGCGGAAAGTATCCACGAGGTGGTAAAGACCTTGCTCGAGGCCTTCGTGCTGGTCGTCATCGTGGTGTTCCTGTTTTTGGGGTCTGTCCGCGCCACCATCATTCCGCTCATCGCCGTGCCCGTGTCGCTCATCGGCACCTTCGCTGTCATGATGGCACTGGGCTTCTCCGCCAACACCGTCTCCCTGCTCGCCCTCGTGCTGGCCATCGGCATCGTGGTGGATGACGCCATCGTGGTGGTTGAAGCCGTCGAGGCCAAGATGGAAGAAGACCCCACCATTTCGCCGAAAGAAGCAGCCCGAAAGGCCATGGCGGAGATCACCGCGCCCATCATCGCCATCACGCTCGTGCTGATGTCGGTCTTCGTGCCGGTGGCCTTCATCCCCGGCATCTCAGGGCAACTGTTCAAGCAGTTCGCGGTGGTCGTCACCGTGTCGATGTTCATCTCCGCGCTCAACGCCCTCACACTGTCGCCTGCGCTCTGCGGCGTCTTGCTCAAGAACAGCCATGGCCCCAAGCGCTTCCCGATGCGGCAGATCCTCGGTGGCATCAACATGGCAAGAGACGGCTATGCGGCCGTGGTCAAGCGCCTGGTCAGGATGGCGATCATTGGCATCATCGCCCTCGCCGTCATCTTCCCGGTGACAGGCTGGCTTTTCAAGACCACGCCGTCGGGCTTCCTGCCGGCGGAGGACCAAGGCGCAATATTCGGCGAAGTGGTGCTGCCGGAAGGCTCCTCCGTCAACGTAACCGAAGCGGTTGCCAAGCAGGTGTCCGACATGGCGGGCCAGGAAGCGGGCGTCGCGGGTGTCATGAGCGTCGTCGGCTACTCCATGCTCGACGGCCAGGTGAAATCCAACTCGGCCCTCCTCGTGCTTACGCTTGATCCTTTCGACAAGCGCACCGATCGTTCGCTCAACGTCAATGCCATCATTGGCAGGCTGCTGGCCAAGGGCCAGGCCATCAAGCAGGCCAATGTCATCTTCTACAACCTGCCGCCGATCATCGGCCTCGGCACCGGCTCGGGCTTTGAATTCCAGCTTCAAGATTTCTCGGGTGCACCGCCGCGTGAGCTTGCGGCCGTTGCGCGCGGTCTCGTCTTCGCTGCCAACCAGAACCAGGAACTGGGCCGCGTCTTCACCACGTTTGCCGCCAACACTCCACAACTGTTCCTCGACATCGACCGCGACAAGGTTCAGACGCTCGGCATCGATCTCTCCGACGTCTTCGCCACGCTGCAGGCGGTGCTCGGCGGGTCCTATGTCAACGACTTCAACCTCTTCGGCCGCACCTGGCAGGTGACGGTTCAGGGCGAGGCCGTGGACCGCGCCAAGATCGACGACATCTACCGGATATCCGTACGCAACAAGAAGGGCGAGATGGTTTCCATCCGCTCCTTCGCAGATGCGCGGCTGATCCTCGCCCCGCAGTCGATCACCCGTTTCAACAACGTGCGGAGCGCCACCATCAACGGCAGCCCCGCCCCCGGCTTCAGCTCCGGCCAGGCGATCGCCGCCATGGAGGAGGTTGCCGCCACAGCCCTTCCCAAGGGCTTCGGCTATGAGTGGACGGGCACCGCACTGCAGGAGAAGGAGGCGAGCGGCAAGACCACCATGATCCTCGGGCTCGCCGTGCTCTTCGCGTATCTCTTCCTCGTGGGCCTCTATGAGAGCTGGACCATACCGATTGCCGTGCTGCTCTCCGTTTCGGCGGGCGTGATGGGGTCCCTTCTGGCACTCAAGGTGTCGGGCCTCTCCAACAATCTCTATGCCCAGATCGGCCTCGTGGTACTGATTGCGCTTGCAGCCAAGAATGGCATCTTGATCGTGGAGTTCGCCATGGAGGCAAGGCGCAAGGGCAAGAGCATCATGGAGGCTGCCACCACCGGCGCCAAGGAGCGCTTCCGTGCCGTTATGATGACAAGCTTCGCCTTTATCGCAGGCCTGATTCCGCTGGTTTTCGCAGAAGGTGCGGGCATGCTCAGCCGCCGCGGCGTGGGCACCACGGTTTTCGGCGGCATGGTCGCTGCCGCGGTGCTCGGCATCTTCCTCATCCCACTGCTCTACGTCACGTTCCAGTGGGCACGCGAGAAGGTGCACGGCACGGGGAACCAGGAGAAAGAGACGGCGCCGCACTGACAACGGGGCTTGCTGGAGCAGTCAATGTCGCGCCGACCGGGCAAGTTCGCCGTCACCTTCGTCTTCATCACCGTGTTCCTGGACATGGTGGGTTTCGGCTTGGTCATGCCTGTTCTGCCCCGCCTCATCGAGGAGGTGAGTGGCGCCGACCTTGCGAGCGCCTCGATCTGGGGTGGTTGGCTGTTCTTTGCCTACGGCGGCATGCAGTTCCTGTTCGGCCCCGCCATCGGCAACCTATCGGACGCCGTGGGCCGCCGCCCGGTGCTGTTGCTCTCTGTCTTCGGCCTCGCCGTTGACTACCTTATCACCGGCTTCGCGCCCAACATGATCTGGCTCTTTATCGGCCGCATCTTCGCCGGCATTTGCGGGGCGTCTTACACCACCGCCAACGCCTTCCTGGCCGACATCACCAAACCAGAGGACCGCGCCAAAGTATTCGGACTCATGGGAGCCGCCTTCGGCCTCGGCTTTGTTATCGGGCCGGCCATCGGCGGCTTGCTAGGCACCTTTGGCCCACGGGTGCCGTTCTTCGTTGCCGCCGGTCTCGCGATGCTCAATTTCATCTATGGCTGGTTCGTCCTTCCCGAAACCCTTGCCCCTGAGAACCGTCGACCCTTTTCATTCGCACGATCCAACCCAATCGGCGCCCTCAAGGTGTTCGCCCGTTATCGCGGGGTCGTCCCTCTCAGCGCTGTGATGCTGCTTTATTTCCTCGCCACGGCTGTTTACCCGGCAATCTGGGCCTTCTGGGGCATCGCTGCGTTCGGATGGTCCGAAGCCACCATTGGCCTCACCCTTGCCGCCTTCGGACTCATCACGGCTATTGTGCAGGGCGGGTTGACGGGGCCGGTCGTCAAGTGGCTGGGCGAGCGAAATGCGACCGTGTTCGGCCTCGTGACCGCGGTTGTAGCCCTTGTAGGCTATGGCCTTGCACCGAGCCTCACCGTCGTCCTCGTTCTAATCGTCATTCACGCACCCGAAGGTTTCGTCCACCCGGCCCTTACCGCCATGATGTCCCACGAAGCACCCGATGATGCCCAGGGTGAAATCCAGGGCGGAATAGCGAGTCTGCAGAGCATCGGCATGCTGTTGGGAACCGTACTCTTCACACAGGTTTTCGGCTGGTTCACAAGCCCTGGTTCGCCAGTGTATTCAGCGGGAGCCGCCTACCTGCTTGCTGCCACCATTCTGACAGCAACACTGGTCTTCTTCCTCACACTCCGTGAGGCGAACTCTGCTACTCGACAGTAACTGATTTCGCCAGGTTGCGCGGTTGGTCGACGTCCGTACCGATGAAGACGGCGGCGTGATACGCGAGAAGCTGAACCGGCACGGCATAGAGAAGCGGACTGACGAACGGGTTGGCCCTCGGTACACGGATGGTCTGGAAGGCCCTGTCGCCATTATCCTTCACGCCGTGGTCATCGGTCAGAAGAACGATCTTGCCACCACGTGCCGCAACTTCCTCCATATTGGAGATAGTCTTGTCGTAAAGCTCGTCATGAGGTGCGATGACGATAACCGGGACGTTTTCGTCGATCAGGGCGATTGGCCCATGCTTCAACTCGCCTGCAGCATACCCCTCGGCATGGATGTAGGAGATCTCCTTGAGCTTCAATGCGCCCTCCAGCGCGATCGGATAGTTGATTCCGCGCCCAAGGTAGAGCACATCCCGTGCACTGGCGATATCGCGTGCAACCGCCGCGATATGCTCTTCATCCTTCAGGATCTCCGTCATCTGGCGGGGTGCCATGATCAGTGCGCCCACGAGTTCCTTTTCCTGCTCCAATGACAGCGTGCCGCGCAAACGCCCCGCAAGAATGGCAAGACAGGCCAATGCCGTGAGCTGGCAGGTGAAAGCCTTGGTGGAGGCAACACCAATTTCCGGGCCAGCAAACGTGCGGAACACAAGTTCGCTCTCGCGGGCGATGGTTGACTCCGGAACATTGACAATGGCGAGCGTGTGCTGACCCTGCAGCTTGCAGTAACGTAGCGCAGCAAGCGTATCAGCCGTTTCACCGGACTGCGAAATGACAATTGCAAGGCCGTTCTTGGGAAGTGGAGCCTCCCGGTATCGAAACTCGGACGCTATATCAACTTCCGTGGGCAGCCTGGCAATCTTCTCAAACCAGTACTTTGCGGTAAGGCCGGCGTAAGACGCCGTCCCGCAGGCCGTAATGGTGATCCGGTCGAGATTTGCAAAATCGAAGGGCAAGTTCTGGGGAACGCGCACCGTACGTTCCGAGAAATCAATATATTCCGCTAGCGTGTGACCAATAACCTCCGGCTGCTCCTCGATTTCCTTGGCCATGAAGTGGCGGTGGTTGCCCTTGTCCACCAACATTGTTGAGGCCTGACTGAAAATCATGGCCCGCTGCACAGGCTTTCCTTCAAGATCGTAGATCTCAACCGAGTTGTGCGTCAGGACAGCCCAATCACCATCTTCGAGATAGGTGATCCGGTTCGTGAACGGAGACAGCGCAATGGCGTCGCTTCCCACGAACATCTCGCCGTGGCCATGGCCTATCGCAAGCGGTGGCCCGTTTCGCGCGGCGATCAGGAGATCATTCTCCCCCTTGAAAAGCATGGCGAGGGCAAAGGCCCCCTGAAGTCGAGCCAGAACAGCTTTCACAGCTTGCCGCGGCGCGCTTCCTCGCCTCATCTCACGGGACAGTAACTGCGCCACTACCTCGGTGTCGGTCTGGGTGTTGAAAACAGCGCCGTCGTCGGTTAACTCCTCCTTCAACACCCGAAAATTCTCAATGATGCCATTGTGCACCACGACAACATCGCCAACCGCATGCGGATGAGCATTCGTTTCGGTGACGCCACCATGCGTTGCCCAACGGGTGTGTCCGATTCCAGACGTTCCGGCCAAAGGCTCGCGAGCTAATAGGCTCGAGAGGTTCTTGAGCTTTCCAATAGCACGGCGCCGTTCGATGCCAGCGGCGGTCAATGTTGCAACGCCGGCCGAGTCATAGCCGCGATACTCAAGGCGCCGCAGCGCCTCGACGATGTTGTCCGCTACGGGCTCCTTGCCCAGAATACCAACAATTCCACACATGCGCCTAGCTTTGCCTGTCCTTGCGCGCGGCTTTGCGCGCCGCCTTCATTTCACGATAACGCTTCGCCCAACCCTCCCGAAGATCGAGATCAACCCGACCAATCGCTAGCGCATCAGCGGGAACATTGCGCGTTACGACGCTGCCCGCGGCGATCGAAGCGCCATCCCCCACCGTGACAGGAGCCACGAGCGAAGTGTTTGAGCCTACAAATACATCTGCGCCGATGTCGGTCAGATGCTTTTCGAAACCATCATAGTTGCAGGTTATGGTCCCTGCTCCGATATTGGTTCCAGCACCAATTCTTGCATCACCGATATAGGTCAGGTGATTTGCCTTTGCACCCTTGCCGACCAGAGACTTTTTGACCTCAACGAAGTTACCAATATGCGCGTCTTCGCCGATGTCAGCACCGGGGCGCAACCGTGCATAGGGTCCAATGCGAGCACCCGACGCCACCGAGGCCCCCTCTATATGGGAAAACGACAGGATCTCGACCCCACTGCCGATCACTACGCCGGGACCAAACACAACATGAGGTTCGACAGCAACATCCTGACCTATCACCGTGTCGGCTGAAAAGAAAACCGTCGCAGGAGCAACAAGTGTAGCTCCGTTCAGCATATGTTGTCGACGATATTGTTTTTGGAGGGACTCCTCGATGCCGGAGAGCTGAACACGATCGTTGACGCCTGCAACCTCTTCTTCAGGACATGACGCCAACCGGCAAGGCGTTCCCGCGGCAGTGGCAAGTTCGACGAGATCGGTGAGATAGTACTCGCCCTTCGCGTTGGTATTGTTCAACTTGGGCAACAACGACCAGAGCAATCCGGCATTGATAGCGATGATGCCCGAGTTGCAAAGTCGTATGCCCCGCTCCGCGGGACTTGCATCGAGTTCCTCTCGGATCCTGATGACGTCGCCCTGCTCATCTTGGATGAGCCGTCCATAGCCTCGCGGGTCGTCGGCTTCAAACCCGAGCACGGCCATTCCCTCGGCGGCAATATCCGTCAGCTTGCGAAGGGTCGGCGCCGAAATGAGAGGAACGTCACCATAGAGAACCACAACTGTGCCTGAGAAGTCGGCCAGAGCCTGCTGAGCCATGGATACCGCATGCCCAGTACCCAACCTGTCAACCTGAATGGCCCGACGAGCATCCGGAAAAACGTTTCGAGCCTCGACCCAGACCGCATCCATGTCCGGGCCAATCACAACGACGGTCTCGCAAGGATCTAGGGCCCGCGCGGCATGCAGGACGTGACCTAGTAGGCTGCGTCCAGCTGCGCGGTGCAGTACCTTGGGTTGATTCGACTTCATCCGCGTGCCCTTGCCCGCGGCAAGGACGATGATGGCTATGTCCGTCATTCCGATCGATCTGCCGTAAGGATTCTGATGTCTTTCCCGTAGCATGGCAGGAAGCTTGAGGCGATAGCAAGGCGGTCCGCAATTCTGTTGACCCCACCCTTACCCACCACTATGTTCCGCGCCCATTCGCCGGGATGACATCCCGGCCGTGGGCCCGTAGCTCAGCGGTAGAGCATCTGACTTTTAATCAGAGGGTCCCGGGATCGTACCCCGGCGGGCTCACCAACAAATCCAATAACTTAGCAATCTCCTGCAGCACCTCCGCCGCTCCGTTGTCACGCCCAGTGTCACGGTTGCGAGGCCCGTCCACGGCTGCGAGGATCCTGGCGGGTACGCGTGGAAGGCCCCAGCCCCCCGGCAGCAGCGGCGTGTCGGGCCGAGAGGAAAGGTGAGAAGTGACCGAGGACAACGAGACCAAGTACGACGAGATCGAGCTCCAGCTACAGCCCATCAACGTGGAGATGAAAAACTACCGGGCGCTGCAGAGTATCGACCTTGAGATCAGC
>JBEARP010000045.1:0-3011 GCA_041163105.1 Pseudomonadota bacterium
TGGGCCAATGCCTTCAAGCAGCGCGGCCTGCCCATTCTGGGAGACGACTTCAAGGCGCAGGTTGGCGCCACGATCGTTCACCGCACGCTCGCCCATCTCTTTGACATGCGCGGCGCCGTGCTCGACCGCTCGTACCAGCTGAATGTCGGCGGCAATACCGACTTCCTGAACATGATGGATCACAACCGCCTCCTCAGTAAGCGCGAGTCGAAGACGGAGGCGGTGCAGTCCGTACTGGAGAGCCGTCTTTCGGATGACAATGTGCGGATCGGCCCCTCCGACTATGTTCCGTGGCTGAACGACCAGAAGGTAGGATATGTGCGGCTCGAGGGCCGGCTCCTCGGTGGCGTTCCCATGAACATGGAGGTGAGGCTCTCGGTCGAGGACTCGCCCAATGCCGCCGCCATGGCGATGTCGGCAATTCGCTGCGCCAAGATCGCGCTGGATCGCAAGCTTTCGGGCGCCATCTGGGAGGCATCGGCCTTCCTGTTCAAGCATCCGCCCCGTCAGGTGCAGGATGATGAGGGCCAGCGCCTGATCGTCGACTTCGCCGAAGGAAGGCTCTGATCCCAGCAATGCCCGGGCACGCGATCATCACGGGCGGAAGCAGCGGCATTGGCCTTGCAATCGCAAAGTCGCTGTCCTCCCGCGGAGCCTCCATCTCCCTGATCGCGCGCAACCGCGACAGGCTCGCGGTGGCGCGTGAGGCGGTGGCAGCGGCCGGAGGCGGCGCCTCCGCAGTTCAGACGTTCTCGGCGGACGTACGTGACCCGGATGACCTGAGGCAGGCGATCGCCCAGGCGGTCGACGGCTTCGGCGCGCCGGACTGGGGCATATCATGTGCGGGCATCGTCATTCCCGGCACCTTCGTGACGCAGTCGCTGCGCGACCACGAGGACCAATGGCGCACCAACTACCTGGGCTCGTTGCAATTCGCACACTTCATTCTGCCGCACCTGGAGAAGGCGGCGAAGCCCCGACTTGTGCTCATCGCATCCGGCGCGGCCTTTGCCGGGCTCTACGGATACAGCTCATATGGGCCCGCGAAATTTGCGGTGCGTGGCCTGGCAGAAAGTCTGCGCGTCGAACTCAGGCCCCGCAACGTCAGCGTAACGATTGCATTTCCGGGTGACACCGACACGCCGCAACTCCACGCGGAACGCAAGTTGCGCCCCGCGGTCACAAGAAAGCTCGCCAGCGGCGGCGGGGTCCTGAGCCCAGAGTTCGTGGCCCGGGGCATCATCGCGGCCGCCGAGCGCGGCGACTTCCAGGTCACCTTCGGCTGGCAACTTCGCGTGCTGGCGCGCACCCACAGCCTGATCGCGCCGCTTCTGCGCAACTACCAGGACTGGCTCGTCAAGCGGTCCGGCGAGGAGCCGTGACCTCCCAATTGACCGTCGCCCTGCTGGCGCAGGCGATAGGCTCGGCCTTCGCGGTTGGCGCACTCCTCCTTCTGATCCTCACACTCCTTCCGGCGAGCCGGCCTATTGCCCGCCAACTCTGGCCGGTCCTTGCCTCGGAGGCTGCCATCCTCGCGGTGGGTGTCTTGCCCTGGCTTCTGCCTCCGCTTGCCGTGCTGGTGTTCCTCCTCGTGGCGGCTGCACGGATCGGCTACGAGAGCGGCAGCGTGCATGGCCTGACAGTGAAAAAGAACTTCCGTGTAACGCACGCCCTCCTCCTCGTCGCAGTCGCTGGCGTCTCATGGTTTGCGACAACAATCCCATTCCTGTGGACGGCGGCGCTGGTAACGGCCGCCGCACTCGCGGTGGCGTGGCTCAGCCTCGACAAGTCGATTGCTGGCAGTTGGGCGCGCTTCACGGTCTTTCCAGTGTTGCCGCTGGCAGCCTTCAGCCACGCCGCAAGCGACCCGCGACTGTGGCCCTTGCTCGTTCTGGCGTTCTTCCTCGTCGAGATGTTCGACAGCTTCTCACTTCTGGGTGGGAAGCTCTACGGCCGGACGCCGCTGGCGCCGCGCCTCAGCCCGCGCAAGACCTGGGAAGGGCTGGCCACGGGCATCTTTGCCACGCTGATTGCACTTCTGTCACTCGTGGCTTGGCTCGGCCTGCCCCTGCTGCCGATGCTCATTGCCGGCGCCGTGGTGGTACTCTCGGCCATCGGGGGCGACCTCCTCGGCTCTCTCGCCAAGCGCCGGGCGGGCGTGAAGGACTATCCGGCCGTCATGACCGTCCAGGGGGGGCTTCTGGACATTGCCGACGCCTGGCTCGTCGCTGGCCCCTGTCTTGCCGGCTTGGCGGTCCTACAGGGTTGGATCTGAGAGAGGTTCCAGCCGCGCCTCGGCTATGGACACCAGCACACCTCCGATCGTCGCAAGCAGTCGTATGTGATGCTGCGGGCCCGATACATCGATGGCCCGCGCCGCAATCGTGAGCGCACTGCCCACCGGCACTGGACGCACGAAGCGTACCTGCAGTTCGGCAATCTCGTAGCCCTCCATGCGCTCCAGAAACGTCTCGAAGCGTCCGGCAATGATCATGCCATGAAGCACAGGCCCGGCCAGGCCCGCCGCGCGCGCCGCGTCCTCGGAGAGGTGAACGGGATTGCTGTCACCCGATGCGGTGGCGAAGGCCATCACCTGTGCCATTGTGATGGGTGGCGTAGTTTCGGGCGCGGGAAGGATCACGCTCATCGTGGCGCCACCAGTGCGATGTCCGATGCCAGCGTCAGGCACAGGCAGCCAGACGGGTCACTCAGTCGCTGCTCGACGCGGATGCGGTCGGCGTCCACGCACTGCAGCTGAACCTCGCAGACGTAGTCGATCCCGGCGCGGAGTTGGCTTTCCGCCCGGTACTCCTGGGCGATATGGATTGGATGCCTGCCCTGTGCCGCTTCGCGCAGGGCCGATGCCACGGGTTCGGAGGTGAGGGCGCGGAGGGCCATGCCAAGGGGAACACGGCCGCCCGCAATACCAAGGGCGTGGCGGTAACGCTCCACTTCCGCTTCCGTGATGCGGAAAGTGAATGCCGGGATCTCGATGCATTGGCCATGAGCCT
>JBEARP010000046.1:0-22912 GCA_041163105.1 Pseudomonadota bacterium
GGACCCCAGTTGGGGGGAGTGGCCGGATATATAGCATATCATAGGAGTAAAGTCAAGAAGGATTTTGTTTCCGCCCTCCCCCCTCGCCCCCACGCAAGTGGGGGAGATGGGGTGGTGGGGCGGTGCGTTCTCCCCCCATTCACCTTGCGCGGACTTGATCCGCGCATCCTTTTCGTGGTCGGGGAAAAGGACCCCCGGGTCGAGCCCGGGGGAGGTGAGGGGACGCGAGGCCCGACGGGCATGACAGCGCGCGGGCTCCCCTCATCTCCCCGTTGCTTCGCAACGGGTCCCTTCTTCTCCCGCTGAAGAAGCGGGAGAAGACGCGCAACGCCACACATCATGCCCGGGCTTGTCCCGGGCATCCTTTGTGGGGCGGCGAAAAGGATACGCGGGTCAAGCCCGCGTATGATGAGGTGGGGAATGATGCGCCCTCTCTCCGTCACCCCGGCGAAGGCCGGGATGAAGGCGCTGGAGAAATCTACCTTAGCCGTCGCGGCTTGACCGGCGCCGCGTTCAGCGGGTCCTCGGGCCAGGCGTGCTTGGGGTATCTGCCGCGCATGTCGGAGCGCACGCCCGGGTAGCCGTTGGTCCAGAAGGTTTCGAGAGACTGGGTGACGGCCAAGGGCCTTCCAGCGGGTGACAGCAATTCGATGCGCAGGGGGCTGCGGCCTTCGGCGATGGCGGGCGTCTTCGCGAGGCCGAACATCTCCTGCAGGCGGACGCGCAGAACGGGGTCGCCTTCCGTTTCATAGTCGATGCGCACATCGGCACCTGATGGCACCTCGATCCTCACCGGGGCCAACCGTTCCATCTGGCGGGCGAGTTCGTGCGGGATCAGCGACTGGATGATCTGGTGCGTGTCCAACCGGTCGAGATGGGCTTTGCGGCTGATGCCGGCGAGATAGGGTGCGAGCCAGTCTTCGAGGCTGGCAAGCAAAGCCTCGTCCGAGAGATCGGGCCAGCCCTCCTCGGGGAAGAGACGGCGGAGGAACATGACGCGGGCGCGGAGGATCCTCGCGCCTTCGGTCCATGGCAGCGAAGTGAGCCCCATCTCGCGCACGCCCTGCGTCATCGCTTCGGCGATGAGCGCGGGGTCGGCGTTGGTGGAGGGCTTCTCTTCCAGCACCAGCGCGCCAAGGCGGCGAGACTTCGATGCGCTTACCACCTTCGTGCGGCTTTCCCAGAAGACGCCGTCGCGGGATTCGATCTGGTCGCGGAAATGTTCCTCGATCTCCTTCAGCGACAGGGGTGCCGCGAGGAAGATCTTCTGGTCACCCGCGGCGCCATCCGTGGTGGCGACCGCAAGGAAGTCCTGCGTCACGAGCGCATCATGCTCGGGCAGCACCGCCCCGCCGCCGCCCGACAGGCGATAGCGCCGGTCGCCGCCGCGGCGTTGCGCAATGCGGTCCGGGAAGGCGAAGGCGACGAGCAGGCCGGGGCTGAGGTCACTGTCTTCTTGGCTGATTCCGGCGATCTGGCGGATCTGCTTCGCGGTCTGGCGGATGCGGTCACGCGCGCCACCACGAATGGCGGAGAGGCGCGCAGTGATGTCCACGCCCACGTCGCGCGGCAACCCGTCACGTTCCGACAGCATGGCGGCGAGATCGGCGGCGAGCGCGCTGTGGCCCCTCACCACCATGTGAGCCAAACGCGGGTGCAGCGGCAGCTTGACCATCTGCTTGCCCATGGCGGTGATGTTGTTCTCAGCATCGAGCGCTTCGAGGCGCTTCAGCAGGTCCTGCGCCTGCGCGAAGGGAGCAGCAGGCGGCGGGTCGAGCCAGGGCAGCGATTTCGGGTCAGTGACACCCCATGCGGCGAGTTCCAGCACCAGCGGCGCGAGGTCGGCCACGAAGATTTCCGGATCGTCATGGGCCTTGAGCGCGCGCGACTCGGCCTCGGGCCACAGGCGATAGCCGACGCCCGGCCCCAAGCGGCCCGCGCGGCCACGCCGCTGGTCGGCACTGGCGAGGGATACGCGCACGGTTTCAAGCGCCGTCATGCCGGACGCCGGATCGAAGCGCGGCACGCGCTTGAAGCCGCAGTCGATGACGGCACCGATGCCGTCGATCGTCAGGCTGGTTTCCGCGATGGTGGTGGCGAGCACGATCTTGCGCTCACCCGCTGGCGACGGGCGGATCGCCGCATCCTGCTCGGCGAAGCTCATGGCGCCATAGAGCGGGCGGACAAAGATGTTGCGCGGCAGGCCTGACGCATTGAGCGCATCCTCGGTGCGGCGGATTTCCGCTTCGCCGGGGAGGAAGACGAGGATGGACTTGTCGGTCTCGTCCAGCGCGCGGTGCACGGCGCGGACAGCATCAGCCGAAATGGTCTGTCGCTGCGCCTTGTCGAGGTGGCGCGTCTCCACCGGGAAGACACGGCCCGGCGCATCGATGACGGGTGCGTCGCCCAAGTGTGCCGCGACCCGCGCGGCATCGAGCGTGGCGGACATGACGAGGATCTTCAGATCGTCACGAAGCCCGCGCTGGATGTCGAGCGTAAGGGCCAGGCCGAAATCGGCGTCGAGCGAGCGTTCGTGGAATTCATCGAAGATGACGAGGCCGGTGCCGGAAAGCTCCGGGTCCTGCTGCAGGCGGCGGGTGAGGATGCCCTCGGTGACAACCTCGATGCGTGTCTTCGCCGAGACGCGACGCTCGAGGCGGACGGTGTAGCCCACCGTTTGGCCCACCTCCTCGCCCAGCGTTTCCGCCATGCGGTGCGCGGCGTTGCGCGCGGCAAGGCGGCGCGGCTCCAGCATCACGATCTTCTGGCCCTTGAGCCACGGCGCATCGATGAGCTGCAGCGGCACCCGCGTGGTCTTGCCCGCGCCCGGCTCCGCGACGAGCAGTGCGGCGGGGCCTTTTTCCAAGGCCTGCGAGAGCTGCGGGATGATCTGGTCGACGGGGAAGTCCATGGCCGGATCAACTCGGCGGAGGCGGCGGGAATGTCAAGGGAGCCAGGTGGCGCCGCCCCCACATGTCATCATGCCCGGGCTTGTCCCGGGCATCCTTTTCCGGGCCACCAAAAAGGATCGCCGGGAAAAGCCCGGCGATGATGTGAGTGTTGGAGGATGTGGGTGGTGATCGGCGGTGGCGCGCTACACCATCTCCCGTGCCCAGGGCGGGTTGGCACCTGGCCTTGAGCATGTGATCGAGGCAGCCTTGGCAGCGAAGCCCAGGGCCAGCGCCAGGTCCTCGGCCTTGAGTGCCGAGAGCTTCTTCTTGTCGAGCAGCTTCATGGCGCGAAGGGCCGTCAGCAGGCCTGCCGTGAAGGTGTCCCCTGCCCCCACAGTGTCCGCGACCTTCACCTTCTGCGCGGCCATGGTCATGAAGCCCTGCGCGGTGAAGGCTTCGACACCCTTGCCGCCACGGGTGACGACGACGAGCCTGGCACCCAGCTTCAGCCATTTCTTCGCGGCGGCGGCGGCATCGTCCTTGCCGGTCATCCATGCCACGTCCTCGTCCGAGACCTTCACGATGTCGGCCATGGCGATCATGCGAGTGAGGCGGGCCATGTGCTTGCGCCGGTCCTTGATCATGCCGGGGCGGATGTTGGGATCAAGGCAGATGACTTTGCCTTTGGCCTCGCGCTTCATCAGCGCCTCCAGCGTGTCGCCGCCCGGCTCCGGGATCAGGCTGATGGAGCCGAAGTGCAGCGCCTGGACGGACTTGGCCAGTTTCGGCAGGTCGCGCTTCGTCAGCATGCGGCCGGCCGAATTGTCGTCAAAGAAGGAATAGCGGGCGTGGCCCTTGCTGAGCTTGACGAAGGCCAGCGTCGAGGGCTTGTCCCAGTCCTTGATGAAGGCGAGGCTGACCTTGGAGGCCTTGAGGCCCTCCCTCAGCATGTCGCCGAAGAAGTCGGTCGACAGGCCGGTGAAAAGTCCCACCGGCACGCCCAGGCGGCCCAACGCGATGGCGGTGTTATAGACCGAACCGCCACAGACCGGTTCATAGGCAGCCGCGCCCTCTGCCGTTTTTCCAGGCAGAAAATCGATCAAGGCCTCGCCGCAACACAGGATCATGCCACCCTCCCAACCTGCTGATTTTTCAGCAATCATGGGCCATTATATTGAGGATTGCAATAAATCACTTGCCCTGACGTATTGCCGCCTTCATTGACTCGTAATCGAAAGCCGCTATTTGAGTGGCGCACATCAAACACGGCGGAAAGATATTCAATGACCCCGCGCATCATCCCGGTGGAGCTGTTCGACCTCGTGGTCTTCGGCGCCACGGGCGACCTCTCCAAGCGCAAGCTTCTGCCGGCGCTGTTCCACCGCGACCTGCAGGGCCAGATCCCGCCCGGCTCGCGCATCATCGGCTGTTCGCGCCGGGCCATGACCAATGTCGAGTTCCAGGCCTTCGCCAGGAAGGCCATCGAGGATCACGTGGCCGCGGCCGACCGTCCGCCCGAGATGATGGCGCGCTTCCTCGAGCGCCTGCACTATGTGACGGCGGATGCGGCGCAGGATGCCGGCTGGTCTGACCTTGGCAAGCTTCTCGAGCCGGAGGCTGAACGCATCCGCGTCTTCTACCTCGCCGTGGGGCCTGACCTGTTCGGGCCGATCTGCGAAAAGCTGGCGGCCCACCATCTGGTGACCCCGCGCACCCGCGTCGTGATCGAGAAACCGCTCGGCAAGTCGGGCGCCTCGGCGCATGCGCTGAACGAGCAGGTCGGCAAGGTGTTCAAGGAACCGCAGATCTACCGAATCGACCATTACTTGGGGAAGGAGACGGTGCAGAATCTGATGGCGCTGCGCTTCGCCAACGCCTTGTTCGAGCCCGTGTGGAACTCCGGCCACATCGACCACGTGCAGATCACCGTGGCCGAGACGCTGGGTGTGGAAGGCCGCGCCGGCTACTACGACACGGCGGGCGCTCTGCGCGACATGGTGCAGAACCACATGCTGCAGCTCCTGTGCCTCGTCGCCATGGAGCCGCCGACCTCGACGCAGGCTGATGCGCTGCGCGACGAGAAGCTGAAAGTCCTGAAGTCGCTGAAGCCGATCACCGCGGAAGCGGTACCCAACGCCACGGTGCGCGGGCAGTATCGCGCCGGTGCGGCGAATGGCGAGGCGGTGAAGGGCTATCTCGAGGAGCTGGGCTCCAATACATCGAAGACCGAGACCTTCGTGGCGCTCAAGGCCGAGATCGCCAACTGGCGCTGGGCGGGGGTTCCCTTCTACCTCCGCACCGGCAAGCGGTTGCCGTCGCGCGTGTCCGAGATCGTGGTGACGTTCAAGCCGATCCCGCATTCGGTGTTCGACGGGCAGGCCGGGCCGATCGCACCCAACCGCCTCGTCATCCGGCTGCAGCCCGACGAGGGCGTGAAGCTGTGGCTGATGATCAAGGATCCGGGCCCCGGCGGCATGCGGCTGTCCAACGTGCCGCTCGACATGAGCTTTGCGGACGCCTTCAACGTGCGCAATCCGGATGCCTATGAGCGCCTCATCATGGATGTCGTCCGCGGCAACCAGGCGCTGTTCATGCGCCGCGACGAGGTGGAAGAGGCATGGGGCTGGATCGACCCGGTGCTCGATGCCTGGGCCGCATCGGCGGAGCTGCCGAAGCAGTATACCGCGGGCACATGGGGCCCCTCCTCTGCCGTGGCGCTGATCGAGCGCGACGGCCGCACGTGGTACGAGGACCAGGACATTGATTGAAGCCGAACGCATCTTCGAGGCCCGCGAGGCGCTGGCGGAAACGCTGGCGCGCGACGTGGCGGACGAACTGGCCCGCGCCATCGAGGCCAAGGGCCGGGCAACACTCGCCGTCTCCGGCGGCACCACGCCCAAGCTGTTCTTCGAGAAGCTGTCGGTGATCGACATTCCGTGGAGCCGTGTGAGCGTCACGCTCGTCGACGAGCGCCAGGTGCCCGAAAGCTCCGAGCGCTCCAACGCCCGCCTGGTGCGCCAGCACCTGTTGCAGAACAAGGCCGCCGCCGCGCGCTTCGTGCCGTTGGTGGACAATCCAGACGCCGAGAACATCCCCGCCTTCGACGTCGCCGTGCTGGGCATGGGCAATGACGGCCACACGGCATCGTTTTTTCCGGGCGGCGACACGCTGGCCGAGGCCATCGATGCCGAAACGCGCAAGCGCCTCATTGCCATCACCGCACCCGGTGCGGGCGAGCCGCGCCTGACCTTCACGCTACCGGTTCTCGCGCAGGCGGGACGACTTGCGCTCCACATCGAGGGGGCCGAGAAGAAGCAGGTGCTGAAGCAGGCGCTCGCCGAAGGCCCGCAAGAAGACATGCCGGTGCGCGCAGTGCTGCGCGGTCCGGCCCCCGTGACGCTCTACTGGTGTCCTTGAGAAGGTATAGCCATGTCCGTGAACGCGACGATTTCCGCCGTTACCGAAAAGATCATCGAACGCAGCCGCAACCCGCGCCGCCGCTACCTTGAGAAAATCGATGCGGCCATTGCCCTGACGCCGAAGCGCAAGGCACTGGGCTGTGCCAACATCGCGCATGGCTTCGCCGCCTGCAGCCCCACTGACAAGAACGCGCTCAGGAACGGCGATGCGCCGAACCTTGCGATCGTCACCGCCTACAACGACATGCTGTCGGCCCACCAGCCCTTCGAGACCTATCCCAACATGATCCGCGAGGCGGCCCGCACCGTGGGCGGCACCGCGCAGGTGGCAGGTGGTGTGCCCGCCATGTGCGATGGCGTGACCCAGGGCGAGACGGGCATGGAACTGTCGCTGTTCTCGCGCGACGTGATCGCGCTCTCCACCGCCGTGGCCCTGTCGCACCAGATGTTCGATGCTGCGGTCTATCTCGGCGTCTGCGACAAGATCGTGCCGGGCCTCATCATCGGCGCCCTTTCCTTCGGGCATCTGCCCGCCGTGTTCATACCCGCAGGACCGATGACCAGCGGCCTGCCGAACGACGAGAAAGCGAAGATCCGCCAGCTCTATGCGGAAGGCAAGGTGGACCGCAGCCAGCTGCTGGAAGCGGAAGCGCTGTCCTACCACGGCCCCGGCACCTGCACATTCTATGGCACGGCCAACTCCAACCAGATGCTGATGGAGATCATGGGCCTGCATTTGCCGGGCTCGACCTTCGTCAACCCCAACACGCCGCTGCGCGATGCGATCACGCGCGAGTCAGCGAAGCGCGCACTCTCGATCACGGCACTCGGCAACGACTACCAGCCGATCGGCCGCATCTATGACGAGAAGGCGGTGGTGAATGGCGTCGTGGGCTTGCTCGCCACGGGCGGTTCCACCAACCACACCATGCACCTGATCGCCATGGCGGCGGCGGCTGGCATTGCACTGACGTGGGAAGACCTGGCAGAGCTGTCAAAGGTCGTGCCGCTGATGGCGCGCGTCTACCCCAACGGCAAGGCGGACGTGAACCACTTCAACGCGGCAGGCGGCATGGGCTTCCTGATCCGCGAGCTGCTGGGTGCCGGGCTTCTGCACGAGGACGTGCAGACCATCATGGGCACCGGCCTTTCTGGCTACACCAGGGAGGCGCGCCTCGGCGCCGATGGCGAGCTTGTCTATGCCGATGCCGCCGCGAAGTCCCACGATGAGGGCGTGTTGCGCGGGGCGCACGCGCCGTTCCAGCCCACGGGCGGCCTCAACATGCTGAAGGGCAACCTAGGGCTCGCGGTCATCAAGACATCCTCGATCCCGGCCGACCGGCATGTGATCGAGGCTCCGGCCCGCATTTTCCACTCGCAGGAGGCGCTGCAGGCAGCCTTCCGCGCGGGAGAGCTGACCGGCGACATGGTCGCGGTCGTCCGCTTCCAGGGCCCCAAGGCCAATGGCATGCCGGAGCTCCACCGCCTCACCCCGCCGCTCGCCGTGCTGCAGGAGCGGGGCTTCAAGGTGGCGCTCGTCACCGATGGCCGCATGTCGGGAGCGTCCGGGAAAGTGCCCGCCGCAATCCACGTGACGCCGGAAGCCGTCGATGGCGGACCCATTGCGAAGATCAGGGACGGCGACATCATCCGGCTCGATGCCGATGCCGGCACGCTGGAGGTGCTGGCCGATCTCTCCGTGCGCGAGCCGGTGTGGGTCGATCTCTCCGCCAACAATGTCGGGACTGGGCGCGAGTTGTTCCAGGCCTTCCGCAATATTGCGGGCCGTGCCGATCAGGGCGCATCGATCTTCGAGGCTTTGTGATGACGAAGGAATATCAGAAGGGCCTCGCAGAGGCGCTGCAGCTGGCACCGGTCGTTCCGGTGATGGTGATCGAACATGTCGAGGACGCCGTTCCGCTGGCGCGCGCATTGGTGAAGGGCGGGCTTCCGGTTCTCGAAATCACGCTGCGCACAGCCAAGGCCATGGACTGCATCCGCGCCATCATCGCGGAAGTCGAAGGCGCCATCGTCGGCTCCGGCACGGTGCTGACGCCGGAACAGCTGCGCGACAGCTATAAGCTGGGCTGCAAATTCGCGGTGTCACCGGGTTCTACCGGCCGGTTGCTCGGTGCGGCTGAGGACTATGACATCGCGCTGCTGCCCGGCGGTGTGACGGCATCCGAATGCATGGCGCTGCTGGAGTGGGGATACTCGATCCAGAAGTTCTTTCCCGCTGAACCGGCGGGTGGCACAGCCTATCTCTCGTCTCTCGCCTCGCCCCTGCCGCAGGTCAGCTTCTGCCCCACGGGCGGCATCACGCCGGAGAAGGCGGTGTCCTACCTGAAGCTCTCCAACGTCATCACCGTCGGCGGTTCCTGGATGGCACCGAAGAAGCTGGTCGAGGCGAAGGACTGGGCGGCAATCGAGGTGCTGGCGGCCGAGGCCGCGAAGCTGAAGGGCTGAGCCCTCAGCCCTTCGCGTTCTTGGCGCGCTCGATGGCGTCGAGGATCATCTGCTCGGCTTCCGCCGCATTGCCCCAGCCCACCACCTTCACCCACTTGCCGGGCTCCAGGTCCTTGTAGTGCTCGAAGAAGTGTTCGATCTGCTGGCGGGTGATCTCGGGCAGGTCGGTGTATTCATGCACGTTCTCGTAGCGGCGCGTCAGCTTCGGGGTAGGCACCGCGATGATCTTCTCGTCGCCGCCGGCCTCGTCCTGCATTTTCAGCACGCCCACCGGCCTGACGGCCACGAGGGCGCCGGGAATGATGCCGCGCTGGTTGGCGATCAGCACGTCGATCGGGTCGCCGTCATCCGACAGCGTGTGCGGGATGAAGCCGTAATTGCCGGGGTAGCGCATCGAGGTATAGAGGAAGCGGTCGACCACCAGCGTGCCCGCGGCCTTGTCCATCTCGTACTTGATCGGCTCGCCGCCGACCGGCACCTCGACGATGACGTTGACTTCCTTGGGCGGGTTCTTGCCGATCGAAATGGCGTCGATGCGCATGGGACTTCCTTGGATTTGAGCCTTGTTGCAGCCTCTCTGCCACGGGAAGCGCGTTCTGGCTATCCTCCTTCTGGCGGTCTCCGGATGGGATGCCGCGACGGATGAGCCAAAAAAGATGCCCGGGACGAGCCCGGGCATGATGACGGTCGGAAGGTGAAGCCGAAAGTTACGCCTCGCTGGCGGCTTCCTTCTGGCGGCTGACCTTCTTGCGCTCGTTGGGATCGAGGATCGCCTTGCGCAAGCGGATGGACTTCGGCGTCACCTCGACGAGTTCGTCCTCGCCCACATAGGCCAGTGCCTTTTCCAGCGACATGCGGATCGGCGGGGTCAGCACCACCGCCTCGTCCTTGCCGGAGGCGCGGACGTTGGTCAGCTTCTTGCCCTTGATGACGTTGAGTTCGAGGTCGTTGCCGCGGGTATGCTCGCCGATGATCATGCCGGCATAGACCTTGGTGCCGTGTTCGATGAACATCGGCCCGCGGTCCTGCAGGTTGAAGATGGCATAGGCCACCGCGTCGCCGTCGCTGTTCGACAGCAGGGCGCCCGTGTGGCGGCCGGGGATCTCGCCGAAATAGGGGGCGTAAGCGTGGAACAGGCGGTTCATGATCGCCGTGCCGCGCGTGTCGGACAGAAGCTCCGACTGATAGCCGATCAGGCCGCGCGTCGGCGCATGGAACACGATGCGCTGGCGGCCGACGCCCGACGGGCGCATGTCGCGCATTTCGGCGCGGCGCTCGGAGAGCTTCTGGACGACGACGCCGGTGTATTCCTCGTCGACGTCGACGATCACTTCCTCGACGGGCTCCAGCTTCTCGCCGGTTTCCTCGTCGGTCTTGAACACCACGCGCGGGCGGCCCACGGTGAGTTCGAAGCCTTCGCGGCGCATGGTCTCGATCAGGATGCCGAGCTGCAGTTCGCCGCGGCCCGCCACTTCGAAGGCGTCGGTCTCATTGACCGACGGGGTGACGCGCAGCGCCACGTTGCCTTCGGCCTCGCGCAGCAGGCGGTCACGGATAACGCGCGACTGAACCTTGTCGCCCTCCTTGCCGGCCAGCGGACCGTCGTTGATGCGGAAGGTCATGGTCAGCGTCGGCGGATCGATGGGCTGGGCGTAGATCGGTTCGGTCACGGTGGTGTCGCAGATCGTGTCGGCGACGGTGGCCGTGGTCAGGCCGGAGATGGCGATGATGTCGCCGGCTTCCGCCTCGTCCACCGGCACGCGCTCGAGGCCGCGGAAGGCCAGCACCTTGGAGATGCGGCCCTGCTCGGCAATCGAGCCGTCGCGCGACAGCGCCTTCACCGACTGATTGGCCTTGATGGAGCCGGAGCGCACACGCCCCGTCAGCACGCGGCCGAGGAAGGGGTTGGCTTCGATCGTCGTCACCAGCATGCGGAAAGGACCTTCCTCGACGACCGGTGACTGGAAGTGCTTGACGATGAGGTCGAACAGCGGCGCCATGTTCTCCTGCGAACCGGTCGGGCTGTCCGACATCCAGCCCTGCTTGGCAGAGCCGTAGATGATGGGGAAGTCGAGCTGCTCTTCGTTCGCATCGAGGTTGGCGAACAGGTCGAACACCTCGTTCACCACCTCGTTGTGGCGCTCGTCCGGACGGTCGATCTTGTTGATGCAGACAATCGGGCGAAGTCCGATCTTGAGCGCCTTCTGCAGCACGAACTTGGTCTGCGGCATGGGGCCTTCGGCGGCGTCCACCAGCAGCACGGCACCGTCCACCATGTTCAGGATGCGCTCCACCTCGCCGCCGAAGTCGGCGTGGCCGGGGGTGTCGACGATGTTGATGCGGGTGTCCTTCCAGTTCAGCGAGGTCACCTTGGCCAGGATGGTGATGCCGCGCTCACGCTCCAGGTCGTTCGAGTCCATGGCGCGCTCGGCGACCTTCTGGTTCTCGCGGAAGGAGCCCGACTGCGAAAGGAGGCGGTCGATCAGCGTGGTCTTGCCGTGGTCGACGTGGGCAATGATGGCGATATTGCGCAAGTTCATGAGGCGCACAGACTTTCTTTATGCGTGGATTTCGCGGGAGTTGCGGCGCGCTTAGCATGCGCAGCATGGAAAGGCAATTTAACGGTTGGTACACGATTGGCGATATACTCAACTTTTGAGGGAATCACTATGTTCAACGGACGTGACGACAACGCCACCCGCACCGCGGTCCTCCTGACGCTCGCCGACAACCAGGTGGTGACCGTCTCCATCCGCCTGCCGCTCTCCAGGCGGCTGGCGGACGCGCTCAACAATGATGACGTTTTCCTCGACGCGATCACGCCCTCTGGCCAGCAGCAGTTCATTGCCAAGTCGACGATCAAGCTGGTGCGTTCGGCCAATGTGCCGCGGGCTGACCAGCTCGATACCGAGGCCCGCGTGCCGGGCACCCCCGCCTTCGATCCCTATGCCATCCTGAAGGTGGCGCGGGACGCCAACCCCGAGGACATCAAGACCGCCTACCACCGCATGGCGAGGCTCTACCACCCGGACCGCATCGCCTCCTATGAGCTGCCCGACGAGGTGAAGGACTATGTCCGCACCATGCTGGTGCGCATCAACCTCGCCTTCGAGCAGATCGGCAGTTAGTCAGGCCGGCAGGAAGCTGTCCAGCGCGGCGAGGAACTGGCGGCGGATCATGTCGCGCTCGCCAAGAATCTCATGATTGGCATCAGGGATGAAGGTCAGCGCCACGCCCGGCACCTTGCGCGCCAGCTGGCGGATGCCCTCATTGCCCACCACGCGGTCGGCCCCCGCCGCCACGATCAGCACCGGGGCGGTCGGCTTCTTCATGCGACGAATCTTGGCAATCGACTGCCGCGCGGCGCCCAGCCAGCCGAAGGTCGGCCCGCCCAGGCCGAGCTGCGGCGCCACGTCCAGCGTCGTGCTGTCGCGGTCCCAGCGCTGGCGGTCGGAGGTCAGCGGATTGCCGGGAAAGTCGGCCCGGCCCATCGGTTTTTTCCGAACACCCGGCAAGAATACGTTTGCAAGCCCGGTGAACCACATGGTGTTGAGCAGCAGCCACGCCACGGGCCGCGGCCACGGGCCATAGATGATCTCGATGAGCGGCGACACCAGGATGGCGCGCGCGAACCAGTTGTTCTGGCGCAGCAGCCGCAGCAGAACATGGGCGCCGGTGGAATGGCCGAGCGCAAAATAGGGCCCGGGGCAGGACGGAATGACGAGATCGTCCATCAGTGTACGGACGTCCTCATCGAAGCCGGCGAAGCTGCGCGTCCGGTCTCTGAAGGGCTGGCGCTTCGGCCGCTGCGAGCCGCCCTGGCCACGCATGTCGAGCATCGCCACCGCGAAGCCGCGAGCCATCAGATCGCGTGCCGTCTCGAAATAGCGTTCGATGAAGTCGCCGCGCCCGCCCAGGATCACGACGGTGCCGCGTGCATTCTCCGGCACCGCTCGCATGGCGCGCAGATGCACCTTGTCGCGGGTTACCAGCGCGATGCATTCCGCACCCGGCGGCGAGGGGTTCTCTTCCGTGGGGTGGAGAATCGCCTGCACGTCGCTCAGGGCAGTTTCTTCACTTCGGTCAGCTCGCCCGAGGTCGGGTCAAGCTTGATCGCGAAGCTCTTGCCGCCGCGCTTGGCGTTGAAGGCATAGACCTTGCCCGCGCAGCTTGCCGCCTCGACGCTGGAAAAGCCGAAGCCGCTCACCACCGTGGTGGCCTTTTCGCAGCTGAGCGGGCCTTCCGCCAACGGCTTGGCCGGGTTGGCGGCAGCCGACTTCTGTGGCAGGGCCGGGTCGGCCGGCGGCTTGGCGGCCGCCTTGGCGGGCGGCTTCACCGCCTTGGGCTGCACCGATTGGGCTGGCGCAGGCTCGTAATAGCTCTCGTCGATCTGCTGCTTCTTCTTTTTCTTCTTCTTGTCGTAAAGCTTGTCCTCGTCAGTCTGGTCGGAATCGCCGAACAGGATGCGCAGGCCGGGAATGCGGCGGATGACCGGCGGCCCGCTGTAGGTTTCATCGTAGACCGTGGGCTGCTCGCGCGTATCGCTGCCGGCCTGCGCCGCGTCGCCCTGGCTGCCCAGCGCCAGCAGCGCCAGGCCGCACAGGCCCACGCCGCGAGTGAACGATAATCCGAACATTGACTCTACCTCCGCGATCCGGGCGCACGGCCCTTCGCGCTGCAAATGAAACAGATGATGCGGCAATCCGCAACTGAGAAGGTTCTTTTGTCAGGAACCTTCGTGGCCATTCTGCGGCGCGGGGACGGCGGCCTGCCGCCATCCCCAACGCAGATGTCGCTCAATGGATCCGCCGCAGGCGGCTCACGTCGCCGCGGGCGTCCACGGCCATCAGGAACTGCTTGCCGTTGCGCCATGCGGTGTAGCGGTAGAAGCCGCCGCGGCAGCTGCGCACCTCGATGCCGGAATAGCCCGAGCGCCACAGGATGCGGCGGCCGTCGCGGCAGCTGACGTAGCGGTCATAGTCGGGATAGCGCGGACGGTGATACCCACCGCCATAGCCGCCTTCATAGCCACCTCCATAGCCGCCATCATAGCCGCCGCCCCAGCCGATGCCGGCGCTGACAGGCGGATAGATGCCAACACCGATGCCAACGGCCACGTCGGCCTTGGCGGCGGTTGCGGGCAGCGCAATGCCAATCACCGCGGCAAGGGCGCCGGCGGCGAGCAGGGTCTTCAGGGAAAAGGCCTTGACGGTCATGGTGGTGCTCCTCGTGTCGGTGCGATGCCGGTGATCGGTCATCGTTGAGGGCAAGCTAGCCTGCCCCGCTTGAACCCAACCCGAACCGCCCGTTCATCTGCCGTTCACCTCGGCGCAGACTTGAAACGCCGCCGGGGCTCCCTATCTGTCCTCTCGCAGGCGCCCATCCGGGGTCTGCAAATCAACCGGCCCGGCCACCACGGCGGGCAACCAACTGTGACATTGCTCAAGGAGAATGTGACCATGTTCGACCTCACCCCCCTCTATCGTTCGACCGTCGGTTTCGACCGTCTGGCCCGCACCCTGAACGAGGCCTCGGCCTTCGATGCGCCCAGCTATCCGCCCTATAACATCGAGAAGCTTTCGGATGACGCCTACCGCATCACCATGGCGGTGGCCGGCTTCGCCCCCGAAGACATCACGGTGGAAGTGAAGGGCAACGCCCTCAACGTCTCGGCCAAGAAGACCGAGAAGCAGGAGCAGGCAGTCGAGTTCCTTCACCAGGGCATCGCGTCGCGCGCCTTCGAGCGTCGCTTCCAGCTTGCCGATCATGTGCAGGTGCTGTCTGCCAGCATGGAGAACGGCCTTCTTCACGTCGCGCTGAAGCGCGAGGTGCCGGAAGCCCTCAAGCCGCGCACCATTCCGGTGAACGGCGTCGAAGGCCCCAGGGTCATCGAGGCCCGCAAGGCTGCCTGAGCCGGCAACACGTTGAATGAACGAGGGGCGCTCCCGCAAGGGGGCGCCTTTTGTATCTGGGGCCTGGGTCCGCGAGCCTAGCCCTGTGCCACCAGTTTCACGAAGGCGTCCACCTCCTCTTCGGGCGTGGCGAAGGACAGCACGAAGCGCGAGAACACCTCGTCGTCTGAAATGCCGTCGCCCAGGCTGTCGGGCATCCAGTCATAAAACTTCGCTCCGCTCGCCTGCAGCCGGTCGAACATTGCCTTCGGCAGCACCGCAAACACCTCGTTGGCCTGCACCGGGTTGGGGATGCGCACCTTGCCGCCCGCCGTCAGTCCCTTGGCCAGCTTCGTTGCCAGTGCATTGGCGCGACTGGCGTTCTCCAGCCATAGCCCGCCCTCAAGATAGGCCAGCATCTGCGCGCCGAGATAACGGCTCTTGGACAGCAGCTGGCCGCCGCGCATGCGCCGATAGGCGAAGTCCTCGGCGAGTGCGAGGTCGAAGAACACCACCGCCTCCAGCATCATCGCGCCGTTCTTGGTGGCGCCGAAGCTCATCACGTCGACGCCTGATTTCCAGGTGAGTTCGGCAGGTGTGCAGCCAAGCCCCGCCACGGCATTGGCGAAGCGCGCACCATCCATGTGCAGCTTCATGCCCCGCGGTCGGATGAGATCGGAGAAGGACTTCACCTCGGCGGGGGAATAGACGGTGCCAAGCTCGCTCGCGTTGGTCAGCGACACGCCCTTGGGCTTGGGGTCGTGCTCGCCGCGGATGAAGCCCTTGAGCGCCTTCTCGACCTGTGCCGGCGTGATCTTGCCGGCCGGCCCGTTGAGCCCGATGATCTTGGCCCCGCCCGTGAACATCTCGGGCGAATTGCATTCGTCAACCGCGATGTGCGCTTCCGAATTGCAGAAGATGGCGCCGAAGCCCGGCGTGATCGTCGACAGCGCAAGCCCGTTGGCCGCCGTGCCGCTCGTCACCAGGAAGGCGCGGAGATCGCAGCCGAAAATCTCCTTCAGCTTGTCCTCGGCACGCCTGGAGTGGTCGTCGCCGCCATAGGACGGCGCGGTTCCGCCATTCACCTCGGTCAGCGCGGCCAGAATCTTCGGGTGCACGCCATAGACGTTGTCGGATGCAAAATTCATGTGAGGTCAGCCCTTGAGAAGCACTTTGAGTTGAACGGATGGGTCGGCCAGTTGCTCGGCCGTAGGTGCCGCACGCTTGCCGATCAGCATTTCGGCGAGCTTCACGTCACGCGCGATGGAATTGCCGGGGCCGATGCCCGAAGCGCCCACCAGGCGGCCCTCAGGGTCCCGGTGGAACATCACGAAGGACTGCTCTCCCGTCTGCCGTCTGATGATCTCGGGCCCGTCCGCCGGGTTGCCGGCAATCTGCAGCGACAGGTCATACTGGTCGGACCAGAACCACGGCACCGCCATGTAGGGCTTCGCGGCACCCAGCATGTTCTCGGTTGCCACATTGGCCTGGTCGGTGGCGTTGCGCCAGGCTTCCAGCCGCATGCGCTTGTTGCCGAACAGCCCGTGCGGGAAAGAGCAGCAATCGCCTGAGGCATAGATATCAGGGTCGCTTGTCTGCAGCGTCGCATCGCAGGCGATGCCGTTCTCGATGCTGAGGCCCGCTGCCTGTGCCAGTGAAATCTCCGGTGCCGCACCGATGCCCGCCACCACGATCTCGGCCTTCACCTTGCGGTCATCCGCCAGCCGCACGCCATCGGTTTCAACCGCCTTCAGCGCGGTGCCCACCTGCATGGTCACACCCGCCTCCACGTGCCGCGCGTGAACGACCTTGGCAATCTCTTCCGGCACGCCGCGCATCAGGATGCGCGGTTGCGCTTCCACCAGCGTGACGTCGAGTCCCAGCTTGCGCGCGCTCGACGCCACTTCCAGCCCGATGAAGCCACCACCGATGATCGCGGCGGATTTGCTCTGCCGCAGGCGGCTGCGCAAATGGTCGCCATCGGCAAAGTCGCGCAGCGTATAGGCCAGCTCGCCGCCTTCGATCGTGAGCCGCCGCGGCTTGGCGCCCGTGGCGATCAGCAGCTTGTCATATGCAATGGCCCGCCCATCCTCCAGCACCAGCACCTTCGCCTTGCGGTCGATGCCGATCGCCTTCACACCACGCACGAACACGGCGTTCAGCGAGGCGATCATGCCCTCGTCGAGAAGCAGCACCGGCTGCGGTTCCTGCTCATCCACCAGCATCGCCTTGGACAGCGGCGGCCGGTCATAGGGCAGCAGCGTCTCCTCGCCAACCAGGGTGACCGGCCCCTGGAAACCGTTGGCGCGCAAGCTCACGATCGCCCGCGCCCCCGCCATGCCGCCCCCCACGATCACCATTCCGGCGTCCGACATCCGCTTTCCCTTTCACGATCTTGGCCGAGGTGGTTACCTCACCCCGACCGCCATTTCCAGCCCGCCAGCGGCATCGCCCACATTGCGCAATGCAGGTGTTTGCCTATGATCGGCCGGCCGGGGCCGGAATTTGGCCTCGGCGGCAACGCGATGGAGATCAGGCATGGCCGACAGTGCACCGCCCGGATGGATCTACAACGAGACCGTTCGCATGTTCGCCACCCCTGGCGATCCGCCCTTCGAGGATGAGAGCGAACTCATCCGCCACTGGGGCCGCGCCTGGGGGGTCGACAATGACGTGGGGAAGATTCGCTCCATCCTCATGCATCGTCCCGGTCCTGAAATGAATGTCGTCGATCCCACCAAGCGGATCGAGAGCATCGGCTCCTTTGGCGATCTCGCAGCGGGCTGGTACTTCCAGAGCGACAGCGTGCCGCCGCTTGCCGAAATGCAGTCCCAGCACGATGTCTTCGTGGCCGCACTGCAAGCCCGCGGCGTCGAGGTCCACGTCGTCGACGGTGTGGATGGCGGGCGGCTCAAGTCCTGCTACACGCGCGATCCGCTCATCATGGTCAAGGGCGGTGCCATCGTTTGCCGCATGGGCACGCGCATCCGCCGCGGCGAGGAGCTGGCCATCACCCGCACCCTGGCCCGGCTCGGCATTCCCATCCTCCGCACCCTGTCCGGTTCGGCGCTGATGGAAGGCGGCAGCTTCGCCTGGATCAATCCGAAGACCGCAGTGATCGGCTGCGGCATCCGCGTCAACCGCGAGGGCGCCGCACAGGTGGCGGAGGTTCTCAAGCGCCAGGGGGTCGATCTGCTGGCCATCGATCTCGTCGGCTACGACATCCACATCGACGGCTCGTTCCTGATGATCGACCATGACCTGGCGCTGGTCGATCCCTTCGGCCTGCCCTTTTCCTTCCTCGAGAAGCTGAAGGAGCTGAAGGTGCGCACCGTCGAGATCACCCCAGCCGACAACAAGTGGATCATCAATTCGCTTGCGGTGGCGCCAGGCGAACTGATCATGCCCGAAGGCGCCACCAACCAGACGCTTGACCGGCTTGCCGCCCACGGCATCCGCTGGACCGTGCTGCCCTATGGCGCCATGCAGCTCAACGGCGGCGGCCTCCATTGCTCCACCACCCCGCTGATCCGCGACCCCGCCTGACGTTCAGTTAGTGTCCCGGATCTGAAACGTTCGTGCTGGTTCCAGAACGGATGTTCCGAATGTAATCCTGATGTGTGGTAATGCCGACACAGGATGAACATAATCCTGTTGCGCAACAATCTTGCGCAACCGCACCCGGATGCACGATCTTGCCGGACAGCGTGTCTACGGCGGCACCCGATTTGCACCGAAAGCCGCATGCTTTTGCAACATCCGGCAACGCGAAAGCATTAACGCCGGTAGCCGATCTCGGCGGCGTTGACCACCAGCGCGGGGTCCAGCCGGCCGGAAAAATGGTCCAGCACGTTCTGGACCGAGGCCACCGCCATGCGCGCCGCGCACTCGGCCGTGAGGCCGGCCGCGTGGGGGCTGAGCAGCACGCGGTCGTTGCTGAGCAGCGGATGGTCCGGGGCTGGGGGCTCCGTCGCCAGCACGTCGAGGCCGGCACCGCCAAGGCGGCCCTCACGCAGCGCGTGGTCGAGCAGCACCTCGTCGACGAGGCCACCGCGCGCGGCGTTGATGAGGATGGCGCCGGGTTTCATGGCGTTGATCTCTTCCTCGAAGATCACCGCGCCGGCGGTCGAGCCCGGCATGTGGAGGGAGACATAATCGGCTTCCGCCAGTGCCTTCACCAGGTCGGCCGCGGGGCGCACGCCGTGCTTGGCCATGGCGTCGGGCTTCACGAAGGGGTCATAGGCGGCCACCGTCATGCCGAAGGCGCGGGCAAGCTCCGCCACGCGCCGCCCAATCCGTCCGAAGCCGACGAGCAGCAGGCTCTTGCCGTCAAGCTCCACCGTCTCGAAGCGGTTGCGCACGTTCCAGTCGCCCCGGTGGATCGCGGCGTCGTGCTGGGCGGCCTTGCGGGCCACGGCCAGCATCAGCATCAGCGTGTGCTCGGCCACCGCGCGTGAGTTCACGTCGCCGACGATGGCGAGCGGAATGTGCCGCGCAGTCAATGCTTTCACGTCAACGGCGTCATAACCCACGCCGTGGCGCGACACGATTCCGAGGTGGGGCGCAGCGGCGACCACCTCCGCCGTCATCGGCTGCGTCCGCAGCACCACGCCATCGGCCTCGGCCACATGCGGCAGGTAGGACTGAAGCGAGATCTCGTCGACCAGCGTAAAAGTCATGCCCTGTGCGGCTTTCAGGCGCTCGATGCCTGCCGGGTGAAGCTTTCCCGCGACCAGTATGTGCGGCATCTCAGTATCCCGCGTTCTTTGGCGCAGGCGCGTCAGCCACCTGCTCGCCAATCAGCTTGCGCGCCTGGTCGACGCTGGCCTTGGCGGAACTGGCCAGCAGGCGCACGTCGTTCAGCAGCGTCACCATGTCGAAGCCCCAGCCGATGGCGCGGGCCGCATAGGCCGAGCTGCCGCAATGCAGGCAGGCCTTGATGCCCGCCTCATGGGCGCGCGCCAGGATCTCCTTGATGGCCTCGATCATCTCCGGCTCCTCGCGGTCGAAGCCGGTTGGATACTTGCGCCCGGTGAGGCCCAGCGTCAGGTCGGCAGGGCCGATGTAGACGCCGTCGAGGCCGGGCGTCTTCACGATGTCCTTCAGGTTCTTCATGCCGTCCGCCGTTTCGATCATGGCGAGCGCCACCACCTGCTCGTCGGCCCATTTGCCATAGTCGGCACCATGCGCGAAGACGGCGCGCGTGGGCCCCATGCTGCGCTGGCCATGGGGCGGATAGCGCATGCAGGAGACGAGGAAGGCGGCTTCCTCGGCCGTGTTCACCATCGGGCAGATGATGCCCAGCGCACCACCGTCCAGCGCCTTCATGATGTCACCCGCCGACAGCCACGGCACGCGCACCATGGGCGTCACCGGTGCGGCCTTCATCGCCTGCAGCATCGGGGCCAGCGCATCATGGCCGAGGAAGCCGTGCTGCTGATCGATGGTCAGCGCGTCATAGCCCTGCTGTGAAAGGATCTCGGCGGTAAAGGCATTGCCGATCGACAGCCAGCCATTGAGCACCGGCTTTCCGGAGGCCCACAGGCGGCGGATGTTGTTCTGGGTCATGGCGTCGTTCCTTCCCTGGCGACCGGTCGTCCGCACCTTTGATTGGCCAGCGGCAGCCAGCCGTCAAGCCCGGCGGTGTTGCAAAGGCGTTGCCGAAGCATGCCGCAAGCGTTGGTTCGAATGCAAAAAGCGTTGCCGCCGTTGCACGGGGTATGCGGCGCGATGTGCATCCACAGGCGATGCGAAACATTGTTGCGCAATGGGAGCATGTTCAACTCGTGGCGGGACGTGAGTTCTGGCGACGTTCATCATCGCAGGATGATGCGAGTGTGGTGCCCGGACATGGTGACGAGGGTCGATGTCGTGGCACTCCAAATGTTGCCCCGCACGGTGCTGCCGCAATCCCGTCATCTTGCTTCCTGGCGACAAGGCTGGATACCGGCACCTGCCAGCGGCGGTTTCAATGGCGCGCACACAAACGCATGTCGCCGACGCAAAAATCGTTGCTGCCCGCATGCTGGCCGTTGCCGATTTCGAGGGGGCGGGCCTAGACTGCCCGAGAGCCGACGCGCTCCAGAATGGAAGCATTATTCCATGTCTTGAAGAAACAGAAGAAACGTTCCAAAATGGAACGCCAAGGGGAGATTCCGCCATGTCGACAGTCCGTTTGACCATGGGCCAGGCGCTCGTGCGCTACCTGTGCAACCAGTACACCGTCATCGACGGCAAGAAGGAGCCGCTCTTCGCCGGGCTGTTCGGCATCTTCGGGCATGGCAACGTGACCTGCATCTCGGAGGCGCTCGAGGCGGTGCAGGACAAGCTGCCGACCTGGCGCGGGCAGAACGAGCAGTCGATGGCGCTGGCGGCCGTGGCCTATGCCAAGGCGATGCGGCGGCGGCAGATGATGATCGCACTCTCCTCCATCGGGCCGGGTGCGCTCAACATGGTAACAGCGGCGGGCTGCGCGCATGCCAACCGTCTGCCGGTGCTGTTCCTGGCGGGTGACATCTTCGCCAACCGCAGGCCCGACCCGGTGCTGCAGCAGGTGGAGCACTTCGGCAACCCGACGATCTCGGTGAACGACGCCTTCAAGGCGGTGACGCGCTACTGGGACCGCATCACCCACCCTGAGCAGATCATGTCCTCCCTGCCCCAGGCCATCGCCACCATGCTGGACCCCGGCGACTGTGGCCCGGCCTTCATTGGCCTGTGTCAGGACACGCAGGAACTCGCCTTCGATTATCCGGAGGCCTTCTTCACACCGACCATTCACACCATTCCGCGCCCGCGGCCGGACCGCGAGCGCGTGGCCGAAGCGGTGAAGCTGATCAAGGGCGCCAAGCGGCCCCTCATCATCTCCGGTGGCGGCGTGCGCTATTCGGGCGCCGAAAAAGAGGTCGCCGACTTCGCGCTGAAGCACGGCGTGCCCATGGCCGAGACCATTGCCGGCAAGGGCGCGGTGACACATGACCACCCGGCACATGTGGGGCCCATCGGCGTGATCGGCTCGTCCTCGGCCAACGAGATGGCGGGAGTGGCGGACGTGATCATCGCCATCGGCACCAGGCTGCAGGACTTCACCACGGGCTCGTGGACGGTGTTCGCGCATGATGCGCAGTTCGTGTCGATCAACGCCGCACGCTATGACGCGACCAAGCACCGCGCACTCGCGGTGGTGGGCGACGCAAAGGAGACGGTGGCTGAACTCGAAGCCGAACTTGGCAGCTGGAAGGCCGATGCGGCCTGGACCACCAAGGGCAAGACCGCCTTCAAGGGCTGGAACGACCTTCTCGATGCGCACCAGAAGCCCACCAACGCTGCCGTGCCAACCTATGCGCAGGTCGTGGGCATCGTCAACGCATGGGCAGCACCCAACGACACCATGGTGACGGCGGCGGGAGGACTTCCCGGCGAAACGGCCAAGGGCTGGAAGATCAAGAACCCCAACACATATGACCTCGAATTCGGCTTCTCCGCCATGGGCTATGAGATCGCCGGCGGCTGGGGCCATGCCATGGCCAAGAAGGGCGATGGCGAGACCATCGTTATGGTCGGCGACGGCTCCTATCTGATGATGAACTCCGACATCTATTCAACGGTGCTCACCGGCCACAAGATGATCGTCATCGTCTGCGACAATGGCGGCTATGCGGTGATCAACCGCCTGCAGAACTTCAAGGGCACACCCTCCTTCAACAACCTGATCAAGGACAGCCGCGTGAAGGAGCCCTTCGCGGTGAACTTCGCGCAGCATGCTGCATCGATGGGTGCGCTCACCCGCCATTGCGAAAGTCTCGCCGATCTCGAGGCCGCATTGAAGTGGGCCAAGACGACGGATCGCACGACCGTGATCTCGATTGTGACTGACGCCTTCGCCTGGGTGCCGGGTGACGCCGACTGGGACGTGGGCGTGCCGGAAGTGTCCGACCGGCCAGAGGTGAACAAGGCGCGCGCCCACCACGAGACCATTCGCAAGAAGCAACGCATTGGAGTGTGATTGAGATGAAAGCAAAGCTGGGCATGTCGCCCATCGCCTGGTGGAACGACGATCTTCCGCAGCTCTCGGATGACGTCTCTCTGGAAGAATGCCTGCGCCAGTCGCGCTCGGCGGGCTTCACCGGAATGGAGAAGGGCCGCCGCTTTCCCGAGTCGGCAGCGGAAATGCTGCCGATCCTCAAGCAGGCGGACGTGACGCTGTGCGGCGGTTGGTTCTCTGGCACCATCGTCAATGAATCCA
>JBEARP010000047.1:0-16180 GCA_041163105.1 Pseudomonadota bacterium
CACGTAGTCCGCGCCGCGACGCTGATTGATCCGGTGTTCCTGAACACCCCCCAGTTCAACTGCGAACCCCTGAGCGAGGCCCTGGCCTGCGCCCTCACCCTCAAGCTGGAGACGGCCAACCCCATCCGCTCCTTCAAGGGGCGTGGTGCCGGCTATCTGGTGGCCTCCCGCGCCGCCGACGGCAGCCTCAAGGGCCGCCGCCTCGTGGGGGCCAGTGCCGGCAACTGGGGCCAGGCGCTGGCCTATGCCTGCCGCAGCCTGGGGCTTCCGCTCACCCTCTTCGCCGCCACCTCGGCCAACCCCCTGAAGGTGGCCCGCATGAAGGCGCTGGGCGCCGAAATGGTGCTGACCGGACATGACTTCGACGCCGCAAAGGAAGCCGGCGAAGCCCATGCCCGGGCAACCGGCGGCTTGTGGGTGGCCGACGGCCTCGACCCGGAAGCCGCCGAGGGTGCGGCCACCATCGCGCTGGAACTCCTGTCAGGACCGGACAGGCCGGATGTGCTCGCCGTGCCGCTGGGCAACGGCGCGCTGCTCACCGGCATCGCCCGCTGGGCCAAGGCCGCGCACCCCGGAATCGAGGTCATCGGCGTCCAGGCGACGGGTGCCGACGCGATGGAAAAATCCTGGCGCTCGGGCCAGCTCGTCTTCCCGCCCTCGGTCGCCACCATCGCCGACGGCATCGGCGTCCGTGTGCCCATCGCCGAGGCGGTCGAAGACATGAAGGGCATCGTCGACGACGTCGTGCTGGTCGAGGACAGCGACATCATCGCCGCCATGCGCCTCCTCTTCCGCACCGCGGGTCTGTTGGCGGAACCCTCGGGGGCCGCGGGCCTGGCGGCCATCCAGCGCCATCCGGCGCGTTTCAGGAACCGCAAGGTGGCCACCATCATCTGCGGCAGCAACCTCACCGATGAACAGATCACGTCCTGGATCGCTCCATAGCGCCTCACGTCGACACCTCCTTCACAGTCGGCCATGACAAAGCCGCCGGGCACGTGGCCCGGCGTCGGAATACAATTTCGGAGAATGGCCGTTTGTAGCACAGCGAGCGCGCGCTGTCAAGGACTTTATTCCGATCCTGGGCAGGATATGAAAACGGCCGGGCGCTGGGCCCGGCCGTTCCGAATGCGATCCGGTTCGGAAGATCAGGCCGAAGCCATCTCGTCCTCGTCCTCGACCATCTTCTGGAGCTCTTCCTTGGAGACGGACTTTTCGTCCAGCTTGGCGGTCGCGACGATGGCGTCGACAACCTTCTGCTCGAAGATCGGTCCACGCAGTTCCATCATCGCGGCCGGGTTGCGGCGGTAATAGTCGATGACCATCTTCTCCTGGCCGGGGAACTGGCGCATGCGGTTCATCAGCGCGTTCTGCAGTTCCTGCTCGGAGACGACAACGCCCTGCTTCTCGCCCATGCGGCCCAGCACCAGGCCCAGGCGCACGCGGCGCTCGGCGATGGCGCGGTATTCCTTGCGGGCGTCCTCTTCCGTGGTGCCCTCGTCGGCAAAGGACTTGCCCGAACGGGTCATCTCGCCCGACAGCGCGTTCCAGATGCCGTTGAACTCGGACTCCACCAGCTTCTCGGGAAGCTCGAAGGTGTATTCCTTGTCCAGCGCGTCCAGCACGTCGCGCTTCAGCTTCATGCCGCTCATCTGGGCGTATTCGGCGCCCATGCGCTCCTTGATCATGTCCTTGAGCTTGCCGAGGTCCTCGAAGCCCATCTTCTTGGCGAATTCTTCGTCGATCTCGGCTTCCTTGGCGCTTTCGACCTTGGTCACCTTGGTGGCGAATTCGGCCGGCTTGCCGGCGAGTTCGGCCACACCGTAGTCGGCGGGGAAGGACACCTTCACGGTGATCTCGTCGCCGGCCTTGGCGCCAACCAGCTGGTCCTCGAAGCCGGGGATGAACTGGCCCGAGCCGATTTCCAGCGCCACGTCTTCCGCCGTGCCGCCATCGAAGGCCGTGCCGTCGATGGTGCCGACGAAGTTGATGGTCACGCGGTCGCCCGCCTTCGCCTCGCCCGTCTTCTCCTCGAAGTTCTTGGACTGCGAGGCGATGCGCTTCAGCGTCTCTTCGATCTCGCTGTCGGCCACCGGCACGACATGGCGGACGAGCGCCAGGCCCGAATGGTCCTTCACGTCGAAATCGGGAATCACTTCCAGCGCCATGGTGAAGGACAGGTCGCCCTTGCCGTCCATGACGGCGGCGATCTCGGCCTCATCGGTCGGCAGCTTCACTTCCGGCTGGTAGGCCGGCTTCAGGTTCTTTTCCTCGAGCAGCTTCTTCGAGCGCGTGTCGACGGCGTCCTGCAGCACTTCGGCCATGGCCGAACGGCCATAGACGCGCTTGAGATGCGCCACCGGCACCTTGCCGGGGCGGAAGCCCTTGATGTTGGCCCGCTTGGACATGTCCGCCAGCTTGGCGTTCAGCTCACTGTTCAGTTCGGCCTGGCCGACCACCACCTTGTATTCGCGCTTGAGGCCAGCGCTGTGCGTCTCGGTAACCTGCATCGTTCCTGCTTCCGTCTAATCAGTGGGCCAGTGGCACCGGATGACTCTCGGCTCGTGCTTGGTGCGGGCGGAGGGACTTGAACCCCCACGGGTTTCCCCACAGGAACCTAAATCCTGCGTGTCTGCCAATTTCACCACGCCCGCGCACGAGCCAAAGGCCCGGGCCGTTGCAATGGGCGCGGTCTATAGCAGAGGGGTTTTCGGTATGCCAGTGAAGAAAGCGTGCCGATTTGCCGGGGCTCACGTGCGCCGGGCGGCCCGCGCCTGGGCCAGGGTGGTGAGCCCGATGCCAAGCGCCACCACGGCGATTCCCGCCCACACCAGGGGTGGGTAGCGCTCGCCGAGGAAACTCACCCCCACCGCCACGCTGACGGCCGCCGCCACATACCCGATCTGCGAGAGGTAGGTCGGCCCGCCCACCGCCTGCAGGCGGAAGAACGTCAGGTACATGACTGTTGCGGCCACCACTTGCCCCACCACGATGCCGGGAATGGCGGCAAGCGGTGCCAGGTCCAGCCCGCCGAGCGCCCAGGCGAGGGCGAGCAGAGGCGGCACCGCAGCCAGATTGACAATGGCGCCCAGACGCATGGGGCCCGCCCCCCGGGGCCACGCAGCTGTCCGGTAGACATTGCCTGCCCCCAGGAAGACCGGGATGAGTGCCGCAAGCAGCAGCCAGCGAGACTCCTCCCCGGCGAAACCGATGTGGCGTGCGGCGATGATGGTGACCGCCCCGGAGAGCCCGACGGCGATCCCCATGAGGCCCAGGGGGCTGGGCGGGCGTATCCTGAGACCCATGGAAAGGAGGGCCGTCGTCACCGGCGAGGTGGCCACGAGGATCGCCGTCAGCCCGCTGCCGATGTGCGGGATCGCAGCAAAGGTCAGCGCAAGGGGGATGACATTGGAGATTAGCGACGAGACGAAGGCATAGCGGTAAAGCCCGGACACTTCGCCAGATGTCTCGAAAAGCAGTGCCGCCAGCCCCACGGCCAAGCCCGCGCCAAGGCAGATCACCGCTGCCCAGAGCGCGGGGTTCACGCCGGCGGCAACCGCCAGCTTGCCCAGCGGAAAATTGCAGCCGAAGGCCAGTCCGGTGACCAGCAGCAGGACAAGCGGGCGGTTCATAGGCTGCCGAGCAGCGTCTCTGCCGTCAGCCCCCGCGATCCATGACGGCGGGCGGCCTCCCCGTGCAGCCATACGGCGGTGCAAGCCGCCTCGAAACCCGGCAGCCCTTGTGCCAGCATCGCGGTCACGATCCCTGCCAGAACATCGCCGGAACCCGCCGTGGCGAGCGATGACGGGGCATTGACGTTCACCCGGGCGCGGCCGTCCGGTGCGGCAATCACCGTGTCCGCTCCCTTCAGGATGATCACCGCGCCGGAGCGCTGGGCAGCCTTCCGCGCGAGTTCAGTTTTTGATTCACCTGGGGCTCCTAGTCCCTTGAAAATACGACCGAATTCGCCAGCGTGCGGGGTCATGACCACCGGTCGCCCCTCGCCCAGTTCGACAAGCCGGTAGAGCCGCTCGTTCTCCTCCGCGAAGGAGGACAGCGCGTCGGCGTCGAGCACCGTGGCCGCGCCGCTCATCAGCACGGTTTCCACCAGGTCGCGGGTATCGACACCCACCCCCGCCGCCGGGCCGATGCACACCGCATTCTTGCGCTTGTCGGCCAGCAGCGCCGAAAGATCATTGTCCGACAGCATGATGGCGGTGACGTGGTTCGCCTGCACCGCCAGCGCTTCCGGTGTGCCGGAAATCGTCACCAGCCCGGCCCCGCTTCTGAGAGCTGCCTCCGCCGCCAACCGCGAGGCGCCAGTGTGCAGCGGTCCGCCGGACACCACCACGGCATGACCGCGGCTGTACTTGTGGCCCGCTATGGAGAACTCCGGACGGCGGATTTCGCAATTGATGGAATCCCTTGGACGGATCTCCTGCAAAACTGAATCCGGTATGCCGATGTCCGCCACCACCACGTCGCCGCACAGTTCCCGCCCCGGCAGCAGCACGTGACCAGGCTTTCGGCGGAAGAAGGTAACGGTCACATCCGCCTCGACGCTGGCACCGCGCGGGTGCCCCGTCAGGCCATCCAGTCCGGAGGGCACGTCGACCGCCACCACCGGGCACCCTGCTCCGTTGATCACCGCCGCCAGTTCCGCCGGGAAGTCCTTCGAGAGCCCAGCCCCGAACAGCGCGTCCACGATCAGCCCGGCCCCGGCCATGCTGCCCACGGCCTCCACCGGCCCGTCCCAGCGGGCGGCCATGGCGGCGGCATCGCCCTTCAGGCGGGCAGCATCGCCGAGCAACGCCAGGCGCACCGGCCAGCCCCACGCCTTCAGATAGCGTGCGACGACGAAGCCGTCCCCGCCGTTGTTGCCAGGCCCGCAAAGAACCAGCGTGGGCCGAGCGCCATAGCGGCGGAGGATCTCCTCGGCCACGGCCCGTCCGGCGGCCTCCATCAGGCGGAGCGACGGGATGCCCGCCCGCACGGCCAGCGCATCAGCCCGATACATCTCGTCCGGTGTCAGCAGTTCATGGGTCATGGCGGTGCACGCTAGAGCGGATCGCCGGCAAGGGGAATGGTTCCGGCAGCCGCTGGATGGCAGATCAAAATTTAGGCAGGAGTGATTATTTTTTAATCACGTAATCATGCCCAATAATCAGGCGCAGCCCCCAAGTCCTTGAATCAAAAGCAGGCAGAATCTGGCACGGGCCGTGCAAGCTCGATCGCAACAATGCGCGAGGCTGTCGTCGTCATGAAAAAGATCGAAGCAATCATCAAGCCGTTCAAGCTCGATGAGGTGAAGGAGGCACTGCAGGAAGTGGGGCTGCAGGGCATCACCGTGACCGAGGCCAAGGGCTTCGGCCGGCAGAAGGGCCACACGGAGCTCTATCGTGGCGCCGAATACGTCGTCGACTTCCTGCCCAAGGTGAAGATCGAGGTGGTGCTGGCGGATGAGTTCGTTGAGCGCGCCGTCGAGGCGATCCAGAACGCCGCGCGCACCGGGCGCATCGGCGACGGCAAGATTTTCATCTCCAATATCGAGCAAGCCATCCGCATCCGTACCGGCGAGGCCGGCCCGGACGCGCTCTAACCCACCCAAAACAACAACCACGCTCAAGACCAGAGGAAGATCAACATGAGCAAGCCCATGGACGTTTCCGGCGTCCTCAAGATGATGAAGGAAAAGGACGTTAAGTACGTTGACCTGCGCTTCACCGATCCGCGCGGCAAGATGCAGCATCTGACCATGGACGTCTCGCAGATGCACGAGGACGCCTGGGCCGAGGGCCTGATGTTCGACGGCTCCTCGATTGCCGGCTGGAAGGCCATCAACGAGTCCGACATGGTTCTCATGCCGGATCCCTCCTCCGCCCACCTCGACCCGTTCTATGCCCAGACCACGCTCGCCGTGTTCTGCGACATTCTCGAACCCGGCACCGGCGAAGGCTATTCGCGTGACCCGCGCATGATCGCCAAGCGCACCGAGGCCTACCTCAAGTCCACCGGTTTCGGCGACACCGTGTTCGTCGGCCCCGAGGCTGAATTCTTCATCTTCGACGATGTGAAGTTCGCCGTCACCCCCTACAACACCGGCTTCAAGCTGGACTCGGTCGAGCTGCCGTCCAACTCCGACCGCGACTACGACACCGGCAACATGGGCCACCGCATGCGCACCAAGGGTGGCTACTTCCCGGTGAACCCGATGGACTCGGCCCAGGACATGCGCTCCGAAATGCTCTCGACCATGGGCGACATGGGCCTCGTGGTGGAAAAGCACCACCACGAGGTGGCCTCCGCCCAGCATGAGCTCGGCACGAAGTTCCAGTCACTGGTCACCGCCGCCGACCACATGCAGATCTACAAGTACGTGATCCACAACGTGGCACATGCCTATGGCAAGACGGCCACCTTCATGCCGAAGCCGATCTTCGGTGACAACGGCTCAGGCATGCACTGCCACTTCTCGATCTGGAAGGACGGCAAGACCCAGATGTCCGGCAACCAGTATGCCGACCTCTCGGAAACCACGCTCTACTTCATCGGCGGCGTGATCAAGCACGCGAAGGCGCTCAACGCCTTCACCAACCCGTCGACCAACTCCTACAAGCGCCTGGTGCCGGGCTATGAAGCCCCCGTGCTTCTCGCCTACTCCTCGCGCAACCGCTCGGCCTCCTGCCGTATTCCCTTCACGGCGAACCCCAAGGCCAAGCGCGTGGAAGTGCGCTTCCCCGACCCGACCGCCAACCCCTACCTGTGCTTCTCGGCGATCATCATGGCGGGCCTCGACGGCATCGTGAACAAGATCCACCCCGGTCCGGCCATGGACAAGAACCTCTACGACCTGCCGCCGGCAGAGCTCGCCAAGGTTCCGACCGTCTGCGGCTCGCTGCAGGAGGCGATTGACTCTCTGATGGCTGACCACGAGTTCCTGCTCAAGGGCGGCGTGTTCTCCAAGGACCAGATCGAGAGCTACCTCGAACTGAAGCAGGAAGAGCAGGACCGCTACCGGATGACGCCGCACCCGGTGGAGTTCGACATGTACTACTCCTGCTAATCACTTCGCAGGACGCAACACGCAAAGCCCCGGCCGAAAGGCCGGGGCTTTCGTTTGTGCAGCGGAAATGTGGCAGCCGGGGGCTGCCAGCCAGGCATTCGCAGGGCTCTGACCGTCACAATTATTCCTTTTTTAACCGTAACTTACCGGCGCCAGGCGGTTTCAACGCCAGCGGCGTGCCCAATATGCAACAGTAAGGGAGTAAAATGGGCTCTGCGGCGACTTTCGCTCTCTCGACCGGCTTCGATCATGTTAAACGTTTGCCATCGCCGGGGTTGACCCGGGGTCGTTCTACAAGGGATATGATTATGAATAAGTTTGCGTACACCGCCTCCACCATGTTCGCCGCCCTCGCGCTGGCCACCGCCGCCCAGGCCGCCGACATGACCGCTCCGGCCACCTACGACTGGACCGGCTTCTACGTCGGCGCCAACGCCGGCATCGCCTGGAACAATTCGAGCCTAGATCAGGACGTTTACGACCTCGGCGACCGCATCCCCGGACTTGGGAACAGCATTGACGGCGACCAGACGGCCTTCACCGCCGGCGGCCTCCTCGGCTATAATTACCAGATCGACCAGATCGTTCTGGGTGTGGAAGCCGACATCAACTACCTCGGCTTCGGCGACAGCAACAAGAACGACGTTTCGGAAATCTTCCAGGCCGACGGCGCCTACTCGAGGACGTCTTTCGAGGCTGACTGGTTCGGCACCATTCGTGCCCGCCTCGGCTTCGCGGTCGATAACGTCCTCATCTATGGTACCGGTGGTGCCGCCTACGGCCACATGGAAGCCGACGGCAAGCTGGTGGTGGGCGACAACGTCTGGAAGGGCTCGACCGAAGCCACAAACTGGGGCTGGACTGTTGGTGCAGGCGCCGAGTATGGCATCGACAACTGGAGCCTTGGCCTTGAGTATCTCTACGTTGATCTCGGCGATGCCGAGTGGGACAGCAACGTGATCGAAGACAACAAATTCAAGGGCAGCGCCGACTACGCCTTCAGCACCGTGCGTGCGACCGTCAAGTATCGCTTCCAGTAAGCCTTATGCGACCTGAGACTTCGGAGCCCCGGCAGAAATGCCGGGGCTTTTCGTTTGATTGATCCCATGGGTTGCGCCCTGCTGGCGCTTGTGGTCCTGGCCGCACCGGCGCTAAGGCCTTCCAATGTCCCATGCTTCCGCGATTCATCGTTCTCCCGCCACCGACTTCCGGCTGGGCATTCTGCTGGTGGCCGGGTCCGCCGTTACATGGAGCTTCGGCGGCACCATCGCGCGCTTCATCCATGTGGAAGACAGCTGGACGGTGGTGTTCTGGCGCGCATTGTTCGCGTCCACCTTCCTGCTCCTCTTCATGCTGTGGCGCGAAGGGCCAAGGGCCACCGTCGCGATGTTCCGCAATATGGGGCTTCCCGGCCTGGGCGTGGCCGTCTGCTTCGGCGTCGCGTCCTCCTGCTTCGTGGTGGCGCTGCAATACACCACCGTCGCCAACATCCTGCTCACCCAGGCTGCGGCACCGCTGTTCGCCGGGCTGCTGGCCTGGATGGTGTTCGGCGAGCGGGTGAACGCCGCCACCTGGGCCGCCATCGCGGCGGTGATCGCCGGCGTCGCCATCATGGTATCGGCCTCTTTCTCGGGGCAGGTCTCGCCCATCGGCGATGGGTTGGCGCTGGTGATCACCGTGATGTTCTCGGCCGCCATCGTCATCACGCGGCACCATCCGCAAGTCAGGATGATGCCCGCCGTCTGCCTCGGCACCGCAATGGCCTGCGTCGCCGCCTTCCTGCTGTCCGGCCCGCTCGCGGTGAGCCCTCAGAATCTCGCCTGGCTATTCCTGTTCGGCGCCGTGAACCTTGGCGCCGGGCTTGCGATGTTCGTCACTGGTGCACGCCTCGTCCCGGCAGCACTCGCCGCCCTCGTCGGCACGCTGGAGCCGGTGCTGGGGCCCTTGTGGGTCTGGCTCATCCACGGCGAGGTGCCGGTGGCCCGCACCCTCATCGGCGGCGCCATCGTTTTCGTGGCGCTGTTCGTTCACATCCTCAATGACTGGCGGCGGCAGCGAGAGCGGAAGCGTACCAGCCCCGGGGCCTGATCTCGCCCGGCGGGCCGCGGTGCACAGTCAAGCGGCCCGAAAGATTTCGATTTTCAATCCGAAGGCCCTCTGCCAGTCTCGTGCCTCCAACCGGAGGAGCGCCCCATGGATTTCGTCCACTTCCTGTCGAGCCACATGCTGGACCCAACAATGGGCGGCAAGCGCCTTTACAGGAACGTGGTGGCGCAGGCGGTGCATGCCGAGGCGCTGGGCTATCGCGGCGTCGGCATCCCCGAGCATCATCTGCTCAACATCCTGCTCATCCCAGCACCACTGCAGATGGCGGTGAAGATCGCGGCGCACACGAGGCACATCAAGCTCGTCACCTCCGTCTGCCAGCTGCCCATCCGCGACATGCGCATCTTCGCGGGCGAAGCGGTGCAGGCGCAGGCGCTGTGTGACGGGCGGCTGATGCTGGGCGTCGGCAAGGGTGCCTTCGGCTTCGAGACACAGCGCTTCGATGTTCCCATCGAAGACACCAAGCCGATGTTCGAGGAAGACCTGAAGCTGCTCGAGGCACTGCTCACGCAAGAAGAAGTCTCATGGAACAGCGAACGCTATTCCTTCGCGCCGCTGACCATCATGCCACGCCCGGAAGACCCAATCCCGCTGATGGTCGCGGTGATGAACCCCGTCGGCATCGAGGCGGCGGCGAAATCCGGCTACCACGTGCAAACAACACCCCTCGGTGGCAGCCACCAGCAACTGGTCGACCAGGTCACCGCCTTCACCCGCGGCAAGGCTGCCGCAGGCCGCCCGCTCGATACGCGGCTGTCGCTCCAGCGCGGCATGTTCCTTGTCGACAACGAGAAGGACAAGCGCCACATCGCCGAGAAGGCATGGACCTATTACCAGAGCTTCGACAACGTGTTCGGTGGTGCTGGCATCGTCGACAAGGGCATCATCCGCCCGCTGCCGCGCGCCCAGACGCTCGACGAGCTTGCCTCCAACCTGCTGCTTTGCGGCAAGGACGAGATGATCGACCGCATCTCGGTCTATTCCGAACTCGGCATCGATGAGGTCCTGACCACGTCCAACTTCGGCCAGGACGAGCAGATGACGCATGACATGATGAGCCGCTTCGCCGAAGAGGTGATGCCGCACTTTGAGAAACAGAAAAAAGCCGCCTGAGTTTTCAGAGGGAGAACGAAGAGTATGCCCATCATCCGGGTCGAAATGTTCAAGGGCCGCACGCCCGCACAGAAGAAGGCCATCGCGAAGGAACTGGTTGACGGCTTCATCCGGGGCGCTGGTGGCGGCAGCCCGTCGGCTTTCCAAGTGGTCTTCACCGAGGTCGAGAAGCATGACTGGGCGGTGGGCCATGACATGATGAACGAGAAGTATCCGGACAAGTGACCATGCCCACAGCTGTGAAATCCGCCTTCTCGGTCGAGGGCGAGGGAGAGCCGATCTTCCTCATCCATGGCATCGGCGCCTCGCGCGCCTCCTTCGCCGGGCTCGTTCCTCATCTCAAGAACGAATACCGCGTCATCTCCTATGACCTGCGCGGCCATGGCGCCTCGCCGAAGCCCACGCCCCCCTACACGCTCGACGATCTCGTTGAAGATCTGGAAGCGCTGAGGAAGGAGCTCGGCATAGAGAAGGCGCATTTCGCCGGACACTCGCTGGGCGGCATGATCGGCCCCGCCTATGCATTGAAGTATCCGCAGCACGTTTTGACGCTGGGCCTCTATTCCACCGCCGCCTTCCGCACACAGGACGACAGCGCCAAGGTCAAGGGCGTTGTCACCGCCATGCGCACCAAGGGCATCCCGCAGGTGCTCGAGGCGCTGAAGGACCGCTGGTTCACGCCGGAGTTCGGCCAGCGCCGGCCTGACGTGATCGAGCGCCGCATGCAGCAGGTGATCGACACCGATCCGGATGTCTTCCTCTCGGTCTTCGACATCTATGCCGAAACCGAGATGGCGCCTTGGCTGCACGAGGTGAAGCACCCCTCCCTCGTGCTCACCGGCGAGAATGACGGCGGCTGCAACCCGCGCCTCAACACGCTCATCGCCGAGGCGCTGCCGGATTCCGAACTCGTGATCCTGCCGGTGCTGCGCCACGCCATCCTGCTGGAGGCCTCCGACCAGGTCGCGCCGCCGGTGCTGGACTTTCTCCGGCGTCACAAGGGGCTCTAGGCTCGACCACGCGACCGGCGTGTGTGCGCTGCATCACTGACAGAAAGGGCCGCCGCGGCGAGAAAGCGGCGTGCCCCGCGATCCTCGTGGACGTCGCAGTGGCAGCGGAGTTCAACCGTTTCGCGACTTCAGCGCCGTTTTGCGAAACGGCGCTCGGCAGCGAATCTCCAGTCCGCCTGAAACCTGCCCAACTTGGGACATGGTTTCATGAATTCTTAAGGACCGAGGAGGCCGCGCATGACCACCATCACAAAGCTACCCGCCGTCGAGACGCAATCGCTGATGCTGCGCGAGATCGAGCTTCGGGACGCGCCCTCGTTCAGCAATTACATGACCCAGGAATGCTATCAGCGCCACATCGCGGCCCGCCTCGCCACGCCGCAGGATGTGCGTTCCTTCGTGACGCGGTCCGTTGCCCGCCAGGGTGACGACCGGCGCAACACCTTCCACATCGCCGCCGAGGAGAAGCTCTCGGGCGAGGCGATCGGCGATGGTTTCCTCATCCTGCAGTACCCCAACACCGTGGAAATCGGCTGGGGCCTGCATCCGGCCATGTGGCGCATGGGCCTCGGCACCGAGATCGGCCATGGGCTTCTGGGCATCGCCTTCGAGCGGCTACGCGCCGACAGCGTCTGGTGCAAGGTGATGGGGGGCAACGAGGCCTCCTCACGGCTTGCCAGCCGCATCGGCCTGCGCCATCTGAAGACCCACCCGGACTATCCGGCGGCACCCGGCCGCAGCTGCCAGGTGGATTTCTATGCCATGGACGAGAGCGACTATTTCAACCTCGCCTACTGATGGCCGCCATTCCTCCCATCTGTGATTTCGGCTGGACGGCACCGCATTTCACGCTGCACGCCACGGACGGCCGCAGCCATTCGCTGCAGCAGCTGAAGGGGCGCAACGGCACCCTCATCGCCTTCATCTGCAATCACTGCCCCTATGTGAAATCGGTCATCGGAAGGCTGGTGCGCGATGCCGAAGACCTGTCGGCGCTCGGCATCAATACGGTCGCCATCAATTCCAATGACGCCGCGCAATATCCGGAGGACGGCTTCGAAGAGATGAAGGCCTTTGCGCTCGCCCATCACCTGCCCTTCCCCTATCTCCACGACGAGACACAGGTGGTGGCGCGCGCCTATGGCGCGGTCTGCACGCCCGATTTCTTCGGCTTCAACGGCCGCCTTGAACTGCAGTATCGCGGTCGGCTGGATGCCTCGCGCAAGGACCTCGTTCCCGGGGCCCGGCGCGACCTCCATGACGCCATGAAACAGGTCGCCGCAACCGGCCACGGTCCGGCGGAGCAGATCGCCTCCATGGGTTGTTCCATCAAGTGGCGCGCCGCCTGAGCTGGCGTCAATTGCGGCGGACGGTCGAGCCTGCAAGCTGCGCGACGGGATCGGCCGGCGGCGCGATGGCCGCAACGCCCTTCAGCTTCAGCTCCGGTGCTGCGCTTGTGCGGCGGCAGGCCATGAGCCATGATTTGTCGGTTCAACAGCAAGGGGCAGGCGGCCCATGGTCAACCGGCGCGCGCATCCGGCAGGGGAAAACTGATGCAGGGCGCACAGGCCTCGCTGGTGCTTGCCATCGGCGCGCCCGGTTTCGCGGAGCGCCTGCTCGATGCTGCCGGCGCCTGCCTCGCCCACGATGCGGCAGCGCTGTTGATCTTCCACCCTGCCGCCCCGCCCGCCGTGCTGGTGGACAGGCTCAGGCCCGCCGAGCGGGCCTGGCTCTATGGCGACTATCTCTCCGGCGTCTATGCGTTGAGTCCCTTTTTCCGCGCCGCCCAGAAGCTGAAGGCGCCGCGCGTGGCGCGTGTTCGCGACATCGCGCCCAAGGGGTTCGCGCAAAGCGAATACCACCGTCGCTACTTCGCGCTCATTGGCGTCGATGACATGATCGGACTGCTCATCCCCGCAACCAATGCGGAAACCGTGTTCATGTCCTTCTCGCGCAGCACCGGCAGCCGGCGCTTCACATCGGGAGACGCAAAGGCACTGGCAGCGAGCGCCGAACTCCTTGCCGCCGCCGTCACCCGCCACTGCCAGATTGCCGGGCCACTCGCCAGCAGCCACACCGCGGCCGCCGCCGCGCCCATCGCTCACAAGCCGGTAGCCTCCGGCCTCACCGCGCGCGAGGCACAGGTCGTCAACCTCATGCTCGAGGGCCACTCGGCCCGCGCCATCGGCGATGCGCTGCGGATTTCCAACGAAACGGTACGCGTCCATCGCCGCAACATCTATGAGAAGCTCGGCATCTCCTCGCAGGGCGAACTGTTCCGCTGGTTTCTTGCCACCCGCAGCTAACCCTGTTGCGGTATGGCGTCCCGCCGCGGGCCGCCCTAGGCTTCCGGAAACTCAGGGAGAGAACCATGACCAACGTGCCGCTTCGTGCCCGCCTCGAGAACGGCGGAACGCCCAAGATGAAGGGCCGCTTCCAGATCAAATCCGAAACCGGCGTGCTGACGGACGTGCTCCTGGGGCCTGCCGAAAGCTTCCGCTGGATGGGGCTCGAGAATGCCGCATGGTCGTCGCTGGTGCGTGACACCATGCGCAAGGGCTACAAGTTCGACAAGCAGGTCGCCATGCGCCAGCACCGCGAGATGGTGGACGCCTATAACCAGGCCGGTGTCACCACGCATTTCCTGCCGCTCGACATGACCAACCCCTACCAGGTCTATGCGCGCGACTCGTCCTTCATGTCGCCCTATGGCGCCGTGGTCTGCCAGCTCGCCAACCCGCGCCGCCGCGGCGAATATGCCGCCGTGCTGCGCTTCTATCTCGAGAACGACATCCCGATCTACGACATGATCTCGGCTGGCAATTTCGAGGGCGGCGATTTCAACATCATCCGCGATGGACTTGCCCTCGTCGGTTTCACCGATCACCGCTCGGAGGAAGTGGCAGCACGCCAGGCCTCCGAGTGGTTCATCAAGGAGGGCTGGGAGATCAAGTACGCGCCGATCGACCAGTTCTACGTCCACATCGACCTGATGGTCTGCATGCTCAACGAGCACTGCGCTGCCGTCTGCCTCGAGACCACCGAGGACGATGTCATCGCCTGGCTCAAGTCCAAGAAGATCGAGATCATCCCCGCCACATTCAAGGAGACGATGGCGCTGGGCTGCAACGTGGTGACGCTGGGCGGCGACCGCGTGCTCTCCACCGAGAGTGCGAAGGACCTCAACGCCAAGATGCGCGCCGCGGGCTTCACCGTCTACGACCCGGACATGACCATGTTCCTGCAGGCCGGCGGCGGCGTCCACTGCATGTGCCAGCCGCTCAACCGCGAGGCGGCATAACCCAAGGTTCTTTTCTTGCCCGTTATGGGCATGTCAGGACCAACGAACAGCCGGCGAAAGCCGGCTGTTCCCGTTTGGGTGCGCGCATTTGGAAATTGGACTGAAGCTGGCCGGGTAGCGGGCAACACGGAAACAAATCGCTTGTTTTAATTAGTATTTCCTAATATAAATGACTTCGGATATCGGCTCACCTGCAGGCGACCCGAGCAAACGCAGCATCAAACATTGGGAGTCCCTCATGAATGTCGATAAAGCCGTCCTGGCCTTTGCCGGATTCGTCGTTCTGGTTTCCGTTGCGCTGGCGCATTTCGTTTCGCCCTGGTGGTTGCTGCTCACGGTTTTTGCGGGCGCCAACATGCTCCAGGCCTCTATGACGGGTTTCTGCCCGGCGGCCATGGTCTTCAAGAAGCTTGGATTCCGCGCCGGCGAGGCCTTTCGCTGAGACGACAACTCAGGTCATGACTTAGCGGCCCTTGACTATCACGCCACTTAATATTAGTTATTTCTAATATTGAGAGTTCTGAAGGAGCGCCGATGTTCAGGTTCCACGTCATACCCTGCCTGCTGGGCCTTGCGTCCCTCACGGTGATCGCTGCGGCGGGGGAGGTTCCGGTCACCATTGCAAAGCGACCCGATCTCAAGGCCGTTTTTGGCCAAGTGGAAAGCCGGGACGTGGTACCCGCTCGCGCCCGCATCGGCGGCACCGTCACCTCGCTCTCCGTCGAGGAAGGCACCGCCGTGAAGGCGGGTGACGTCATCGCCCGCGTGGTTGACGACAAGCTCGCCCTGCAGCTCAACGCGGTGGATGCCCGCATCAAGGCAATCCAGGCCCAGCTCGACAATGCCAAGACCGAGCTTGACCGCGCCGCGAAGCTGCTCGCCGGCGGCGTTGTGGCCAGGACCCGCGTCGACCTCCTGCAAACCCAGTTCGATGTGCTGACCAACCAGCTCACCGCAGCGCAAGCCGACCGCGCCGTGCTCGTGCAGCAGCAAAGCGAGGGCGAGGTGCTCGCGCCAGCGCCTGGCCGCGTGCTCACGGTTCCCGTCACCAAGGGCTCCGTCATCATGCCGGGCGAGACGATCGCCCGCATTGCCGGAGGCGGCTATTTCCTGCGCATGTCGCTTCCCGAACGCCACGCCGGCCACATCAAACTGGGTGACGACGTGATCGTCGGCAGCCGCGGCATGACCGATCTCTCGAAGGATGCGCCGCTCGGCAACGGCAAGGTGGTGAAGGTCTACCCCGAGATCGCCAATGGCAACGTGCTGGCGGATGTCGAAGTGGCGGATCTGGGCGACTTCTTCGTGGGCGAGCGTACGCGCGTTTGGATTCCCGTCGCCATGAAGACCGTGGTCTCGGTGCCCGCCTCCGCCATCACCACGCGCGCAGGGGTGGATTACGTGAAGCTTGGCGGGGGAACCGACGTTCCAGTCATTATAGGCCAGCGCTTCGATGACAATGGCACGCCCGCCGTCGAGATTCTCTCCGGCCTTGGCGAGGGCGACACGGTGGTGACGCCATGAACATCGGCATTGCCGGGCGTCTGACGCGCGCTTTCATCCAGTCGCCGCTCACGCCGCTGTTCC
>JBEARP010000048.1:0-4280 GCA_041163105.1 Pseudomonadota bacterium
AGGCCCGAAATCGGGGTGTAGCGCAGTCTGGTAGCGCACCTGCCTTGGGCGCAGGGGGTCGTGAGTTCGAATCTCGCCACCCCGACCACCGGCCTCCGCATGTTCGAGAACAGAGAAGAGAGCCCATGCCCGTCCGCATCTACAAGCCTTCCCGCAATGCCATGCAGTCCGGCAAGGCCAAGTATGACAACTGGGTGCTGGAGTTCGAGGCCGCCTCACCGCGCACCGTTGACCCGCTCATGGGCTGGACGTCCTCGGCCGACACGCGCAGCCAGGTGAAGCTCACCTTCGACACCAGGGAAGAGGCCATCGCATATTGCGAGCGTGAGGGCCTAGCCTACCATGTGCTGCCGGTGAATCCGGTGGCCCGCGTAATCAAGAAGTCCTACTCCGACAATTTCAAGTTCGGCCGGACCGTCAACTGGACGCACTGAGACGGCAGGACTCCGTAGCTCAGCTGGACTAGAGCAAGCGCCTTCTAAGCGCTAGGTCGTTGGTTCGAATCCAACCGGAGTCGCCATTCCTGCCAAGCCGTGTCCGGTGCGGGTGGATCGTTACCCGGCAGCAGCCTTCGAATTGCCGTGTTATCCGTCCAGAACGCAGCCCTTCCGTCACCTTCATGAGTGCCTCCCATGAGACTTCTGATCGGCCTTGCCTGCCTTGTCGCATTGGCCGCGCCCTGCGCCGCCGCGCCTCGGCATGTGATCGTCATCGTCATGGAGAACAAGGACGGCGACATGACCCGTGGCGACGCGAGCAGCTACGTTTACGGCAACACCGCGCAAGCGCCCTACATCAACGGTGAACTCTGGGCAAAGGCCGCCCGCGCCGCCAACTTCGTTGACAATTCCGATCTGCGCAGAAGCCAGCCGCACTATATCGAGATGGTTGCGGGTCGCGCGACGTTCTCGGATGCGGATTTCATCTGCGACGCGGAACCTCTGGGTCACTGCAAGTCTTCCACGAAACCGCAGAACTGGACCGCGAGCCATGCGCACCTGATGGCGCAGCTTGACGCGGCGCGCGATCCTGCGCTCACCTGGATGACCTACCAGGAAGGCTATGATCCGAAAAAGAGCGGCGCCTGCCCGATCCGCAACGGCGGGAACTATGGCACCAAGCACAATCCTTTCGTCTACTTCGCCGATGTGTCCGGCGCGCCGCCATCGCCCGACAATGAATACTGCGCTGCGCACACCCGCGCTCTCGACCACTTCGCAGGCGACATGAAGTCCAACGACCTTGCAAACTATGTCTTCATCACGCCGGACTCCTGCCACAACATGCACGGCGGCTCGCGCTGCAGGGACAACAAGATCGCGACGGGCGACGACTTCTTGAAGAATTTTCTGCCGCCACTTCTGTCCTGGGCGGAAGAGAACGAGGCGATCGTCTTCGTCACCTGGGACGAGGGCAGCCGGGGAAAGTCATTGCCCTTCTTCGCGGCCGGTGCTGGCGTCAGGGCTGGTCACGAAAGCACTGTTGAATACACCCATGCCTCCGTCCTGCGCACCGTTGAGAGGATATTCGGCCTTCCTCTCCTCGACGCAGTCAAGGGCAGCACTGACTTGGCGGACATGTTTGAGCCGGGCGTCCTGCCCTAGCTGCCGTGCGACGAGGCGAGGCGGCCTTCGCGGCTGTCACCGTGAAGGCCGGGTTTTGAAGGGACTTCCCGCCACCGCCAGCCTGCCCCGCGCACTGCCAGGTCGCTCGCGGCGGAGCTTGGTCTGTTGGCGGAGGATGTGTGGGTATCCTGCAGGCGATGCGTGCGCACCCCGCGACGGCATCTAAAGGCAGCCAGCCGGCCCTCTATCGCGCGTCAATGGGGGGTGCCCAAACGCGGCCAATTCGCGAACAGGCGTATGGCAGGCGCAACCCGTACTCCCTGGCATATATGAAAGATTGCAAGTTTTTGACTGAGTACAATCGATTGTAGTATGTGGATCGGGGTGATTCAACCAGCAGGAGGCGCGGTTGGACCGAAGTTCTAACCAGGTGGGCTGAAATGTTGGACGTGCCTGTGCCCCGGTTCTCCCGGGCATTTTTTCGAACAGCGATCTTGGCGGGCGTCAGCATCAGCGCCCTTGGTTCCCCGGTTCGGGCCGATTGCATCGCCATCGGCAACACCACGACCTGTAACACGGCTGCGCCCAACCCCTACACCACACGTGTCGGAGCAGGGAACACGCTCGCGGGTGACAACCAGACCGTCACCGTCGAGGCGGGCGGATCCATCTCGTCAGGCAACGATACGGCAATAAGCCTTCGCGACAACGCCAACATCACGGTTGACGGCACGGTGCAGAATTCCTCCACCAATGCCTCCGGCGGCTACAACACGGGCGGCAACACCATCGAGTTCCGCAACAACGGAACGCTCACCATCGGCAGCGGCGGCCAGGTTCTGTCCAACGGCACACAGGTCTCGGCCGAGGCCATCAACGTGCAGGGCAGCGGCAACACCATCAACAACAACGGTCTCGTCAATGCCGTAAGGGGTGCCGCCATCTGGTCGCAGAGGGCAGGCACGCTCACCGTCGTCAACAACGGCACCATCTCGACGGGCCCTCTCGCCAATCCGAACCGCACCGCCACGGTGATCGGTGGCAACACCAATGCCGGCATCGACTTCACCAACCGCGGCACGGTGTTTGGCAGCCTCAATCTCGGCAGCGGCCCTGACACGTTGCGCCTCTACAACGGCTCTAACATCACCGGCAATTTCTCGGGTGGCGGCGGGGTCGATTCCATCTATCTCAACGGCACGGGTTCGGACTCGCTGTCAGGCACGATGACCGGCTTCGAATATCTCTACAAGCAGGACGCCGGCACATGGGAGCTGTCGGGCTCGATCACCGGACTCATCGCCGCCAATGTGCAGGCTGGCACGCTCATCTTGTCGGGTGACAACTCGGGCTTTACCGGCACCACCACGGTCGACAGTGGCGCCACACTGCAGGGCCGGGCGCAGAGTCTGCCGGGGGCGATCACCAACAGCGGGCTAGTTCGCTTCGACCAACCCGACAACGGCACCTATTCGGGTGTGATCAGCGGCTCGGGTGGTCTCGAGAAGACGGGCATCGGCGTCGTGACCCTGACCTCGGCGCTGGCCTACAGCGGTCCGACCACCGTCAGCGTTGGAACCCTCATTCTCGAGGGCAACAACTCCGGTTACGCGGGTGCAACGACGGTCGGCAGCGGCGCGACGCTGCAGGGCAATGCCTTGAGCCTGCCAAATGACATCGCCAACAGCGGGCTTGTCCGCTTTGACCAGCCGAACGCCGGTACGTATTCGGGCGTGATCAGCGGTGTTGGCGGCCTGGACAAGGCAGGTGCCGGCACGCTCACCCTCGCGAACTCCCAGACCTACACCGGGGCTACCACGGTCTCCGACGGCACCTTGGTGCTGCTCGGCAACCTCGTGTCGTCAACCTCGGTTGCGTCGGGCGCAACGCTGCGCGGCGTCGGCACCATCTTCGGCACCGTCACCAATGAAGGCACCATCGCGCCGGGCACGCAGGGCGAGATCGGCACGCTCACCATCCAGGGCAACTACATTGGCAATGGTGGCATCCTGCAGACCCGCGTGGGTGGCACGCCGCAGGCACCGGTGGCTGACGTGCTGCAGATTGCAGGTGCGGGCAACACGGCCAGCGGCAACACCGGCATCACGGCCATCGATGCCGGCGGCCTCGGTGCCCCCACCACCGGCGACGGCATCCTCGTCGTCCAGGCGTTGAACGGCGCCACCACGGGTACCACCGCCTTCGCGCTGGCTGACCGCGTTGCCAGCGGCGCCTATGAATATCATCTGGTGCGTGGCGCCAGCGCGGGCAAACAGCAGAACTGGTATCTCACGACCTATGTCGACCCGCCGGTGCCGCCTGGCCCTGAGCCGGGGCCGACGCCGCCGTCGCCGGACCCTGACTTTCGCGTAGAGACGTCGACCTATCCCGCGCTTCCGGCACTGCAGCGTCTCTACACCTATTCCATTGTCGATACGCTGGAGCAGCGCCGCGGCTCGCTTGGCACGCTCGCGGCACTTGGGCTCGAGGAGAATTCCGGCCTCTGGGGACGCGCCGGCGGCAGCTTCGGCGAAACCTATGGTTCGGGCGCCGATGGCATCGACATGTCCTATGACCTTGGGTTCCTGCAGGCCGGTGTTGATGCAGTCAGCACCAGCGACGGGCATGGCGGCCGCGTCGACGCAGGCGTGTTCCTTGGCATCGGCACGTCCACCACCGATACCTCGACCGCAGCCGATGGCAACACGGGCGACG
>JBEARP010000049.1:0-16095 GCA_041163105.1 Pseudomonadota bacterium
ATCTAAAATCGACCTATGGAGCCACATCTGTTGGCCCTCGGAAATTGTGACCAAGCTCCAGAAATAATGCGCTCAGATGGTTTCCAGTCATTCAGTCTGATCGGAATGTGTGCGATGGTCACGGAATCAGTGGTGGCCTGATCGCTATTTCTCGAACATTTCTCTCTCGTGATCAAAAATTGGCCTCTCAAGTGATCAGAGATGTCGTTGAGTATCAATAAGATAGCGACTCTCCGTCGAAAAATCGAGAAAATAGAGTGATTATTCATATTGACATGAACATGAATGTTCATACTATGAGACTGCCAAATGTTCACGCTGGGAGGCTTGAGTGGCAGAGATATTTGATCATACCGGTGCACCCGTCAGGCATGGCCGCGCACGCGTGAATGGCATCCGGATGCACTATGTGACGGCCGGGCAGGGCGAACCGCTGCTGCTGCTGCACGGCACCCCCAAGACCCATTTCTACTGGTACAAGCTGATCCCGCTGCTGACCCCCCACTTCACCGTGGTGGCGCCGGACTTGCGCGGCTTCGGCGATACCGACAAGCCGCCGGCGGAGGAGGGCTATGACAGCCTGACCAATTCCCGGGACGTGGCGGAACTCATGACCCAACTCGGCCATGAGACCTTCCACCTCCATGGCGAGGACCGCGGTGCCGAATTCGCCTATGCACTCGCCGCCACCGAGAGGGAGCGCGTCAAGACCCTCTCCTTCTCCGAGATGCTGCTCTCGGGCGAGGGCTTGGAGGAGTGGTCGAACTTCACGCCGGAGAACATCTCCTCACAGTTCAACCTCAAGGGCGTCTGGGTCTGGCATATTCCCTTCTTCTGGATCCCCCATCTCCCCGAGATGCTTATCACCGGCCGTGAGCGCGAATTCTGGGAATTCTGGATCAAGGCTGAGACCTGGAACCCCAACGCGATCACCAACGAGGCGATCGATGAATGGATCGCCAGGCTGTGTGCTCCCGGTGGCCTGCGCGGCTGCCTCGAGACATACCGTGCGGGACTGAAGAATGCCCGCATCAACAACGAACTCAAGAAGACCAAGCTCACCCTGCCGATCCTGACGATCGGCGCGCCGGAATTCTTCGGTGATCTGGTGAAGGGTCAGATGGAGAAGGTCGCGGCGGGAGTCGAGCGTGCGGAGGTGTTCCAGGAATGTGGACACAGCCTCGCACTCGAAGCACCTGACCGGCTGGCAAAGACGCTGCGTGAGTTCATGCTCGCCCGCGCCTGAGCCGGACCCCGCGCACCGCTAGACGTGCCGTCATCGTGAAAGGCCTTTCAACCCCCATTCCGGGGGAACGGCTAAGCCATGTTCAAATGAGGAGGAACGACCCATGAAAGTGACTGCCAAGTTCAAGACCCTGGCGCTTGCCGCCGCATTCGCCGCACTGCCGACCATCGCAATGGCCGACATCGCCGCCGATATACAGCATCCGCTGTGGTACAAGGCGCCTTCGGAAAAGACGATGGAGATCGCCAAGAAGGATGACATCACCGGCATCGTCGTCTCCGACGGCCAGCGCGGCGAGCCTGGCTTCCCCGCTTCCGAGCTAAACCTCACTGACGAGCAGATCGCCAAGGTCAAGGCCGGCAACTTCACCGTCGCCATCTCCATGGGCTGGCTGGGTGACGACTGGGCCAGCCAGCAGCTCATCGGCCTCAAGGAAACCTTCGAGAAGTACGGCATCAAGGTGGTGGCCGAGACCAACGCCAACTGGGACGACGCCAAGCAGATCGCCGATCTCGAGGCCATCTCGGTGCTGAAGCCGGATCTCGTCGTGTCGATCCCGCTCAACGGCCAGACCACCGCCTCGGCCTTCAAGAAGCTCCGTGAGGCCGGCACCAAGGTCGTCTTCATCGATCAGGCCGTCGAAGGCATGGAGCCGGGCAAGGACTACGCTGCCATCGTCTCTTCCGACAACCTGGCACTCGGCATGTATCTCGCCGACGCGCTGGCCGAGTCGCTGGGCGGCAAGGGTGACGTCGCGGCGATGTATTTTGCCAACGACTTCTACGTCACCAACCTGCGCTACGAGGGCTTCATCGCCCGCGTGATGGCGAAGTATCCCGACCTGAACGTCGTCGTGGCTGCCGGCCACAATGATCCGAACAAGGGTCAGGAAGTGGCGCAGGGTGTGCTCGCCCGCTACCCCAACCTGTCAGGCATGTATGCCAGCTGGTCGATCCCGGCCATGGGCGCGGTGACGGCCGCCACCACCGCCGGTCGCACGCCGCAGGACTTCAAGATCGTCAACGAGAACTTCGACCAGATCGTTGCGCTCAACATGGCCCAGGACGGCTTCATCGCCGGCATCTCCTCGCAGCGTCCCTATGACCAGGGTGTTGCGGAAGCCAAGATCGGCGCCCTCACGCTGATTGGCGAGAAGACCCCCTCCTACGTCGTCGTGCCGCCGCTCAAGGTGACGCGCAAGACGCTGCCCGAGGCCTACAAGACCATCTATCGCATCGACCTTCCCGCCGAGATGGGCCAGGCGCTCAGCCAGTAAGCATGAAGCAAGGGCGCGGCGGCGATCGCCGCGCCCGTTTCACCCCACCGCGCGAGGGTTCGCCATGACGTCCGTCCCGTTCCTGGAAATGACCGACATCAAGAAGAGCTTCGGCTCGATCCCGGTGCTGAAGCGCGTTTCCTTCCATCTGTCCCGCGGCGAAGTGCATGCCCTGATGGGCGGCAATGGTGCGGGCAAGTCAACCCTCATGAAGATCCTCACCGGTGTCTATACCCGCGACGGCGGGTCGGTGAAGATTGAGGGGCAGGACGTCGACCTGCATGATGCCATCTCTGCCGAGCGCGCGGGGATTGCCATGATCTTCCAGGAATTCTCGCTCGTTCCCACCCTCACGGTGGCGCAGAACATCTTCCTCCGCCGCGAGCCGCGCATCGGCCGCACACCCTTTATCAACAATGCCGAGATGGTCCGCCGGTCGCGCGCCATTCTCGAGGAACTCGGCGTCGATATCGATCCCGAGGCACTCGCCGGTTCGCTGAGCGTCGGCTACATGCAGATCGTCGAGATCGCCAAGGCGCTCTCCAAGAACGCCCGCATCCTCGTCATGGACGAGCCAACCTCGTCGCTCTCCGAGACCGAGACCGAGGCGCTCTTCCATCTTGTCCGCCGCCTCAAGCAGAGCGGAATCTCCATCGTCTACATCTCGCACCGCATGGCCGAGATCCTCACCAACTGCGACCGTGTCACCGTGATGCGCGACGGCGAGACGGTGATGACAGAAAGCTGCGAGGGCCTGACCGTCGACCAGATCGTCGAGGCCATGCTGGGTGCCGGCAATGCCGCCAAGTTCGAATGGCATGATCGGGGTGCGCGTCCGGGCCAGACCGCCATTCTGGAGGTCCGCAACCTGGCCTTGCCCCCGCGTGTCACGGATGTGAGCTTCGCGATCGAACCGGGCGAGATCGTTGGCCTCGCGGGCCTGATGGGGTCGGGGCGCACCGAGATCGCCGAGGCGATCTTCGGTCGCCGGCCCCCCGCCGCGGGCACTGTCCTGTTTGATGGTCAGCCGGTGAGGGGCCAGCAGGATGCGATTGACCGGGGCATCGCACTTGTGCCGGAAGACCGCCGCAAGATGGGTCTCGTGCTCGACCATTCGGTGCGCGACAATGTGTTGCTGCCCAACCTCGAGCGCTTCACCAGGCACCTTTTCGTGCAGGACGCAGAGGCCCTCAAGACCGTCGAAGGGACCATCCGCAACCTATCGATCAAGACCGACAGCCCCGACAAGCTGGCCCGCCTCCTCTCCGGTGGCAACCAGCAGAAGATCGTCATCGGCAAGTGGCTGGCCCGGGGGCCTCGCCTGCTGATCCTCGACGAGCCCACCATCGGCGTCGACATTGGCGCCAAGTCCGAGATCGTCGCGACCGTGCGGAAGATGGCGGATGCCGGCATGGCCGTGCTGCTCATCTCCTCGGAGCTCGAGGAGCTCATGGCCATCAGCGACCGCATCGTGGTGCTGCACAATGGCCGCATCATCCAGAACATGAACCGTCGCAACCTGTCATCAGAAGAGGAGTTGCACCATGCAATCCAAGGTCATCGCATCAAGCAGCAGGCCTCCGATGTCGCTGCCTAAGGTTCAGTGGCAGAACTACGTCGTCTACATCTTCTTTGCGGTGGTTCTGGTCTTCTTCGGCGCCACGATCGGCGACAATGGCTTCCTGACCGTCACCAACCTCTACAACATCGCCCGCACCACCGCGATGGTAACGGTGATCGCCGTGGCCATGACCTTCGTCATCTCGGCGGGCGAGCTCGACCTGTCCGTCGGATCGACAGCGGCATTGGCCGCCCTCGTCGGCGCCCTCGTCATGCAGGCGGGCATGCCCTGGCCCGTGGCGGTGGCGGCGGCCATCGCATCCGGCCTCGCGGTGGGTGCTGCGAACGGCTTCTTCGTCACCGTCATCAACATCCCGTCCTTCCTCGTGACACTAGGCATGATGCAGCTCATCCGCGGGCTCGACATGCGCATCACCTACACAAACCCGGTGTCCATCACCAACAAGACCTTCAATGCCATTTTCGGTTCGGGCAAGCTGTTCGGCATGCCGTCGCTGCTCATCTGGTCGGTGGTGATCGCGCTCATCGGTCATGTGGTGCTGAAGTACACGAGCTTCGGCCGCGAGATCCTGGCGACCGGCGGTAACCGCCTTGCGGCCGAGTATTCCGGCGTCAAGACCAAGCGTGTGAAGTTCTACGCCTTCCTGCTTTCAGGCGCCGCCGCGGCCCTCGCTGGCCTGCTCTACTCCGGAATGATGCAGACGGCGCGCTTCAACTTTGGTGAAGGTGCGGAGCTGATGGCCATCGCCGCGGTCATCCTTGGCGGCACTTCGCTGTTCGGCGGCAAGGGCACGATCCTTGGAACCTTCGCGGGCTCGCTGCTGATCGGCACGATCAACAACGGCCTCATCATCATGGGACTTGACGTCAGCGAGCAGATGATGGTCGCCGGTGGCATTATCATCCTGGCGGTCGCATTCGGAAAGAAGCCGGGCGCCGCCTGACGGCAAGCGGAAGCCAAAGGGCGGCGTCAGTCACATGCGCCGTCCTGCAAGTCCGGTTCACGGGGGAGTGCCGCAGTCATGAGCATGTCCGACACCAGCGAGCACCTGAAGACCCGCGTCGCCTGGCTCTATTACGTCGAAGGCAAGACGCAGGACGAAATCGTCTCGCTCACCGATATCAGCCGCTCTCGCGTGCTGCGCATCCTCGCTGCGTCACGCCGCGACGGCACGGTCCAGATCCGCGTCACCAACAATCTGGCGAAGTGTGTTGAACTCGAGCGGGCACTGGAGGAGCGCTGGGGGCTGAGCCGGGCCATTGTGATACCGGAGCCGCAGGACGCGCGGCAGATGAGCACTATTCTCGGGGCGGAACTCGGCGCCTACCTTTCACGCCATCTGGCTGAGCATACAACGGTGGGGCTTGGCTGGGGGCAGACGTTGTCGAATGCGCTTCCCAGCATCGTGCCACGACAGTCCGAAGGAACGCGCGTGATCTCGTTGCTCGGGGGGCTAACCCGCGTGAGCTCCGTCAATCCTTCGGAATTTGCCTGGCGCGTGGCGGACCGTCTGAACGCCGAGTGCCATCTACTCACTGCACCGGTCTTCGCGCCGGACCGCGCAACGCGCGAGGCGCTGAGGAACCACCCTGGCATTGCGGAACTCTTCGCGCGGGCTCGCACGCTCGACATGGCAATCGTGTCGGTTGGCGCTTTGACGCCGCATTCTCTGTTTTTTGAATATGGCCTGCTGAGCCGTGAGGAGATTGCCTCGCTGGAGGCGTCGGGTGCCGTGGGTGACGTGCTGTGTCACTTCATCAATGAAGAGGGCGAGCCGATTTCCCATCCCGTGAACGACCGGGTTGTGGCGGTGAACCCGATGGACCTGCGCGCGACCCGCGAGGTGATCCTCGTGTCGGGTGGCTGGGAGAAGCTAAAAGCCATTACAGCCGCCATGAAGCTGCTGCGGCCGTCGGTGCTGATCGTCAACGAACTGGTCGCCGAGCGACTGGCCCTCGGTCGGGCATGACACCCCGCCGCCTAGGCCTTGCCTTCGGCGGCGAGACGCTCGGCCACGAGTTCGTCGGTGACAAGCACGTGTGGCTTGAGAAGGCGCAGGGCACCGCGGATCACGCCGTATTTCTGCCAGCCGCCAGACGCGAGGACGATCTTGCGGGTGCCGTGCAACTCCTTTGGGTCGACGGCGATGACGCGCTTGTTCAACTCATGATCAATGACGTTGCCGTCGATGTCGATGAAGCGGCAGAGCACGTCGCCCACGGCACCTGCGGCCTGCAGCGCTGCGAACTCCTCGCGCTCCAGCAGGACATATTCGGAGAAGGTGGAGACCGGCGAAAGGTCGCCGACGCTCAGCACTGCGAGGTCGAGGCGCGCCGCGCGGCGGAAGATTTCCTGCATGCCGGGGTGGGTGAGCAGCGCCTCCCGCGTCCGCTCGTCGGGCGCGAAGACGGGCGCGGCCATCAGGTAGCATTCAGCCGAAAGCCGATCAGCCAGGCGCCAGGAGAATTCGGAAGGGTTGGCGCCGCTCACGCGGGTGAGGCCGCCGAGCATCGAGAGCACGCTGATGCCGCTCTTCTCGCGGTATTCGATGGACGGCAGGCTGGCGGTGAGCGTGCGGCCCCAGCCGAGCCCGATCGTTGCATCGTCGGGAATATTGTCGTTCAGATAGCCGCCGAGGGCGGCACCAATCAGCTGGTTGGTCGCTGCGGCATCCTGCGGGTTGGGAATGACGATGGCCCGTTCGAGCCCGAACTTCGCTTCGAGCGCTCGCTCCAAGGATACACAGTGGCTGAGTTTGGTGGTGACGCGGATCTGCACCATGCCGCTCTGGCGCGAGGCGGCAAGGATGCGCAGAACGCGGGAGCGGCTGAGGCCCAGCGTCTCCGAGATTTTGTCCTGGGTGAGGCCCTCCATGTAATAGAGCCAGGCGACCTTGGTCTTGAGGTCGTCGCTGACATCGCCCTGGGCCATACGTTCCACGCTCACCTGCTACTCCCGCGAACTGCTTCGGACTGGCAAGTTAGCAGCATCAGCGAGGGTCGTGCCAGTGGCCTGAAAAAGAAGGACCCCGGCGCCTTTCGGCGTCCGGGGCCAAGTCTGCCCACAGGGAGGACGGGCAAAGGCTGGTCAGGACCGTGTTTGGGCGGTCCTCATGAAGTTCAGCGTGTGTTCGAAGGACTCAACGCCGGCCTGCGAGCCCAGTCCTGTGGCGTTGAGCGCGGAGGTTGCCTGGGCAAAGCGCACGGCCGTCTCCGGGTCGAAGCCCTTGACGAGGGCAACTGCATAGCCGGCATCGAATGCGTCGCCACAGCCGCAGGTGCATTTGACGTCGATGGCGAAGGCCGGAACCTTGAAGCGCGTGCCATCGGCGTGGCTGTAATAGGCGCCATCGCCGCCCAGTGTGAAGACGCAGCAGGCCACACCCATGTCATGGAAGAAGCGGGTGCAGTCCTCGAGGTCCTCGCGGCCGGACAGTGCTCTGGCTTCCTCGATCGAGGGCATGAAATAGTCGGTCCAGGGCAGCACCGCGGCGACATCGGGCAGGTCATCGGCGGAACCCGCGAAGATGTCGACGGTGGTGATGCAACCGCTGTCCCTGGCGCGCTTCATGAGCCGGGCGTTGGCCTCGCCATCCATCGCATCCATCAGGCCCACGCCGCCCAGATGGAACACCCTGGCATCGATGACGCGATCGGCATCCGTGCCCTCGACCACGAAGCTGCCGGTGGCACCCTTCATGTGCAGAGCAGGGCGCGAGCCATCGGCCCTCGTGGTCACGATGGAGGAGGAGGTCTTCCAGCCTGTCTTCCGCTGCATCATGTCCGTGTCGACATTGAAATGGCGGAGGCGCTCCATCACCCAGTCACCCATCAGGTCTTCGCCGACGCCGCCCACGGCCTGCGTCTTCAGGCCCATCTTGGCCGCAGCGATCGCGGCAACCCCCGCGGCACCCGATACCGCCAGCGTGAGTTCATCAATCAGGTAACAGCCGCCGCCTGGCGGAATGGCCGTGAAGGGCCAGCCCAGGCAGTCGAAGGTGATGAATCCCATCGCGGTATAGTCGAAGCGCTTGCCGGTCATCGCTCAGGTCTCAGTTGAACATTTATGGAGAGTGTAAGTGAAATGTTCGCGCCAGTCTAGACAAAAGTTCGCCGGGAACTTGGATTGCTCATCGCTGGGTGGCCGGCGGTTTCGGGTGTCACTCGCAGCAGTGTTTCACATTTCGAGAAATATAAAAGGCAATTTCAATGGTTTGCGCATTATACCGGCTTCATCACAAATGAACATATTGACATCAAGAGAAATAAATGTTCAAGTCTGAAACTGAACAATACGTCATTTTAATGTGGGAAAATGCACCGTGAAGGCTGGTGTTCTCAAGGACGTGAATGAAGTCCGCTACATGACGGTTGCCGACCCGGACCTGGGTGCGGGCGACATGCTGATCAAGGTGAAGGCGGCCACCATCTGCGGCACCGACATCCGCATCCTGCGCGGGCGGAAGACCGCCGGGGTGCGCTATCCCTCCATTCTCGGCCATGAGTTTTCCGGAGTGGTCGCGGATGCCGGCGGTGATGCGCGATTCACTGCCGGTCAGGCCGTCTGCGCCTGTCCGCAGTTTGGCTGCGGGCACTGCGACTATTGCATGCGCGGGGTGGAGAACCTGTGCAGCAACCTCACCGCCATGGGCTATCAGCTCGACGGTGCCTTTGCCGAATATGTGCGCATCCCCGCTGCAGCCGTACGCGCCGGACACGTGATGGCCATGCCTGAGGGCGTGAGCTTCGAAACAGCAGCCCTTGCCGAGCCCCTCGCCTGCGTGATGAACGGCCAGGAACTGGCCGAGGTGAGGATGGGTGACGTGGTCGCAATCCTCGGTGCAGGCCCCATTGGCATCCTGCATGTGAAGCTCGCCCGGCTGGCCGGTGCGCGTCGCATCATCGTCAGCGAGCCCAGCGAGTTGCGCCGCCATGCGGCCTTGGTGGAAGGCGCCGACATCGTGCTCGATCCTGCCGCGGGTGACTTGGCAGGCCAGATGCGAAGCGCGACGAGCGGGCAAGGTGCCGATGTCACAATCCTCGCTGTCGGCGTTCCCGCGCTTGCCAGCCAGGCTGTCGATCTGGCGCGCAAGCGTGGCCGGATCAGCCTGTTCGCTGGCTTCTCACGCGATGATACCGCCGTGATGGATGTCAACGCCATCCATTACAACGAGTTGAAGATCACCGGATCCTTTGGTCTCACGCGCCTGCAGTTCACGCGCGCGCTGGCCCTCATTGCCAGTGGTCGGCTCAATCTTGGCTCGCTCCTGACCCATCGCTTCGGCCTTTCCGAGATCGAGCAGGCGCTCCGCGTGGCGGAGCAGGGTGCCGCCATCAAGGTGGCGATCATCTGAGTGGAACCGAGCAGATGAAAGCCAGGCAGCAGCCCGAGGCCCCGGCGCCACATTATCCAGTGCTGATCATCGGCGCAGGAATCAATGGCTGCGGCGTGTTCCGCGACCTCTGCCTGCAGGGTGTCGACTGCCTCCTCATCGATCGTGGCGATGTCTGCGAGGGGGCGAGTGCGGCATCCTCGCGCCTCATCCACGGCGGCATCAAATATCTTGAGACCGGTGAATTCCGCCTCGTGCGTGAATCGGCGATGGAGCGAAACCGGCTGCTGCGCAACGCGCCACATTATGTGAAGCCGCTGGAGACCATATTGCCACTGCGGTCATGGTTGGGCGGCATCATCCCATCGGCCAGGCGCTGTCTCGGTCTCAAGGCAAAGCTCCGGGACCGTGGCGCAGCGATCACCGCGCTGGGCCTGCGCATCTACGACGTCTATAGCCGCGAGGTGCGGGCGCTGCCCAACCACCATTTCCTCACGCGGTCGCAACTCCGCGCCGAATACCCCGACCTCAACGGCACGATCATCGCCGCCGGTTTTTACCACGAAGCTCACATCACCCATGCCGAACGACTGGGCTTCGAACTCGTGTCCGACGGCCTCATCGCCAACCCCGGCAGCGCGCTCTCCACCTACACAACCGCCACCGCAGGCACTGCCGCCGGTGAAATCCGCCTGACTGATCTATTGACGGGCAACATTCGCAAGATAACGGCTGACGTCATTGTCAACGCTGGCGGTGCCTGGATCGACAAGGTGAATGCCAGTCTTGGAATCTCCTCACGCCACATTGGCGGCTCGAAGGGCTCGCACCTCATCCTCGACAATCCGCAGCTTTTCGCCGCCCTGAAGGGCCGGATGATCTATTTCGGCACGGCCGATGGGCGCGTGAACCTCGTCTATCCCTTCTTCGGCCATGTGCTGGTGGGTTCCACCGACATTCCGGTAGCGAACCCTGACGAAGCGACCTGCACCGATGCCGAGACGGACGACATGCTGGGCACCGTGCATGACATCTTCCCCGCCATCGATCTCACGCGCGAGCAGGTTCTGCTCACCTATTGCGGCGTGCGCCCGCTGCCACGTGCCACGGTCAAAGACATTGGCAGTGTGAGCCGTGATCATTCCATCGCCCAGGATGTCCTACCGCATACCAACCGCCCTGTACTTTCGCTCATCGGCGGCAAGTGGACCACCTTCCGCGCCTTCTCCGCGCAGGTCACCGACCGTGTATTGCCGCTGGTTGGTGGCCGCCGCGTCACGGCAACCGAGAACCTCGCCATTGGTGGTGGCCGCTATTTTCCGGCAACCGACCAGGAACTTCGCCTGTGGTCCCACGCCCTTGCCGGCACTCATCGGCTTGACCCGTCTCGTGCGCAGCAACTTCTGCTGCGCTACGGCACGCGCGCCACGTTGGTTGCAGACCTCATCATGCAGGGTGATGATCATCCGCTCATCTCCCTTCCGGGCTACTCCACGCGCGAAATCATCTTCTTGTGCCGCGAAGAGCATGTGAGGCGCCTCGCCGATGTGCTGTTCCGGCGCACGGCCATTGCCATGGAGGGCGCGTTGACGCCCACCGCCATCGCCGAGGTGGCCGATGTTGCTGCCGCCGCGCTGGACTGGGATGCGCCACGCCAGGCGCAGGAGATCCATCATTGCACGTTTGAACTCAACCGCCGCCAGCCGCTCGCGCAGGCCGCCTGACACAGCCATTCACGAGGAGACTGAGATATGCCGATCAACATTTCACCTACCGGGCTTGCCCGTGATCTGCAGACCCGTGCCGACAGCGGCAAGCCGATCCGCATCGGCCTCGTCGGTTCGGGTGAAATGGGTACCGACATCGTCACCCGCGTCGCCCATATGCCCGGCATCGAGATCGGCGCCATTTCGGAACTGCGCCTTCCCGCCGCCGGCAAGGCTGTGGACATCGCCTATCGCGGCGAGGGCCACTGGCGCGAGGCGAGCACCGCGGACCAGCTCAACAGCGTCATGGAACAGGGCAAGGTGGCCGTCACCAATGACGTCAACCTGCTCATCAATTCCGGCCTCATCGATGTGGTGATCGACGCCACGGGCGTTCCCGCCGTCGGTGCGGAGATCGGCCTGCGCGCCATGGAGCATGGCAAGCACCTGGTGATGATGAATGTCGAGGCTGACGTCACCATCGGCGCCTACCTGAAATCGGAAGCGGACCGCCTGGGCGTCACCTATTCGCTCGGTGCGGGCGACGAGCCGTCCTCCTGCATGGAGTTGATCGAGTTCGTCTCGGCCATGGGGCACCCGATCGTTGCAGCGGGCAAGGGCAAGAACAACCCGCTCAACATCGATGCCGTGCCTGCCGACTACGAGGAAGAGGCGAGGCGCCGCAACATGAACGTGCGCATGCTCGTCGAGTTCGTCGACGGCTCCAAGACCATGGTGGAGATGGCGGCCATCGCAAATGCCACGGGCCTCGTGCCGGATTGCCCCGGCATGCACGGCCCCGCAGCAACGCTCGACAAGCTCTCCAAGGTGCTGGTGCCGGAGAAGGATGGCGGCGTGCTGTCACGCACGGGTGTCGTCGACTACTCGGTCGGCAAGGGCGTGGCGCCCGGCGTCTTCGTGGTTGCGGAAATGTCCCACCCCCGCGTGCGCGAGCGGATGGAGGACCTGAAGATGGGCCATGGCCCCTACTTCACCTTCCACCGTCCCTATCACCTCACCTCGCTTGAGGTGCCACTCACCTGCGCCCGCGTCGTGCTCTATGGCAAGCCGGACATGGTGCCGCTGGCGAAGCCCGTGGCGGAGGTCTGCGCGGTTGCGAAGAAGGACCTGAAGCCCGGCGACAAGCTCGATGCCATTGGTGAATACTGCTACCGCGCCTGGATCATGAAGGTCGAGGATGCCCGGGATGCGCAGGCCATTCCCTGCGGTCTGCTGCATGGTGCCACCGTCACCAAGCCTATTGCCAAGGGACAGCTCATCACCACCGCCAACACTGCCGTTCCGGCCAATTCCAAGATCGCCGAGTTGCGCGCCCGCCAGGACCGCCTGGTCTACGGCCAGTAAGGAGACAGCAATGGTACAGACGATGAAGAAGGCTGCCGCCGAGAACGTGCCCTATGCATTCCGCAACTATTCACCCGAACAGCTGCGCGAGGTGTTGCAGAAGATGCACCTTATCCGCCGCTTCGAGGAAGGTGCGGAGGACGCATACACCCGCGGCCTCATCCACGGCACCATGCATCTCTCCATCGGCCAGGAAGCAAGCGCCATGGGCATCTGCATGCCGCTGAAGCCCGATGACCAGATCACCTCCACCCATCGCGGTCATGGTCACTGTATCGCCAAGGGCGCCCAGGTCGACCGTATGTTCGCCGAGTTCTTCGGCAAGACAACGGGTTACTGCAAGGGTCGTGGCGGCTCCATGCACATCGCTGACGTGAGTGCCGGCAACCTCGGCGCCAATGGCATCGTGGCCGGCGGCATTCCGATTGCGGTTGGTGCTGCCCTTTCTGCCAAGATGCAGAGGAACGGCAAGGTGGTGATCTGCTTCTTCGGCGACGGCGCCAACAACGAGGGCGCCTTCCACGAGTCGCTCAACATGGCCTCGATCTGGAAGCTGCCCGTTGTCTTCGTATGCGAAAACAACGGCTATGGCATGTCCACCTCGACCGCGCGCTCGACGGCGGTGGCCAATATCGCCGATCGCGCGGTGGCCTATTCCATGCCGGGCGTCACCGTGTTCGGCAACGACTTCTCGGCCGTGGCCGAGGCCTCGACCGAGGCCGTGGACCGTGCCCGCCGCGGCGACGGCCCGAGCCTGATCGAAACCAAGACCTACCGCCACCGTGGCCACTCCAAGAGCGACCGCAACCGCTACCGCACCAAGGAGGAGATCGAGGAGTGGAAGGCCCTGCGTGACCCGATCAGCCTCTTCGAAACCGAACTCAAGCAGTTCGGCATCATGGATGACGCTGGGATTGCTCAGGTCCGCGAGGCGGTCGAGGCCGAGATTGCCGCCGGCATCGCCTTCGCCAAGGACAGCCCCCTGCCCAGCACGGCCGACGTGCTCAACTTTGTCTATACGGAGCAGCAGTGATGGACGCCGCCGTTCGTGAACTCAGCTATTCGCAGGCTATCCAGGAAGCCATGGCGATCGCACTTGAAAGCGATCCGCGCGTCTTCCTGATGGGCGAGGACATCGGCGTCTATGGCGGCGCCTTCCAGGTGACGGGCGACCTCGTCGAGCGCTTCGGCACCGAGCGGGTGATCGATATGCCGATTTCCGAACTCGGTGGTGCCGGCGTCGCGGTGGGGGCCGCCGTCACCGGCATGCGGCCGATCTTCGAGTTCCAGTTCTCGGATTTTGCGACGCTCGCGCTTGAGCAAATCGTCAACCAGGCCGCCAAGATGCGCTTCATGCTGGGCGGTGAGGTGTCGGTGCCGCTCGTCATGCGCTTTCCTGCAGGCTCTGGCACCGGTGCCGCCGCCCAGCACAGCCAGAGCCTCGAGGCCTGGCTCGCGCATGTGCCCGGCCTCAAGGTCATCCAGCCGGCAACGCCCCATGACGCGAAGGGCATGCTGCTGGCCGCCTTGCAGGACCCGGACCCCGTCATGATCTTCGAGCACAAGCTTCTCTACAAGATGAAGGGCGAGGTTCCTGCCGGGCATTACACCGTGCCCATCGGCAAGGCGGAGGTGCGCAAGGCCGGCAAGGACGCCACCATCGTCGCCACCTCCATCATGGTGCACAAGGCGCTGGATGCGGCAGCAGAGCTGATGGGCGAGGGGATCGACGTCGAGGTGATCGACCTTCGCACCATCCGCCCCATCGACCGCGAGACGGTGATCGAGAGTGTCAAGAAAACCACGCGCCTCCTCTGCGTCTACGAGGCGGTGAAGACGCTGGGCATCGGTGCCGAGATCAGCGCCATGATCGCCGAGAGCGAAGCCTTCGACTATCTCGATGCACCGATCATGCGTCTGGGAGGCTCCGAGAGTCCCATCCCCTACAATCCGGAACTCGAGAAGGCCGCCGTACCACAGGTGCCGGACATCGTCGCGGGCGTCCGCAAGCTGGTGGAAGGGAGGCGCTGAGCCATGGCGACGGAAGTCATTCTCCCCAAGGTCGACATGGACATGGCGACGGGTCGCATCTCGCGCTGGCTGGTGGCCGAAGGTACCGCCGTGAAGCAGGGCGACCCGCTGTTCGAGATCGAGACCGACAAGGCCGCGATGGAGATCGAGGCCCCGGCCTCCGGCGTGCTGAAGAATCGCGTTGCCGAAGGCTCCGACGTGCCGGTGGGCCAAGCCGTGGCATGGATCGTCGCCGAGGGCGAGAGCTTCAGCGCCGCGCCTGCTGCCGCCGCAGCGTCGGTGCAGCAGGCCGAGGTGATCGAGCTCGCGGTCGTCACCGCCGTGCCGGTAGCTGCCAATGCCAATGCCGTGCGGGCCACGCCACTCGCCCGCCGCATCGCGCGCAATGCCGGCGTGGATCTTGCCCGCGTCGCAGGCTCCGGCCCCCACGGCCGCATCCTGCGGGCGGACGTCGAGGATGCGGTGGCCGCGCGCGTGACCGCGCCTGCGCCAAACGTCGTGCCGCTGGTGCAGGGGGCCTCCGACGCGAACGTCCGCAAGCTCTTCGCCGAAGGCTCCTTCCGCGAAGTCGCGCATGACAAGATGCGTCTCACCATCGCCCGCCGCCTCGTCGAGGCGAAGAGCACGGTGCCGCATTTCTACCTCAGCGCCGACTGCCGCCTGGACAAGCTGCTGGCGCTGCGCGCCGACATCAACGCCGGGGCTGCCAACTACAAGCTCTCGATCAACGACATGATCATCAAGGCCTGGGCTTTGGCTCTCCGCGATGTACCGATGGCCAACGCGACCTGGACCGAGGGCACGATGCTCATCCACCAGTCGGTGGACATCGGCGTTGCTGTGTCGATCGACGGCGGCCTGATCACGCCTATCGTGCGCAACGCCGAGGCAAAGCCACTTTCCGCCATCTCGAACGAGATGAAGGATCTCGCGGCGCGCGCCAAGGCCAAGAAGCTCAAGAACGATGAATACCAGGGCGGCACCACCGCCATCTCCAACCTCGGCATGTTCGGCGTGAAGGATTTCGCCGCCATCATAAACCCGCCGCACGCGACCATCCTCGCGGTGGGCGCGGGCGAGGAGCGCGGCGCCTGGAAAGGGGGCCTCTTCGTGCCCGCCACACTGATGACGGTAACGCTGTCAGTGGACCACCGCGCGGTGGACGGTGCGCTGGGTGCGCAGGCGCTGCAGGCGTTCAAGGGATACATCGAGAAGCCACTGTCGATGCTCGTGTAGGACCAGCTTCGACTCATCCCCACAAGCCGTCATCCCGGCCTTCGCCGGGGTGACGCCACTCTAGGAACGAGGAGCAGCACATGGTCGACAACACCTTCGACATCATCATCATCGGCGGCGGCCCCGGCGGCTATGTGGCGGCGATCCGCGCCGCACAGCTCGGGCTCAAGACGGCCGTGGTCGAGCGCGAGCACTTGGGCGGCATCTGCCTCAACTGGGGCTGCATCCCCACCAAGGCGCTGCTGCGCTCCGCCGAGATCTACCACTACATGAAGCACGCCAAGAACTATGGCCTCTCGGCCGACAACGTCTCGTTCGATC
>JBEARP010000050.1:0-3956 GCA_041163105.1 Pseudomonadota bacterium
CGGCATGGACGGCGCGGCTGACGGAGCGGTTGGGGCTCGAGAAGCTGCTCGATCGTTACCCCGAGCAACTCTCCGGCGGGCAGCAGCAGCGCGTGGCCATCGGGCGTGCGCTGGCAGGCCGGCCGCAGTTGATCCTCGCCGACGAGCCCACCGGAAACCTCGACGAGGCGACGGGTGATGCGGTGCTGGAACTGATGCTGGCGCTGATGCGCGAGACCGAAGCCGCGTTGCTGATGGTGACGCATTCGAACCGGCTTGCATCGCGGCTGGGCCGCCGCTTGCATCTCGCAGCGGGAAAGCTCGGCTGATGCTCACCCAGGGCTTCGCAGTCCTTCTGTCGCACTGGTGGCGGCACAAGCTGCAGTTTGCCATGCTGCTGCTGGGGCTGGCACTGGCCACTGCCCTGTGGTCTGCGGTGCAGGCAATCAATGGCGAGGCGCGCGCCAGCTATGCGCGCGCCGCCGCCGTGGTCGGGCAGGATCGGCTGGAGCAGCTTGCCTCGGCGGACGGCACGCGCATTCCCCAGGAAACCTACATCGCGCTGCGCAAGGCTGGCTGGCTGGTCTCGCCGGTGCTCGATGGCGAGAAGCGCTTCGGCGGTGAGCGGCTGCGCATCCTCGGCGTCGATCCGATCACCTTGCCCATGGAGGCCGCGCAGGTGGACGTGGGTGCCGCCGACATCGGGCTCGCCCGCTTCATCACGCCGCCCGGCGTTTTCGTCATGTCGGCTGAAACGGCAGCCCGGCTGAAGGGTGTGGACACGCCGCCCATCCGCATCAGCGATGCGCTGCCGCCGGGCACGGTGCTGACCGACATCGGCATCGCGCAACAGGTTCTCGATGCGCCGGGGCAGCTGTCGCGCCTGCTGCTCGCGCCGAAGCAGCCCGCGGAGGCGAAGCCGCTGGCAGAGGTGGCGCCCGGGCTGGTGCGGCGCGCCCCCGCGGTTGAGAGCGATCTTTCCCGCCTCACCGACAGCTTTCATCTGAACCTCACGGCCTTTGGCCTGCTCGCCTTCGCGGTGGGGCTGTTCATCGTGCATTCGGCGATTGGCCTTGCCTTCGAGCAACGCCGCCCGGTGATCCGCACGCTGCGGGCCGTGGGTCTGCCATTGCGAACGCTCGTGCTGCTGATGGTGGTGGAGCTGCTGGTGCTGTCCACGGTGGCAGGGCTCATTGGTGTGGCGCTCGGCTATGGCGTGGCCTCGCTGCTGCTGCCGGACGTGGCGGCGAGCCTGCGCGGGCTTTATGGCGCGGAGGTGCCTGGCACGCTGTCGATCAGGCCCTCGGTATGGGGGCTGGGGCTGGCCATCGCGGTGGCAGGCACGCTGGTCTCCGCTGCCTCGCGACTATGGCAAATCGCCACCATGCCGCTGCTGGCATCAGCGCGGCCGCGTGCCTGGAGCCTCGCCTCCGGACGCGCACTTCGGCTGCAGGCCGTGGGCGGCATCCTGCTGCTCATCGCGGCTTGGCTGGTCGTGCAATTTGGGTCAGGCCTGGTGGCGGGCTTCTCTGCACTCGGCGCCTTGCTGCTGGGTGCGGCGCTTCTCTTGCCACTGGTGCTATCGCTGCTGCTCAAGCTGGGTGAGCGGCTGTCCAAGGGCGTCATCGCGCAGTGGTTCTGGGCTGATACGCGGCAGCAATTGCCGGGTCTGTCGCTGGCGCTGATGGCGCTGCTTCTGGCGCTGGCCGCGAACGCCGGCGTAGGCACCATGGTGCAGAGCTTCCGCCTGACCTTCGTCGGCTGGCTAGACCAGCGGCTGCCGTCGGAACTCTATGTCACCACGCGCTCGAATGATGACTCGCAGAAGGTGCATGACTGGCTGGCGGAACGCAGTGATGCGGTGCTGCCGATCTGGAACACGGACGTGCGCATGTTCGGCCAGCCTGTGCAGGTTTTTGGCATCGCTGACCATGCAACCTATCGTGACCACTGGCCGATGTTGCAAGCAACGCCGGATGCGTGGAACAGGATCGCCGATGGTAAGGGGATGCTCGCCAACGAGCAGCTGGCGCGCAGGCAAAAGCTGACACTGGGCGACATGATCCCGCTCGAGGGCGGACATAGCCTGCCGCTCGTCGGCATCTTCTCCGATTATGGAAATCCCAAGGGGCAGGTGATCATCGGCGTCGACGAACTGATGAAGCTTTTTCCCGATGCCAGCCGGCTGCGCTATGCGGTGCGCGTCGCCCATGACAAGGCCCCAAAGCTGGCGGAGGACCTGCGCGCCGCCTTCGACTTGCCGGAGGAGAATGTCGTCAACCAGGCGACGATCAAGGCCTTCTCGCTCAAGATCTTCGAGCGCACCTTCGCGGTGACGGCGGCCTTGAACGTGCTGACGCTGGGTGTGGCCGCGATCGCCATCTTCGCCAGCCTGTTGACGCTCTCCGGCATGCGGCTGTCGCAGCTCGCACCCGCCTGGGCGATGGGGATGACGCTGAAGCGGCTGGCAATGCTCGAGGTGCTGCGAAGCGTGGCGCTGGCGAGTTTCACCATGCTGGCAGCGGTGCCGGTAGGGCTCGGCCTCGCCTGGATGCTGCTGGCGGTGATCAATGTCGAGGCCTTCGGCTGGCGGCTGCCCATGCATGTGTTCCCGCTCGACTGGCTGCGACTGTTCCTGCTCGCTGTGGCGAGCGCCATCCTCGCCGCACTGCTGCCCGCCCTGTGGTTGACGCGCCGCCAGCCCGCCGATCTCGTGAAGGTGTTCGCCAATGAACGTTAGGATTCTGCTTCTCATGCTGCTGCTGATGGCGAGCCCTGCGCTTGCGCAGGGCTTCGCCGGGCTGGGCGGCGATGCCAACGGCTTTGCTGTGCCGGAGCGCGGCGTTGCCCTGTCCTTCCCGCAGGACCATGGCGCGCATCCTGACTATCGCATCGAGTGGTGGTACCTCACCGCCAACCTGAAGGGCGCGGATGGCAAGGACTATGGCGCGCAGTGGACGCTGTTCCGCTCCGCCCTTGCGCCGGAGGAGAAGGCAGGCTGGCAGAGCCCGCAGCTGTGGATGGGGCATGCGGCACTCACCACTGCGGAGAAGCACTATTCGGCCGAGCGCGTGGCGCGCGGCGGCGTGGGGCAGGCCGGCGTGACGCTTTCGCCCTTCTCGGCATCGATCGACGACTGGAAGATGACGGGCAGGGCGCCTTCGCCCTCCGATGCACTCTCGGCGCTGAACGTCAACGCCTCGGGCGATGGCTTCTCCTACCGTCTCGATCTCGAGGCGCGAGGCCCGCTGGTACTGCAGGGCGAGCTTGGTTATTCGGTGAAGTCGGCGCAGGGACAGGCGAGCTTCTATTATTCGCAGCCCTTCTATGACGTCACGGGAACCATCACCGTCGGCGGCAAGGACGTCGCGGTGACGGGGCAGGCGTGGTTCGACCATGAATGGTCCTCCCAGCCGCTGGCCAAGGACCAGACGGGATGGGACTGGTTCTCCTTCCACTTCGCTGACGGCACGAAGCTGATGGGTTTCCGCCTGCGTGACGCGGGCGAAGGCTTCACCTCCGCCACATGGATCGTGGCCGACGGGACGCCCGAGCCGCAGCCGCCGGGCGCGCTGAGGGTGACGCCGCTCGCATGGAAGGACGTGAAGGGCCACCGCGTGCCGGTGCAGTGGAAGGTTGCGCTGCCCGGCAAGGGGCTCGAGGTGACGACAAGCCCCGTCAACCCGGACGCGTGGATGGACACGCAGGTGTCCTACTGGGAGGGGCCTGTGCGCCTCGAGGGCACGCATCCCGGCCAGGGCTATGTGGAGATGACGGGCTACTGAGGGCCGCCGGTTGGCCGCCGGGCAGGCAGCGCAAAGGCTGCGAATTGCCTTTGTTGTTTCAGGAAGGCTGAACTGCTACAACCCGCCCATTGGTTCCCCAGATCGGATGACAATGGACAAGCCACCGAAGTCAACGCAGGACGGACACGCTGAACCCGTGTCGGCGCGCATCCGCGCCCGGGTCGTGAAGTC
>JBEARP010000051.1:0-24434 GCA_041163105.1 Pseudomonadota bacterium
AGCAGCGGATAGCCGAAGACGAAGCCCAGCAGCGCAACCAGCGGCAGGACGTAGAGATAGGGGACGAGCCGGGACGAAGGCGTCATGTCGCTTGCGCTGCCAGAAGGGAGGGGGCCGCCGACTGTGCAGCGGCCCCGGCACGTTGCATCAGGTGGGCGAGGCGAGGTCCTTCGCCCACTTGCGATAGTTCTCGACCATGTCGGGATTGAACTCTTTCCACTCCTTGGCGGTGTTCGCGGCGAGTTCGCCGGCCTGTTCGCCCGTCATGGTGCCGGCCACGATCTGCTGGCCGGTGGGGATCGCCGCGCGCTCGTAGAACTGGCCGGGCACCAGGTTGGTGACGTTGGAGATGTTCGGCGACAATCCCCAGTTCTGCCACAGCCCGCGCACCGAGGGATCCGTGATGACGCTCGAGTCGAAGGTGGTGTTGGAGGGCAGCCAGCTGGTCGCCTCCCAGAAGGCCTTGAGCTGGTCGGGCGACTGCAGGAATTCGAGGAAGGCCGCCGCCGCCGCCGGATCCTGGGCATCCTTCGAGATGCCGAGCCCCTGCACGTCGACGACCGGCACGCCCGCGAGCTTGCCCTTCCCGAACACCGGCATGGTCATGTAGCCGATCTTGCCGCCCGTCGCCTTGCTGTCGGCCGGCAGCCTGGTGCCGATCGACTGGCCGATGCCGAGCTTGCCCGCCACCACGAGGTCGATGCCGGGATAGAGTTCGAGCGACGACATGTCCTTGTTGAGGAAGTCCTTCTTCTTCAGTTCCTCGAGCTTCACCCAGTGCTCGTGGTACTTGGGCTCGCGGAAGTCGCGGTCGCCGATGAAGAGTTCCACTGCCTCGCCGAAGCTGTCGAGCTGCTGCGGCAGCGAGTGGGTGATGTACCATTCGCTCCAGTAGCCGTCCTGGACGCCGCCGCCCAGCGCTTCAACGCCGGAGCTTTTCAGCTTGTCGCAGGCCACGAGCAGTTCGTCCCAGGTCTTGGGCGGCGCCTCGGGGTCGAGGCCGGCCTTCTCGAACAGCGTCTTGTTGTAGCACCAGAACATCGGCAGCGGGTACCAGCCGGTGCGGTAGACATCGCCGCCGAAGTGGCTGAGCAGCGTGGGATTGGAGGCTGCGATCACCTCCGGCTTGATTAGGCTGTTGAGACCGCGGAGATAGCCCAGCCAGACGCTTTCCATGTGGTAGATGCCGTTCCAAAGGTACTGCACGTCGGGCGCGTTGCCTGCGGCGGCGGCAGTCTGGAACTGCGAGATCACCACGGCGGTGTCTTGCAGCATGGGCTTCACGTTGGCTGCCGTGTACTTCGCCACGGAGTCGTTGACGTATTTCTGCAGGCCCGGGAGCTCCTGTTCACCCCAGTACCACATGTCCATGTCCTTGGCCTGGGCGGCGGCCCCGCGCGAGAGGCCGCCGAGTGCTGCCCCGCCCGCCAGCATGGCGGAGGTGAGCATCAGGCTGCGGCGGGTGAACATCGGCAATGCGTTCTTGTTCATGTCGTTTCCTTCCTGTCGTTTCCCTGTTTGTCGTGTTTTTGTTGTTGTTCAGAACGTGCTCATCAACCCGCCATCGACCACCAGCAGTTGCCCCGTCATGTAGCGGCAGTAGTCCGATGCGAGGAACACCACGGTGCCCGACACGTCTTCCGGCTGACCGCTGCGGCCCAGCGGGATCTTGCGCTTGTCGATGTACCATTCGAGGTAGTCGGGCGTCGTCGTCTCGTCCACGCCGTTTACCACCGACATGGGCGTCACCATGAAGCCGGGCGCGACGGCGTTGACGAGGATGTTGTAAGGCGCGAGTTCCACTGCCATCGACTTTGTATAAGCGATGAGGGCGCCCTTGGCGGCGTTGTAGGAGCCACAGAGTCCGCTCGACGCAAAGCCCTGGATTGACGAGATGTGGATGATGCGGCCGCTGTGCTGTGCCGCCATGATGGGTGCCACCAGCTTCGAGCCCATGTAGACCGCCTCGAGGTTGATCGCGATAGTGCGGCGCCATTCCTCCAGCGTGTCGTCCAGGATGGTTTTTGTCGCGGGATTGATGCCTGCATTGTTGACCAGAACGTCGATGCGGCCATGGCGTGCATGAACTTCGGCGACGGTGCTGGCATAGGCGTCGTAGTCGGTGACGTCGAAGGCGTGGGTGCTGCAGCGGCCGCCGCCCTGCGCGATCTCGTCGGCCACCTGGGCGAGCGTTTTGGGGTTGCGGTCGATGAGGGCCGTGGTGGCGCCCTCGCGACATATCTCAAGCGCGATGGCGCGGCCAAGGCCCTGGCCCGCGCCCGTCACAATGCAGATCTGGCCGTTCAGAAGACCCATCGCGTGCTTGCCCCAAACAGTCGGGCAACTATATGGGGGCTGGAAGACGCGTCAAGCGCGTGGCACCTTCTCACATGCGCGCCAGCGCTGCGCCCAGCGCATCCGCCATGATGTCGGCTTCGCGCAGGCCGAAGGCCATGGGCGGTTTGATCTTCAGGACATTGTCGAAGGGCCCGTCGGTCGAGATCAAAACGCCGTGATCGCGCATGTGATTGGCGATCTGGCCGGCCTCTTCCGTAGCGGGTTCCAGCGTGGCGCGGTCCTTCACCAGTTCGACGCCGAGGAACAGGCCCTGGCCGCGCACATTGCCGATGAGCGGGTATGCCTCCGCCAACGCCGCGAAGTGCGCCTTCAGGTGGTCTCCCGTCACGCGCGCCTTTGCCTGCAGGCCTTCCTGCTCCAGCACGTCGAGCACCGCCATGCCGACCGCGGCCGAAACTGGGTTGCCGCCGAAGGAGGAGAAGAACTCCATGCCGTTGGCGAAGGCCTTGGCAATCTCGGGCGTGGTGACGACGGCGGCCATGGGGTGGCCATTGCCGATCGGCTTCCCCAGCGTCACGATGTCGGGAACCACGCACTGCGGGCCATGCGCCCACATGTGATTTCCAACGCGGCCGAAGCCCGTCTGCACCTCGTCGACGATGACGAGGCCGCCGGCCTTGTGCACATGCTCGGCGGCGGTCTTGAGATAGGCATCGGGGAAGAACACCTGCCCGCCGCAGCCCGAGATCGCCTCGGCAATGAAGGCGGCAGGCCCCTGGCCCGTCTTCTCGCGGATCAGTTCCACCTTCTCGGCAACCGAGGCCGCATAGGCGATGCCGCTGTTTTCGCCGGAGCCCTTGAAGCGGCCACGGTAAGGGTCGGCGAGTTCGGCGATCTCGACATGGTCCGGCTTGCCGCGCCCGCCCTTGCGGTTGAACTTGTAGGGGCTGACGTCGATCAGGCCATTGGTGTTGCCGTGGTAGCCCCAGTCCAGCGTGATGGTGGCGCGGCGGCCCGTCACTGTGCGCGCCATGCGCAGCGCCAGTTCATTGGCCTCCGACCCCGAGCATACGAGATAGACGACCGAGAGCGGCTTGGGGAAATAGGACCCGAGGCGCTCCGCATAATCGAGGATCGTGTCGTGCAGGTAGCGTGTGTTGGTGTTGAGAATCGCTGCCTGGCGGGCCAGCGCTTCCACCACATGCGGGTGGCTGTGGCCGACGTGACAGATATTGTTGACACCATCGAGGAAGCCGCGGCCGGTGTGGTCGTAGAGCCAGGCGCCGCGCCCGCGCACGATCTTGAGCTTCTTCCGGTAGCTGATGGAGAGGGACGGGCCTAGTACCCTTGCTCGGCGCTGCAGCAGCACGTCGGGCGGGGTCCTGTCCTCAACGAAGCTTTCGGGTGCGAGGCGCAGGATGAGGTTCGGGTCAGGCGAAATGGCGCGCCACACCGGCCACAGCGATGGCTGGCCGACGCCGGGGAACTCGCCCGACTGCCCCAGCCTGTCGGTGATGAGCTGGAAGTGCAGATGCGGCGCCCAGCCGCCATTGACCGTGTGGTCGCCGATCGAGCCGATCTGCTGGCCCGCGGCGATGTCCTGTCCTTCCTTGACCATCCCCAGCGTCTCGCGCGAGAGATGGCCGTAGAGCGTCCAGAAGGCGGGGCCGTCCGCGCCGGCGCGGTGCTCGAGGATGACGGTGGGGCCGTAGTCGTAGGGCAGCGCGTTGTCGACAACGCTCAGCACCTTGCCCGGCAAGGGTGCGAAGAGGGGCGTTCCGGCGGCGATGAAGATGTCCTGGCCGAGGTGCTGCGACCGCCATTCCGGCGAAGCGGCGGTGGCGAACTGCTCGCCCTTGTAAACATTGCGCAACTCGCCATAGAGGCCGATGGCGAACTGCGCATCTTCCTCGCGGAAGCGCTTCTCGAGCCAGGCCCAGTAGGCCTGTGGGTCTGCGCCATGCTCCATGCCGGGCGCACCTTCCTGCAGGTGCAGCAGGATGCGGCCGCTGCGGTCGAGCTCGATGCCGAACATCTGATGCGGCTGGCAATCGGGTGACGCGAGCCAGTGCACAACCGCATCGCTCGCCGGCACCGGCGCGAGGCCCGCGGCATGGCGGGTGAAGGCCGCAAGAAAGTCCGGGTTGGTCCTGTCCAGCCGTTCCAGCAGGCGGAAGGCGGGGGCCTGCGAGACCAGCAGGTAGTCGTTGTCTGGAAAGTCCTTGGCGCGATGGGACGAGATGCAGACGCTCATCGCAAGCCGTGCGGCCACGAGGTCGAAGAGGATCGCCGCCTCCCCGGGTTCGAGCGGGAACTGGCGCGCATAGGCGGCGATGAGCGGGGTGGCGGACTTGTAGACGTCCTCGACGTCGAGCAGGGCATAGGCCAGCGTCACAGCGAGTTCGTTGATCTGGCGGCCATGCGTCATGTCGCCCAAGTCGATCAGGCCGGTGACGGTGGCGCTGGCCTTGTCGACCACGATGTTGTTGTCGTTCGCATCCTGGTGCAGCACCGCGCCACGCAGCATGTGGAGGTGCGGCAGCACGCGTGCCTCGTAGCGCGCGAAGATGCTGGCGACGAGGTCGCGCCGCGCCGGCACGACGTCGTCGAGCCACGGCTTCACCGCCATCGTCTCGTCGAGATTCCACAGGAAGCCCGGACGGAAGGCGGCGGGGTGGCCAAAGCCGCGCAGCGCGTGCGACAGCCGGCCCATGAAGCTGCCGAGGCTTTCGAGCAGGGCGGGCGAACTTGCAGCGGCGGAATAGAGATCGCCCGGCAGGTAGGTGAGCAGCCGTACCGCGTGGCGCGACCCGCCATGCTCCCAGGCGGTGATGTCGGCGCCGGATGACGTGGCGACGACGCGCTGCAGGCCGAGCGACGGGTCGGCCTGCGCGACATGCTTCATGGCCGCATTCTGCAACGCGAGGAAGCCTTCGTCCTCCACCGCATTGGCGATCTTAAGCACGAACTTGCCTGCGGGCGATCCGACAAGGAAGTTCTGGTCGCGCTCGCTGACCAACTCCTTGAGTTTTCCGTCAATACCGTAGTCGCGCTTCAGCAGGTGCTGCGCCTCCTCTGCGGTGAAGGCGGGCTTGGGGGAGTCGAAGACGGAGATCTGGTTCACGGCATCATCCTCGGGCGTGCGGGCTACCAGCCCGCGAAGTCTTTGACGGCATCGTCGCTGACGCGGCCTTCTTCCACATCGGCCAACGCCCTGTCGAGGATGGAGATGGCATCGGAGGCCTGCGCGGCGCTCAGGACAAGCGGCGGCGTGAGTTCGAGCACGTTGGAGTTGAGGCCTACATAATAGAGCACGAGGCCCAGTTCGAATGCGCGGTACACGGTCTTCGCGGCAAGCATTTTGGAGGGTGTCCTCGCGGACCGGTCCGAGACCAGTTCCACGCCGATGGCGAAGCCCCGGCCGCGCACGTCGCCGATGGACGGGTGATGTGCCTTCAGGGCCTCGAGGCCCTGCAGCAGGACGGCACCGGTGGCGGCGGCATTTTCTTCCAGGCGTTCCTTCGCGATGGTTGCGAGAACCGCCGAGGCCGCAGCGACGGAAACCGGATTGCCGTGCAGCGTCTGCATGGCGAAGGCGGTTGCATGGTCCATCACCGCGCGCGGGCCCACCAGGGCGGAGACGGCAAGTCCGCCGCCGAGGCCCTTGCCGAGGCAGACGAAGTCGGGCGTGAAGCCCTCGTGGCGGAAGCAGTGCATAAGGCCGGTGCGGCCAAGCCCCACCTTCACCTCGTCGCAGACGATGAGGATGCCCTGGGCACGGCACATCTCCACAAGCCGCTTAAGGAAGCCCGGAGGCGGCACGATGAAGCCGCCATCTGACTGGATGGGCTCGATGAACAGCGCGCCAACCTCGGCGGGGGGCAGGGTGGTTGCGAAGAGTTCAGCGAGATGGGCCAAGACCGCCGCGCCATCCTCGCCGCGGTAGGGGTTGGGATAGGGAATGAGGGTGAGGCCCTCGGCCCGCGCCGCATGCGACTGCACGGCATGTCCGGAAATCGCCATCGAGCCTGCCGTGCCGCCATGATAGGCGCCGCGGAAGGCGATGACGCGCGGACGCGCGGTTGCCGCGGCAATGGCGCGGAAGGCAGTCTCGTTGGCATCCGAGCCCGAATGGCCGAACCATACCTTGTGATCGGCGAGTTCCGGCAGCGTGGCGAGGATCTGCTGCGCGAGGTCCACCGCACCGCGATGCGTGGCTGACAGGATGCTGGCGCCTGCCGGGTTGCGCACCGCCGCGGAAACGGCCTCGACGATTGCCGGGTGGCCATAGCCGAGGCTGGCCGCGCCCCACGCGGCGGACAGATCGAGCAGGCTGCGGCCCGTCTCGTCGGTCACGCAGGCGCCATGTCCGCCCTCCAGAGCAAGCGGGAAGAATCGCAGCTTCTGCAGCCCAGCCACATATCGGCCGTCACGGGCGTAGAGCGAGTTGCCCGGGGCCATCAGCTGCGCCGTGCGACGGGCGCGGGGATCAGCCCGTCCGGACGCCAGATGAGGATGAGGATCACGAAACCCAGCACGAAGGCATCGCGGAAGGGCAGCGCCGCGTCCGGCAGGAAGGCCTGGAACAGCACCTCGAGGATGCCGAGCGCAAAGCCGCCCGCGACTGCGCCGGAGAGCGAGCCAAGCCCGCCGATCACCGCGGCGACGAAAGCCTTGAGCACCGGCACGAAGCCCATGAGCGGATCGACCGAGCCGCGCTGCGCGATCCACAGCACCGCTGCGATTCCGGCGAGTGCGCCTGACACCGCGAAGGCCACCGCGATCACCCGATTGGCCTTGATGCCCATGAGGCGCAGCACCTGGAAATCCTCCGACGCCGCGCGCATCGCCTTGCCCAGCGTGGTGCGGTTGAGGAACAGGGTGAGGGCGGCGAGCGACAGCGCCGTCATGACGATCGACAGGAGCGGCACGATGCCGACATGGAGGACGCCGAGGTCGATCACGCCTGCAAGGCCCGAAGGCAACGGCACGGGCTTTGGCCGGGCCGAGATGCCGTTCTGGAAGAGCACGCGCAGGATGGCGGAGACGGCGAAACTCGTGAGCAGAAGGCCGGTCGCATCGGCCTTGCGCATGGGGCGGAAGGCGAAGCGCTCGGTCAGCACCGCCGCGATGGCCGCGAAGACAACGGCAATGGCCACCGCGACGGGAAAGGGTAGCGACACGGCAGCGGCGAAGAACATGCCGTAGCCCGCCACCGTCATCAGCTCGCCATGAGCGAAGTTGATGAGCGAGACGATGGAAAAGACCACGGCGAGGCCAAGCGCCAGAAGCGCATAGATGCCGCCGAGGCTGATGGCGTTGACGATCTGCTGCAGAACGATGTCCATCTTGTCACTCCGCCAGGTAGGCTTGCTTGACGAGGTCGCTGCTGGCGAGTTCGGCGCCGCTGCCGGCAAGCACGATCTGCCCGGTCTGCAGCACATAGCCGTGGTCGGCGATTTCGAGCGCACGTTCGGCATTCTGCTCGACCAGCAGGATGGTGAGGCCGCGCTGCCTGAGGCCGAGGATCAGGTCGAAGACCTTGTCGACGATGAGCGGGGCCAGTCCCAGCGACGGCTCGTCGAGGAGCAGAAGGCGCGGACCCGCCATCAGCGAGCGGGCGATTGCCAGCATCTGCTGCTCGCCGCCGGAGAGCAGGCCCGCCTTCTGGTGATAGCGCTCGCGCAGGATGGGGAAGCGGTCGAGTTCGGCCTCCACGCGCTTCTTGAGTTCCTGGCCAGAGGCATGAGCGGCCCCGCCGAGGTGCAGGTTGTCGGCGACCGAGAGCGACGGGAAGACGCGCCGGCCCTCGGGTGTGAGCGCGATGCCGCGCTTGACGATCTCTTCCGCCGGCTGGCCGGAGAGCGGCCTGCCTTCAAAGGTGATGGAGCCCGTGGACGCCACGAGACCCGCAATCGCGTTGAGCGTCGAGCTCTTGCCCGCGCCATTGGCGCCCAGCAGCACGACGATGGCGCCCGCGGGCACGGAGAGGCTGACGCCCTTCACGGCCGCCACCTCCCCGTACTTCACCTTCAGGTCGGAGACCTCAAGCATCGGGCGTCCTTCGCGTGCTGTTCGCCATCAGGGCTTCGGCACGTCGGCCGGGTCGGGCATCGCGGTGACCACCGGGGTGCGCTTGCCGTCCTGGATCTCGACGATGGTGATGTCGCGGATCGGCATGCGGTTGGTACCGGCATAGGTCACCTTGCCGGTCAGAACCTCGACGTCCTTGAGGTTGGCCAGCGCGTCGCGCAGGGCCGGACCGTCGACCGAGCCCGCAGCCTTCACCGCCGCATCGAGGATGTAGGGGATCTCGTAGCCCGTCGCGACATAGACGGTTTCGGGTGCGGCACCCGTCGCTGCCTTGAACTTGTCGTAGAAGGCGGCGAGCTTCGAGCCGGCGACGGGATATCCCGCCGTGGTGTGCACGATGCCGTTGGCGATGGCGCCGAGGCCTGTCGTCGTCGGGCTGTCGATGCCGTCGGAACCGATGATGGGTGAAGTCACGCCCGCGCCGCGCAGCTGCTGCAGGAAGGCCGGGAAGTCCGGCTCATAGGCGGCCGTCATGATGGCGTCGGGCTGCGGGCTCAGCGCCTTGATTTTGGTGACCTCGGCGGCGAAGTCCTGCTGCCCCATGGTGTAGGTGCCCTCGCCCACAATGGTGCCGCCCTTCTTCTTGAACACCTCCTCGAAGTATTCCGGCAGGCGCAGCGTGTAGGCACTGTCGGGGGACTTGAGAACGTAGATGTTCTTGTAGCCCTTCTTCGCGGCATAGTCGGCGAGGAGCGCGGCCTGGCCGTTGTCAGCCGGATAGGTGCCGAACATGTAGTCGCCGACGGCTTCCGTGATTGTGGGCGTGGTGCCGCAGAACGTGAGGGTGGGGATCTGCGCGGGCTGGCTGATCTGGCCCGCCGCGATGGAGGGATCGGCATCGCAGGGGGTGATCATCACCTTCACGCCCGCGGCGACGAGTTCCTGCGCGGCCTGCACGGTGGCGGCCGTGTCGGTGCGGGTGTCCTTGATGTCGAGGATGATCTTGTACTTGCCGCCGAGGCCGCCCGCCGCGTTGATCTCGTCCACCGCCATCTTGAAGCCGGCGAGCGAGGGCTGGTCGGCATAGGCGAGGCCGCCCGTCTGGGCGGTGGCGAGGCCGATGGTCACATCCTCGGCAAGCGCTCCGGTGGTGAGCCCCGCAAGGCCCATGGCGCCCGCAAGCACGGCGAAACGAAAGTTCTTCATGGTGTTTTCCTCCTGTTGTCTCTTGTTGTCAGTTTCGTGATCGTCTGGTTCCGATGTAGGCTTCGATCACCTTGGGGTCGCTGCGGATCTCCTGCGGCGTGCCCTCGGCGATCTTCTGCCCCTTGTTCAGCACCACCATACGGTCCGAGAGCCGCATGATGAGCCGCATGTCATGCTCCACCACGAGGAGCCCGATCTCGTGTTCGGCGCGGATCGACTCGAGAACGCGGATGAGCGCGTCGGTTTCCGCCGGGTTCATGCCCGCGGCGGGTTCGTCGAGGAGCAGGAACTTCGGTTCCAGTGCCAGCGCCCGGGCGATTTCGAGGCGCCGGCGGTCGCCATAGGCAAAGGAACCCGCCAGGTCTTCGGCGCGCTGGGCGAGCCCCAGGCGCTGAAGTTCGGTGAGCGCGACGCGCCGCGCAGTGGCGGCATCATGGCCGCGGGAAAGCGCCGCGACGGTGACGTTCTCCAGCGCCGTCATGCGGTCGAAGAGGCGGATGTTCTGGAAGGTGCGGCCAAGGCCTGCCACCGCCACGCGATGCGGCGCCTCGCCCGTTATCTCCGTGCCGCCGATGACGATGCGCCCGGATGTGGGCTTGGTCTGGCCGCAGATGATGTTGATGAGCGTTGTCTTGCCGGCACCATTGGGGCCGATAAGGCCCGTCACCTGGCGCGGCGGCACGGCGAAGCTGATGTTGTCCAGCGCCAGGAGGCCGCCGAAGCGCATGGTGATCGAGTCGACCTCCAGGGAGGTGCTGGCCGCCACGGGCCGCACCGCGGCGGCGGGCATCGGCTCGATCTTGCGCTGGGGCCAGTCGGGACCCACCTCGCGCAGGCCCATCAGGCCCAGAGGGCGGCGCCAGATGGTGAGCAGCAGGGCAAGACCCATGCCGAGCTGCGGCAGGCCGAAGATGCCGGGAACATGGAACGCACCGAGATCAATGCCGGTTTCGGCCTGGCGCAGGATCTGCACCACGCCGGCGAGCAACACCGTGCCGGCGACGGCACCGCTCACTGTCAGCATGCCGCCGACGATCAGCATGGCGATGAGCGTGAAGATGAGGTCGAAGTAGAAATCCTTGGGCGAGAAGGCGCCGAGGAAGCTGCCGTAGAGCGCTCCCACCGTCACGCTCAGCGTGATGCTGAGTGCCCAGCCCATGTGGCGCGACCGGCGCACGTTGACGCCCGATGCCGCCGCCGCCACCTCGTTCTCGCGCGCCGCGCGCAGTCTCAGGCCAAGCGGCGTCTCCTTCATGATCCGCGCGATGAGGATGAACAGCGCCGCGGCGATGAAGGCGACATAGACGGTGGTGAGGCGCGGCACGCCGTAGAAAGTCTGACTGCCGCGGGTGAAGTCGCGCGCGCCGATCAGCGTGACGTGGATGATGATGAGGAAGGCCAGCGTGCCGATCGCCGCAGAACCCGTCGACAGTCGCGCCAGCGGGAAGCCTGACAGGATGCCGACGGCGAGCCCTACCGCCACCACGACGAGCAGGGCGGCGATCAGGGTCATCTGATGGCCCTGCAGCCACTGGGGCAGGTTGGGAAGGGCCGAGGCCTGGATGGCCTTGGGCATGGCGAGCACGCCGAAGACATAGGCGCCTATCCCCATGAAGGCGGAGTGGCCGAAAGACACGATGCCGGAGTTTCCGCTGAAGGTCGCGAGCGCAAGCACCGCCGCCACCTGCAGCAAGGCCAGCGTGGCAATGTTCGTGCCGGTGCTGCCGAAGGCCAGCGACACCGCGAGCGCAAGACCGCCCACGCCCGCAATGAGCAGCAGGGCGCTGGTCCAAGCACGTGGCGGAACGCCGGTCCAGGGGAGCATCGGGTATCCTTGGTCTTCGAACGCAAAGCCTAACATGGGGCTTGGAGGAGCTGTCAATATTTGTTTCAGTTTGCGCTCGCCTTACGATTTGTTGTAATGAAATCCACACAGCCACCCATCCGAGCCCGAGGCCATGCGCAGCACTGAGGCCACAGTCCACCGCGACTTGCCCGCCCTGAGACCGGGTCGCAGCGTGCGCGACAGGCTGCTCGAGCCCAACCGTAATTTCTCCAACTCGGAAATGAAGGCGGTGCGCGTGCTGCTCGCAAACTATCCGGCGGCAGGCCTCACCACCGTGTCGAAGCTCGCCAAGCAGGCAGGCGTCAGCGATCCCACCGTCCTGCGGCTGGCGCAGCGCCTCGGCTTCGAGGGCTTCGCCGAGATGCAGGAGGCGCTGCTGGCCGAGGTGGAGGCGCACATGCGCTCGCCGCTGACGCTGCCCGCCGCACAAGCTGCGCGGCGGAAGCCCAACGCCTACCAGGCGTTCTTCGCCGAAACGCTGAGCCAGTGCGAAGCCGTGGTGCGCGAGACGGCGACGGCGGACTACGAGCGCGCCGTAGCGCTGCTGACCGACCCGCGCAACGAGGTCCTGTGCCTCGGCGGCCGCTTCAGCCGTTTCCTCGCCGGCATCCTACAACGCTGCCTCCACCATCTGCGCGAGGGCACGCGGCTGCTCGACGGCACGGCTGCGGATCTCGTCGACGAGATTGCCTCGCTCGGCAAGCGCCACGTGCTCGTGGTGTTCGACTACCGGCGCTACCAGACCGACGTGGTGCGCTTCGCCTCGGAGGCCCGTGCGCGCGGCGTGCACGTGATCCTGTTTACCGACCAGTGGGCCTCGCCGATCGCCGGCTTCGCCGATGTGGTCATCACCACGCCCACCGCCACCGCCTCGCCCTTCGACACGCTGGTGACGCCGCTCCTACAGGCGGAGGCCGTAGCCGTCGGCGTCGCCGAACGGCTGGGGGCCGACTGGCGCAGCCGTGCCGCACTGCTCGAAGAGGTGCGCAACGATCACAATGTCACGCTGGACTCTCCGTCCGGCCTTTCGAAACGCAAACGCCAAAGCAAGGGATGACCAGCACATGAGCAAGCCGGACAGGCGCGAAGCACATTACACGGCAGGCGAAACTGCCGTGCTCTTCGTCGACATGCAGAAGATGTTCTGCGCACCGGGGCGCGATCCCGCACACCCCGAAATGAACGCCGACCATTATTATTTCCGCCGGCTTCGCGACCTCGTCATCCCCAACCAGGTGCGCATCCTCGAGGCGGCGCGGGCCCGTGGCGTGCAGGTGATGCACACCATCATCGAGGCGCTGACGGAGGACTGCCGCGACGCCTCGCTGGATCATAAGCTCTCGAACCTCTTGGTGCCCAAGGGCCATCCGCTCGCCCCGCCCATCGACGAGCTCGCCCCCATCCGCAACGAGATCGTGCTGCCCAAGACGTCCTCCGGCGTCTTCAACTCCACCAACATCGACTATGTGCTGCGCAACCTCGGCATCCGCTACCTGATCGTCGCGGGCGTGGTCACCGACCAGTGCGTCGACATGGCGGTGCGGGATGCGGCGGACCGGGGCTATCTCGTCTCGGTGCCGGGCGATGCCTGCGCCACCTATACCCAGGAGCGCCACGACACCGCGCTGAAAGCCTATGGCGGCTACTGCTGGGTGACGGATACCGACACGGTGGTCGCGCGCATCAACGCGATCGCAAAGGCCGCGGCATGAGTGCGGGGCCCCTCCACGAGCCGCTCCTCACCTTCGTGACGACCGACTATGCCGGCATCACCCGCGGGCGCTCCATCGCGGCCTCGGCATACAGGCCTGGCCAGCAGAAGACGGTTGGCTGGGTGCCCGCCAACATGTCGCTCACGCCCTTCGACCTCATTGCCGATCCCAATCCCTGGGGCTCATCCGGCGACCTGCGGCTGCTGCCGGACGATGCAGCGCATTACAGCTTCCCCATCGACGGCTCGGCGACACCGCTCGACGTCATCATGAGCGACATCGTCGAACTCGACGGAACGCCCTGGGTGTGTTGCCCGCGCAGCTTCCTCAAGCAGGCGCTGGCGGACCTCGAACGCGAAACCGGCCTCACCATGCTGGTGTCCTTCGAACACGAATTCCAGATGCTGGACATGGACTGGCCGCCGGCGCCGGCCTTCGCGTTGCAGGCACAGCGCCGCGCCGACCCCTTTGGTCCGGCGTTGATGGCAGCGCTGCGCGAGGCGGGCGTGGAACCCGAGGTGTTCATCCCCGAATATGGCAAGGACCAGTTCGAGATCACGCTCGCCCCTGCCAGAGCACTGGCGGCGGCGGACCGTGCCGTGCTGCTGCGCGAGACGGTGCGCGAGCTCTCCCGCAACCGCGGCTGGCATTGTTCCTTTGCGCCAAAGACCGCGGTGGACGGCGTGGGCAATGGCGTGCACATCCATTTTTCCTTCCGCGACGCGAAGGGTGCGCCCGCCACCCATGATCCCACGCAGCCCGGCGGCGTTTCGGCCGTGGCCGGAAGCTTCGTGGCCGGCATTCTGCGCCATCTGCCGGCGCTCACCGCCTTCACCGCACCCAGCCCCATCTCCTATCTCCGCCTGCGGCCCCATCACTGGAGCTCCAGCTACACCTGGTTCGGCGACCGTGACCGCGAGGCGAGCCTGCGCATCTGCCCGGTGAACCGCGTGGGAAAGACAGACCCCGCCAAGGTCTTCAACATCGAATACCGCCCGGCGGATGCCTGCGCCTGCCCGCATCTCGCCCTCGGCGTGATGGTGCGGGCCGGGCTGGAGGGCATTCGCGGCAAGCTTGGTGCACCGCCCCTGTTCTCCGGCGACCCCGAGGCGCTGGACGATGGCAAGCGCCGGCAGCTGGGATTGAAGCGCCTGCCGCAGTCATTGGCCGCGGCGCTGGATGAGCTGCTGGCGGACGCAACGGTGCGCGGCTGGTTCGCGCCGGTTGCCGTCGAAACCTATGTCGGCATGAAGCGGATGGAGATGAAGCTGGCGGGCGAGAACGTCGATGATGCCATGTGCCGTCGCTACGCGGGGATCTATTGATGGATGCCGCCGAGCGCCTTCCGCCTCCGGTGCGGGTTCTCAATGCGCAAGGGTCGTCGCCCTACGTGCTGCTGTGCGAGCACGCCTCGCGCTTCATCCCAGCGCAGCTTGAGGGCCTCGGCCTTGGGCCGGAAGACCTGTCGCGGCACATCGCCTGGGACATCGGCGCGGCTGAGGTGGCGGAGGCCCTGTCGCGGGTCCTCGATGCGCCGCTGGTGATGGCCGGCTATTCGCGCCTGCTCATCGACCTCAACCGTCCCATCGACAGTGCGACGTCCATTCCCGAGATGAGCGAGACGACCGTGATCCCCGGCAACCTCGATATCTCGGCCGAGGAGCGCGCGCGCCGGGTGGTGCTTTACTTTGAGCCTTATCAGGCGGCGGTGCGCCAGCTGCTCGATGCGCGGCAGGCGGCGGGCAGGGCGGCCACCATCGTCGGCGTGCACAGCTTCACGCCGGTCTTCAAGGGCTTCGAGCGGCCCTGGCAGGCGGGCATCCTGTACCGGAAGGCGCAGGGCTTCGGCCACGCGCTGGCCCAGGCCCTGGGCGGGCCGCAGCAGGCGATTGCCGAGAACGAGCCCTACCAGATCGAAGATGACAGCGACTACACCGTGCCGGTTCATGGTGAGGCGCGCGGCCTCGACGCCGTGCTGGTGGAAATTCGCCAGGACCTGATCGGCGCGCCGCCTGGTGCTGCGCAATGGGCTGCGCGGCTCGCCGCGGCGCTGGCGGCCTGCACCGCCCGCTAGCGCGCCTGCGCTGCGGCCAGAAGCTGGCTCACCACCGGGTTTGGAAAGCGCCTCTCCCGCGTGACCGCGAGAAAGTGCTCGCGTATGCCCTCGAGCCTCGTCACTTCCACCAGCAATCCTGAAGACAGTTCGTCACGCACGACGATGGGCGGAATCACGGCTAGGCCGGCGTCCTCGCGGGCAAGGAGGCGCAGCATGGCCATGTCGTCGGCTTCCGCCGCGATGTGCGGTGTCGCGCCATAGCGCGCGGCAAGTGCGTCGAAGGCCCCGCGCAGGGCCGAATCCTTCGCCGGCAGCACCAGCGCCTCGTCGCGCAGCAGGTCCTCCATGCCGCGCCTGCCGATGCGTGCCGGGGTGCCGATGAGGCTCACCGGCTGCTCGCCGATCTGGTGCACGAGCCAGGGCGTGTCCGCCTCACGCGGCGGGGCGAGGTTGGTCAGCACAACGTCTAGTGCCAGCGCGTCGAGCTCGCGCAGCAGCTCGGCCTGGCTGCCGGAGCGCAGGATCACCTCCACGTCGCGGCGGCCGACGAGCGGTCGCAGGAACTCCATCTGGAAATTGCGCGACAGCGTCGCCAGCGCGCCGACGCGCAAGGCACGGCGCACATTGCCGGTCTCGCGCATGACGGCGGCGAGGTCCTCCGCCGTGCGGAAGATGGCGTCGGCATGATCGAGCGCGATGCGGCCTGCCTCGGTGAGGACGAGGCTTCGCCCCTTGCGCTCGAACAGCGCGTGGCCCAGCGAGGCTTCCAGCGCCTTGATCTGGGTGGAGAGTGCGGATTGCGACAAGTTCAGCCGCCGGGCGGCCCCGGTGAGGGTTCCGTCGGCTGCAACGGCGCGGAACAGGCGGAGATGATGCAGGTTCATATATCTTCCATAAAACAGAACAATTAATGCCAAAAGATGTAATTTTATAGAATTAACAAAGCGCCTATCCCTCGGCTGACCCCGCAACGGAGTTGACCATGACCGCGCTTCCGCCGCTGACCGCCCTGGCCCCCCTGCTGCTGCTGGGTGTGGCCGCACTCTCCCTCAGCACCCCAGGCCACCGCCCCGGCGCGCTGCCGAAGCTGGCGGAAGGCGCCACGCTGGGGGCGCTCGCCCTGTCGCTGGCCGGGCTGGCGCAACTGTTGTGGAGTGGTCCAGCCACGCTCAGCATCGGCCACGGCGCGGCGCTGCTGGCGCTTCGGCTCGACGCGGTGAGCGTCAGCATGGCGGTTCTGGTGAGCTTCGTCGGCTGGATCGTGGTGCGCTATTCCCGCACCTACCTCGATGGCGAGGCGCGGGAGGGGCGCTTCCACGGCCTGATGCTGGCGACGCTCGCGGCGGTGCTGGCGCTGGTGCAGGCCGGCAGCCTGACCGTGGTGGTGGCAGGCTTCATCGCCATCGGTTTCGTGCTGCGGAAGCTCCTGCTGTTCTATCCCGATCGCGCCGAGGCGCGCCGGGCGGCGGCAAAGTTCTCTCTCGTCTGGGGCGCGGGCGACGTCGCGCTGATCATCGCGGCGCTGCTCATCGGCGGTAGCCTTGGCACCACCAGCCTCGCCGGCATCGGCGCCGCCGCCGCAGCCGCAGGCGGCCTGCCGCTCGCCGCCGAGATCGGCGTTGCCTTCCTCGTGCTGGCGGCGGCGCTGAAGACGGCCGCCTTCCCGCTCCACGGCTGGCTCACCGAAGTGATGGAAGCACCGACGCCGGTCTCCGCGCTGCTTCACGCCGGCATCATCAATTCGGGCGGCGTGCTGCTGATCGCCCTTGCGCCGCTGGTGCAGGCGAGCACCGGCGCCATGGCCGCGCTCGTCATGATCGGCGGGCTCACCGCGCTGTTCGGTGCGGCGGTGATGCTGACGCAGAGCGCGGTCAAGACCGCGCTCGCCTGGTCCACCGTGGCGCAGATGGGCTTCATGCTGCTGCAATGCGGGCTCGGGCTGTGGACGCTGGCTTTGCTGCACATCGTGGCCCACTCGCTCTACAAGGCGCATGCCTTCCTCTCGTCCGGGGGTGCCGTGCGCGCTGTGGCGGCGGTGAAACGGCCGGGTCCGGTGGCGGTGCCGGGCATCGCGGCGGTGGCCAAGGCCTTCCTGCTCGCTCTCGCGCTTTTCGCCGTCGTGGCGAGCCTGTTCTCGCTTATGGCGCCCAAGTCGCCGCAATCGCTGGCGCTCGGTGCGATCCTGATCTTCGGTGTCGCCTACCTGGTGGCGCAGGGCCTGGCCGATGCCGCACCGCGCGCGCTGACGCTGCGCACCGCACTCGCATCCACGGTGGCCGCCATCGCTTATTTCAGCTTCCAGTTGATCGCGCATGCGCTCTGGGGATCAAGCCTGCCCAAGCCGCCCGAGGCCGGGCCGCTCGAATGGGCGCTGATCGTGCTCGCACTCCTCTCCTTCGGCATCGTGGCGGTGGCGCAGGCGCTGTTCCCGCTCTGGGCGCACCATCCCACCACCGCGGGCCTGCGCGTGCACCTCGCCAACGGGCTTTACCTCAACGCGCTGCTCGACCGGGCGACCGGCGGCTTCCGCTCCTCCCGCACCGCCTGACCTCAGATGGAGAACCCTATGTTCATCATGCATCCGCAGTTCGTGCCGGCCCGGGTCAACGGCCTTCTCAAGTCGGCGGAAGATGCTGCGCGGGCCATACCGCCGGCCTTCCCGCTCACCGCCACGGTGGCGGTCAACCCCTTCCTTGGCCAGGCTGGCAAAGACCTCGCCACGACCGCGGCCCTGCTGGCGCGCGTCGCCGGCACGCGGGTGATACTGCCGCGCAGCGCCTATGCCGCAAAGTTGCGCGACGCCGAGATGACCGATGCCGACCTTGCGGCTGCGCTGGAGGCTTCGACCTCGTCCCTGAAGCCCCGGGACCTCGCCGCGCTGAAGGCACTGCTGGCGCAGGAGCGCGCTGAACCGCAGGCACTGCCCAGCGTGGCGGAGCTCGCCACGCGCGCCGACGGCAACGACTGGCCGGGCGTCATCGCGCGCGCCATCGGCTTGTGGGCAGCAGGCCATTTCGACCGCGGCCAGGCGCTGTGGTCGCCAGCTGCCGGCCGCAGCACCTACGCGGCCTGGCGTGCCTGGGCGGTGCATGATCTGACGCCAGAGATCGCCGGCCTCACCGGCTTCTGCACCCATGTGGCCGAGGCGCCGGACACCGCCGAGCGCGCCATCTTGCGTGCGGCCGAGAGTCTCGGCCTCAGCGAGGCGGCGGCGGGCACGGCTTTCCACCGGCTGCTGGCAGAGCTCGGCGGTTGGGCGCAACATGCCCGCTGGCTGCTGTGGGAGGCCGAACTCAACGGCGGCACCGACACGACGCTCACCGATCTCCTCGCCATCCGGCTGATCTGGGAGGAGGCGCTACTGGCGCACCGGCCGTGGATGGCGGGAAGCTGGCAGCAGGTGATGGAGGCGCACGCCGCACCCGTGATGGCCTCGTCGGATGACGTCGCCGACGCCATTTTGCAGGCCGCGCTGGAACACGCGCAGCAGCGCCGGCTGGCGGCGAAGCTGGCAGCCGGTGGCGCGGCGCGCAGCCGCCCTTCGCTGCAGGCTGCCTTCTGCATCGACGTGCGCTCGGAGGTGTTCCGCCGCGCGCTGGAAGGGCTCGATCCCACGGTGGAGACAATCGGCTTCGCCGGCTTCTTCGGCTTGCCCGTGAAGCACCGGCCGCACGGCACGGAGCTGACCGAGGCTCATCTTCCCGTCCTGCTCAATCCCGCCCTCACCTCGACCGGGCACGAGAGCTTGAAGGCTGAGGCAGATGCGCGTATCGCGGCGCGCACGGTGCGGGCCTGGGGCCGCTTCCGGCAGGCGGCGGTTTCGTCCTTCGCCTTCGTCGAGGCGGCGGGGCCGGCCTATGCGGCGAAGCTGGTGAAGGATGCTCTGGCGCTCGGCAAGGCAACAGTCGTGCCGGAGCCCGCGCCTCGCATCGAAGGCGGGCTGACGGCGGAGGCCAAGGCCGCCACCGCCGCCGCAGTGCTGAAGGCCATGAGCCTCACCACCGGCCACGCGCCACTGGTTCTGCTGCTTGGCCACGGCGCCCACGTCACCAACAACCCGCATGAGAGCGCCTACCATTGCGGCGCCTGCGGCGGACATACGGGCGAAGTCTCGGCGCGGCTGCTGGCGCAACTGCTCAACGATGCGGAGACCCGCGCCGGCCTCGCGGGCCACGGCATCACGCTGCCCGAGGACACGCTCTTCGTGGCCGGTCTGCATGACACGACGACAGATGGCGTGACGCTCTATGAAGATCACTTCTCGCCCGCGCAGTCGGCACGGCTGACGGTGACACGTCAGTTGCTCGGCCAGGCCGCACAGGTGGCGCGCGCCGAGCGGGCCTTGCGCCTGCCGGGGGCTTCCGCCGCCACCATTGCCCAGCGCGCGCTGAACTGGGCGGAGGTTCGGCCGGAATGGGGGCTTGCCGGCTGCTCTGCCTTCATCGCGGCGCCGCGCGCCGTCACCGCGCGGGCGAACCTTGGCGGACGCAGCTTCCTCCACAGCTACGACTGGCGCGCCGACAAGGGCTTCGGCACGCTGGAGCTCATCATCACCGCGCCGGTCGTCGTCGCCAGCTGGATCAGTCTGCAGTACTACGGTTCGGCGGTGGCGCCCGAGGTGTTCGGCGGCGGCAACAAGCTGATCCATAACGTGGTGGGCGGCATCGGTGTGCTGCAGGGCAATGGCGGCACCCTGCGTGCGGGGCTTCCCTGGCAGTCGGTGCATGACGGCAAGGGCCTGGTGCACGAGCCACTGCGCCTCACCGTCATGATCGAGGCCCCACAGGAGGCAATCGGCGCGGTGCTGGCAAAGCATCCGCAGGTCGCCGGGCTGTTCGACAATGGCTGGCTTCACCTCTTCGCCCTTGCCGATGGCGCGGTCGCTGCTCGCTATCGTTCCGGCGGCACCTGGGAGCAGGTCGACGGCGCGCGCAAGGCCGCATGATTTACGAGGGCCTCACCGCGGTGCTCGCCACCCAGCACGGCAAGGAGCGCGTCATCGCGCCCGCTTTCGCGGCGGCGACGGGACTTGTCGTCACCGTGCCTGCCGGCATCGATACCGATGCCTTGGGAACCTTCACCGGCGAGGTGCCGCGGCCGGCGTCGATGCGCGATACGGCGCGGTTGAAGGCGCGCAAGGGCATGAGTGCCACGGGCTTGCCTTTCGGCATCGCAAGTGAAGGCAGTTTCGGGCCGCATCCGGTCGTTCCCTTCCTTGCTGCAGGGCGTGAGGTGATGATCTTCATCGATGACATGCATGGCATCGAAGTAGTGGAGGAGGCGGTGTCGGAGCGCACAAACTTCGCCGCGCTCGACCTCGTGCCCGGCGCCGAACTCGAGGGCTTCCTCACCCGGGTCGGGTTTCCCCGGCACGCCCTCGTGCTGCGCTGTGGCGAGAGGGTCAACAAGGGCATCGACACGCGTGAGGAGCTCGCTGGTCTGCTGTCCTCCTGCACCAGCCGCGCGCGGATCGAGACCGACATGCGGGCACATGTGAACCCGACCCGCATGACGGAGATCGGCAGGCTTGCAGCGACACTCGCCAAGCGCATTGCGACGCCGTGCCCGTCCTGTGCGGCGCCGGGCTTCGGAATCGTCCGCCGGGAAGCGGGTCTTCCCTGCGCCGACTGCGAAACCCCCACCACGCTGGTGAGGAGACTCGTCTCCGGCTGCGCGCTGTGCGGCCACGAGATCTTCGCCCCCCGACCAGACGGTCGCAGCGCCGCTTCCCCTGCCGAATGCCCGGAGTGCAATCCATGAGCCTGTCCCATCTCGACCGCCTCGAAGCTGAGGCCATTCACATCATCCGCGAGACGGCGGCACAGTTCAGCAAACCCGCGCGGCTCATTCGATCGGCTAGGACTCGACAACGCTTCTGCATCTCTGCGCCAAGGCCTATTTGACCGATAAACCCCGGAGGTTACGAGGTCGTGCGCCGTGTCCTCGCCCACAAGATCATGGCGACCACCACCAGCTTCTACACCGGCCTCGAGACACGGCAGGCGGGGCTACACTACGTGAAGACCATGGAAGCCTGCCAGACGCCAGCCAAACTGGAGGCCGGTCGATGAGTGGTGGTCCCCGTGGTCGTGGCAAGTCACCGGAGCGCACTTGCATGAAGCTCGCGCATTGCCGGCAAAGGGTCGTGGGCTCTGGCGCGCGGCCTTGGCACCCGTGGACCCCTTCGAGAAGGAGCGCGGCAACCGATACGGCTACCGGCCCCACAGCAACAGCAAGGTCGAGACCGGCTATGGGCGCTGGCTGACCGAGCTCGATCACCAGGGGCTGCTCGATCCGGCAAGTCACCCCGCTGACCGGATCACCCGCGAGCGGGTCATCGCCTATGTGAGAGAGCTCGATTGCCTTGACAACAGCCGGAACACGGTCCTCGGCCGACTCCAGGAACTGGCGGAGATGGCGAAGACCTTTGCACCAGACCTGCCGAACAGAATGACAAGCGGCAGTGCATGGTGGGCCCGGATCGATTGCTGTCTCATGGGCTCAGGCTCATGGCTGACGCCGAGCAGCACTCGACACCTCGACTGGCGGCCATGGCTTGCCGTGATGGTCTCATCATCGCGCTCCTCGCGCTCGTTCCCTTGCGGCGTGGCAATCTCTTGAGCCTCGCCATGGGTACATGCCTGATCAAAAACGCAGATCAGTGGACGATCCTCATCACAAGCAAGAAAAGCAAGAACCACGACACCCTCGAATACGCTTTGCCGGAGATGCTCGTGCCGCACCTGCAGGCCTATCTCGAAGTTCACCGGCCGGTTCTTACAAAGCAGGTCAATCGCTGGAAGGCTGACACCGGAAATCACCTGTGGGTCTCCTCGCACGGCTCACCGATGACCGAGATGGCGATTTATGACGCTATCGCCAAGCGCACCAAGGCGGCCTTCGGTACCGCGATCAACCCGCACCTGTTTCGGGACGAGGCAGCAACTGCCCTCGCGATCCACGATCCAGCCCACGTGCGCAGCGCAGCGCCCCTGCTCGGCCTTCGCCAGCTTTCGACGACCGAACGCTACTACCAGCAGGCACAGAGCCTCGAGGCACAGAGGGAGTTCGCCAAGCAGGCCGGGCGAATGAGGTATGATTGATCGGGCGACGTCGAACCCTAGCTGCAACCTATTTGAAGCAACCAACCACGCTAGGAGCAACCTCAGCGCAGCAGCAAAACCACGTTGTTTTTCATGGGTTTGATAGGAACAAATGGCGGAAGAGGAGGGATTCGAACCCTCGATACGCTTTCACGTATGCACGCGTTCCAGGCGTGTGCCTTAAACCACTCGGCCACCCTTCCTTGAAGTGCGGCCGGAATATCGCCATCCCTGCCCTAAATCAAGCTTTGTTGAGTGGTGATGACGAGATTGTCCGCCTATATGTGGCGGGCAATCGAGGAAGGAGCCCTCCCCATGTTCTTCGCCCGCCAGAAAAGCCGCATGATTTTGCCTGCCGAGGCGCTGCCCGGCCGTTCCGAGGCGCTTGCTACCGCCGAACGCCACTATGTTTTTGGCACGCCGCTGAAGGGGCCCTATCCGGCGGGTCTGGAGACGGCCGTCTTCGCGCTCGGCTGCTACTGGGGTGCGGAACGCAAGTTCTGGCAGGTGCCGGGCGTATGGGTGACGGCGGTCGGCAATGCCGGCGGCTTCAGCCCCAACCCCACCTATGAAGAGGTGTGCTCCGGCATGACCGGCCACGCCGAGTCTGTGCTGGTGGTCTATGACCCCTCCAAGGTCTCCTACGAGGAGCTGCTCAAGGTGTTCTTCGAGTCGCATGACCCCACCCAGGGTCTGCGCCAGGGCAATGACGTTGGCAGCCAGTACCGTTCAGCCATCTACTGGACGAGCCCCGCCCAGCGCGATGCAGCCCTCGCCGCCAAGGCCATGTACGAGACGGCACTCGCCGCCAAGGGCTATGGCCCCGTCACCACCGAGATCGCCGAGGCCGGCCCTTTCTACTTTGCGGAAACCTACCACCAGCAATATCTCGCCAAGAATCCGGCGGGCTATTGCGGGCTGGGCGGCACCGGCGTGTCATGCCCCATCGGCACGGGGGTCGCGGCTTAAGTCAGGCCGCACAACTTCCCACCCATCTCACACGCATCATGCCCGGGCTCGACCCGGGCATGCCTTTAGTGACCACCAAAGAGGATCGCCGGGTCATGCCCGGCGATGGTGAATGTCTGGTGATGAGCGAAGGTGATGTCATGTGACGTTGCCCGTCCGTCTCAGGCGATGCTGATCCAGCCCCGCGCCTTCGACGAGGCGATGGCCGCGTCGACCACCTTCTGGATCTCATAGGCCTCGCGGAAATCCGGCGTCGACCGCTCGCCCCGTCCTATGGCGCGCAGGAACTCGCCCATCTCGATGGTCTTGAGGTCATTGAAGCCCAGCTGGTGGCCGCCGGCGATGCAGAACTCGCCGTAAGGGGGGTGCTGCGGGCCGGCCTCGATCTTCACATAGCCATTGGTCTTCGCATCACCGCCCGCGCGGTAGAACAGCAGCTCGTTCAGCCGCTCCTGGGTGAAGACCAGCGAGCCCTTCTCGCCGCTGATCTCGAAGCCCAGTTGCATCTTGCGGCCGGTGGCGATCCAGTTGGCCTCGATGGTGCCGCCGCAGCCGCGCCCGAAAGTGACGAGGATGCGGGCCACATCGTCGACGAGAACGTCCTTCCGCTCCGTGGCACCGCGCGACACGGGGCGGCTCTTCACCACGGTGCGCACGTCCGCGCTGACCTCGGCAATGGGCCCCAGCATGAAGCGCGCCATGCCGATGATGTGGGACCCTAAGTCAGCAATCACGCCGGGCCCGCCGACAGGGTCGATGCGCCAGCTATAGGGGCTCTCCGGATCATGCATGTAGTCTTCCGCATGGATACCGCGAAAGCCGGTGATCTCGCCCAACTCACCCGCGGCGATCATGTCGCGCGCCTGCTTCAGAAGAGGATTCTTGATGTAGTTGAAGCCAACTTGCGTGGCCACGCCGGCCTTCTCGGCCGCTTCGACCATTACGAGCGAATCCGCCAGCGATGGCGACAGCGGCTTCTCGCAATGCACGTGCTTGCCCGCGGCGATGGCCGCCAGCGCCATTTCCTTGTGCAGCGTGTTGGGCGTGGTGATCGACACGACATCGATGCGCGGATCACTCACCAGCGTTCGCCAGTCGGCGGAAGACCGCGCGAAGCCATATTGGTGCGCGGCCCTGGAGGCCAGGGCTTCGTTCACGTCGGCGATCATCTCCAGCCGCGGCACCGGAATGTCCGGAAAGGCGGCAAGGGC
>JBEARP010000052.1:0-3639 GCA_041163105.1 Pseudomonadota bacterium
GATCTGCACCGGGCGGTCTCCCACCATGGCCAGCAGCTCGGCCTCCTTGGCATTTACTTCCGCCGTCAGCGCGTCATTGGCGCCGAACGGCTTCAGCACGAACTTGCCATGCATCGAGCCGCCCTCGGTGTCCGCGAGGTCCGCCTCCAGCATCGCCACCACTTCGGGGTAGCGTGATGCGAGCAGCGAAATTGGCGCCACGCGTTGCGGCCCTACGGTGATCACGCCGTTGAGGCCAATGGCAATCTCGCTGTCGCCGCCCAGCCCGATGGTCTTCACGTCGATGGCCTTCACCATCGTCCGCCAGCCGCCCACTTCGGCCCCCTGCTCCGCCACCTGCGGCCGCCCGTCGAGCAGCACGCCAAGGTCGGTCGTCGTGCCGCCCATGTCGGACATGATGAAGTCGCTGCGCCCGCACAGCCACGAGGCGCCGACAAGGCTTGCAGCAGGACCGGAGAGAACCGTCTCGATCGGCCTGAGCGCCACGCGCTCGGCCAGCGCCAGCGTGCCATCGCCCTTCACGATCATCAGCGGGCAGTCGATTCGAAGATCCTGCATCGAGCGCCTGACGGCGGAAATCAGCATCGACACGCGCGAGATCAGCCGCGCATTCAGCACCGCCGTCAAAGCCCGCCGCGGCGCATCGAGCGCGGAGGTGAGCTCGGTCGACAGCGTCGCGGGCTTGCCCGTCGCCTGCGCCACGATCTCGCGTGCCCGCTGCTCGTGCTTCGGGTTCCTCACGGCGAAGGCCGAGGCAATGGCAAAGGCATCGACCGGCATGCCGGCCACGGCGGTGGCCAAGGCCTCCACGTCCAGCGGCTTCACCTCTTCGCCATTGTGGTCATGCCCGCCGGAAATCATGGCAATCGGCATGCCCGGAAACGCCTTGGCGATCCCCGTGCGCTCCGCCATCGCCTGGTCGAAGCCGATCAGGATCACGCCCACGGCGGATCCATGCCCCTCCACCACCGCATTGGTGGCAAGCGTGGTGGACACCGACACGAGCGAAATGTCCTCCGGCCTCAGCCCCTGCGGCAGCTTCGCCACGGCAGCGGTGATCGCCCCGGTCACGCCGATCGAGAGGTCGCCCTTGGTCGTGATGGATTTCGCCGAGGCCACCACCTTGTGCCCCTGCGCCTCGATCACGGCAGCATCGGTATAGGTTCCCCCGGTATCGACGCCGATCAGGTAAGTATTTGCTGTCATTGGCCTAGATCATCAGGCCTTGGCCATGGTCGCTGCCTCGGCAACGGCAATGGCGGTCATGTTCACGACACCGCGCGAGGTGACGGAGCCTGTCAGGATATGCGCCGGCAGTGCCGTGCCCAGCAGGATCGGGCCCACGGGCAGCGCGTCGCCGAACACTTTCATGATCTGGTAGGCGACGTTGGCCGAGGTCAGCCCCGGCATGACGAGGAGGTTCGCCTCGCCCTTCAGCGTCGAGGAAGGCAGCTTGCGCTGGCGCACCGCGGGGATCAGCGCGGTGTCCGCCTGCATCTCGCCGTCGATCATCAGGTCGGGTGCCCGCGCATGGATCATGGCAAGCGCCTGCCTCATGCGCATCGTCACCGGCGTGTCGAAGTCGCCGAAGTCGGAATGTGCCACCAGCGCCACCTTGGGCGTGATGCCGAAGCGCTCGACATGCGCCGCGCACATCAGCACCGTGTCGGCCATGGCCTCGGCCGAAGGCTCCGCCTGCACATGGGTGTCGGTGAGGAACACGATGCCGCGCGTGGTGATCATCAGGCTCATCGCCGCGAATTCGCGCGCACCGGGTGCGAGCCCCACGATATCGCGGATGTGCCGGAGCTTGGCACGGTAGCGTCCTTCCAGCCCGCAGATCATCGCATCCGCCTCGCCGCGCCTGAGTGCCAGCGCCGCGATCACCGTGGTCGAGGTGCGCACCAGCGTTCTCGCCGCATCGGGCGTGATGCCGCGGCGGCCCGCCACCTCCACATAGGTCTGCACATAGTCGCGGTAGCGCGGGTCGTCCTCTGGGTTGACGATCTCGAAGTCGGTTCCGGCCTTGATCGAAAGACCATAGCGCTTGATGCGGGTCTCGATCACCGCCGGGCGACCGATCAGGATGGGCCGCGCGATCCCCTCCTCGATCAGCACTTCCGCCGCGCGCATCACCCGCTCGTCCTCGCCATCGGCATAGATGACGCGCTTCGGCGCCTGCCGCGCCGCGGCAAAGATCTGCCGCATCACGAAGCCCGAGCGGAACACGAAACGGCCGAGCCCCTCTTCATAGGCATCGAAATCGGCAATGGGCCTGGTGGCAACGCCACTCTCCATCGCCGCCCTGGCCACCGCAGGCGCCACGCGCAAGATCAGGCGCGGGTCGAAAGGTGCGGGGATCAGCGAGTCCTTGCCGAACAGCCGTGTCTCGCCGCCATAGGCCCGCGCCACAACGTCGGACGGCGTCTCGCGCGCCAGCCCCGCAATGGCATTCACCGCCGCCTGCTTCATCGCCTCGTTGATGGTGGAAGCACCCACGTCCAGCGCACCGCGGAAGATATAAGGAAAGCAGAGGACGTTGTTCACCTGGTTCGGATAGTCCGAGCGCCCGGTGCAGATCATTGCATCGGGCCGCACCTTCACGGCCTCCTCCGGCATGATCTCCGGATTGGGGTTGGCGAGTGCGAGGATCAGCGGGTCCCTCGCCATCTGCTTCAGCAGTTCCGGCTTCAGCACGCCGCCCGCCGAAAGCCCGAGGAAGATGTCGGCCCCGCTGATCACCTCGGCCAGCGTCCGCGCCTGCGTCTCCTGCGCGAACACCGCCTTCCAGCGATCCATCAGCGCCTCGCGGCCCTTGTAGACCACGCCCTCGAGGTCGGTCACCCAGATGTTCTCGACCTTCACCCCAAGGCTTACCAGCTGGTTCAGGCAGGCCAGTGCCGCTGCACCCGCTCCGCTCGCCACCACCTTGACCTTTGAGAACTCCTTGCCCGCCAGCATCAGCGCATTGGTGACGGCCGCGCCAACGATCACTGCCGTGCCGTGCTGGTCGTCATGGAACACCGGAATGTTCATGCGCTCGCGTAAGCGCTGCTCGATCTCGAAGCACTCCGGCGCCTTGATGTCCTCGAGGTTGATGCCGCCGAAGGTCGGCTCCAGTGCGGCAACGCAGGCCACCATGGCCTCGACGCTGGTCGCCGCCAGCTCGATGTCGAACACGTCAATATCGGCGAATTTCTTGAAGAGCACCGCCTTGCCCTCCATCACGGGCGTCGTCACCAACGGCACGGCGGTGCTGGGGCTGGGCAACATCGGGCCGCTGGCCGCCAAGCCGGTGATGGAGGGCAAGGGCGTCCTGTTCAAGAAGTTCGCGGGCATCGACGTCTTCGACCTCGAGCTGGCCGAACTCGACCAGGACAAGCTCGTGGACATCGTTGCGGCGCTCGAACCGACCTTTGGCGGCATCAACCTCGAGGACATCAAGGCGCCCGAGTGTTTCTACGTTGAGCGCAAGCTGCGTGACCGCCTGAAGATCCCGGTATTCCACGATGACCAGCACGGCACCGCGATCATCGTCGGGGCCGCGCTGTTCAACGCCCTGTCGCTGGTCGGCAAGGACATCGCCAAGGTGAAGCTCGTCGTGTCCGGCGCGGGTGCGGCCGCACTGTCGTGTCTCGG